>QYQA01000026.1 GCA_007280285.1 Methylococcus sp. | reverse complement strand
GTATCGGGAGTCTGAACCTCTGGGTCGTTTTGGTGGGTGATGTCACCATAGGCGGGTAAGGTCAGGAGGCTAATGCCAAACGTCAGCCTAATAAGGAACACCAGGTCTCTTTTGCGGCGTGTCATGTCAAATCCATGTGTCGTTCAATGCTTTTTTACCGATTCTTAAAGGAAAATGTATGGGTATCATTCGTTCGGAGTTTCGATTTTCCAATCCATCAAAGGGAGATCTGGCCCCGATTATCGCGACGGCGCTCGTTGATACCGGAGCCCTTCATCTTTGTCTTCCGGAGCATCTCGCGATCCAGCTTGGGCTTTTAGAATTGGAGCGGCGTGAGGTGACTTTAGCGAATGGTCACCGCATCACCGTTCCCTATTGTGGGCCAGTGGAGATTCACTTTAAAAATCGCCGGTGCTTCACCGGAGCCATGGTTCTCGGCGATGAGCCTTTGTTGGGGGCCATCCCGATGGAAGACATGGATCTCGTGGTCATCCCCGCGCGCCAGACCGTCGATGTCAACCCTCAAAGTCCTCATATACCGCGTTCCTTTGCCAAATAACCTCAGTTCCTGCGCTTAAGGTTTAGGCCTCAAGGATCAGATAGCCTTTAGAAGAGGCTCAATCACCCGATGCTGAGCATCGAGCCAGGGCCCTTGGGCATGATCTGGGCGGATGGCCTCAGCGAGGTCGGCATCCCCTTGATCCTTGATGGCATCTAAAAAGAGTTCCGTATCGATTTGCCTCAGGGCAGCGAGGAGGGCGTTTCGGCGCCTTAAACCACCCGGTTCTTGGTCGTTCCGGTGAAAAAATAGGCTGCTGAAGCGGATGACATCTGGGGAAAAACGATGAAGGTACTGTGCTTTGAAATGATCGACACAGGCGAGGGGCGTCTCATCATCAATTCTGATCGCCGTTGAATACCCACGATCACGGTAATTTCTAAGACGCTCAAGAAGAATAGCCATTTGGTGTTCATGAGACCGGTTGATCGGAAGGCTGATCACGATACGCCTTAGGGGTAAGCCACAACGACGAATAATGTCTTCAAAATAGGCGCCATGGTCCTGCTGCACGGTCAGCAGGTGACGAGGGTGAACGTCCAGAAAAAGATGCCCTTCCTCCTGATTCAAGGTCAGGTAATTCAGCATGTGGACCGTTCTTGTTAAACGGTCGAGGCTCACAATATTCGGCGTCTGGTGTTCTGCAAAGGAAGGCTTTTCACCTGGTGCTAGCGTTACAAAAGGGACCGTCGCGGCATCGTGTCCTGAAAGCCTTTCAGGCGTTGAAAAATAATGAACGGGTCTTAAATCACTGCCAAAGGTCAGTTGTCCAAAAACGCCGTGAACCTTGCCATCAAGATAGCGAAGGGGGTTATTTTTAAGGTGGTTTTCGGCAATGAACCGGTCATTAAAACTGTCGATCAAGTGTTGGAGTGGCATGGTCAACCTCTTACATTAAGTCGGGGATGGATGAGAAGAGATCCTTTTTAAGAACACCAACATCGACCGCTTAAACGCGATGGTCTAGGGCGTTGCCCGCCCTCGGTCTGACCCTTCACGCCTTCAAAATCACCTGCCTTTCTGTTGCTCTTTTCCATGAGGTTTTCTGAAGATGCCATGGGGGAGTCTCCCAAAATCAGGCGTGATCGGGTCAAGAACCCTTTTTTCCCAATAAGAGATGGCTCCCCCATGCCTTAAAACCTATTTCACGCCATAAATCTGATCAAAGACCCCACCATCTGCAAAATGGGTGGTTTGAGCCTTGTCCCAGGAGCCAAAAACCTCATCAATTTTGAATAATTGTATGGCTGGAAACTTTGACGCATTCGCCTGAAGGATGGCTTTGTCCGAAGGCCGATAGAAATGCTTCGCGGCCAATTCTTGGGCCTCCTTGCTGTAGAGGTGCTCAAGGTAGGCGGTGGCGACTTCCGTGGTGCCGTGGCGTCTTGCAACGACATCGACGACGGTCACCGGCGGCTCGGCGAGGATGCTGAGGCTTGGATAGATGATTTCGAAGTTATTAGCACCAAATTCTTTTAGAACCAAATGGGCTTCATTTTCCCAAGTAATGAGGACGTCACCGAGCTCCCGTTCTGCAAACGTGACGGTGGATCCCCGGGCTCCGGTGTCGAGGACTGCGGCATTATTGAAGATACCTTTGACCAATTCCTTGGCAGCCGCTTCGCCGCCGAGTTTCTTAAGACCAAAACCCCAGGCCGCAAGGTAACCCCAACGCGCACCCCCCGAGGTCTTTGGGTTTGGGGTCACAACGGAAACCCCTTTCTTTGCAAGGTCATCCCAATCCTTAATGCCGAGGGGATTCCCTTTTCGTACGAGGAATACCTGCGTTGAGAGATAAGGGCAACTGTTGTTGGGGAGCCTCGTTTGCCATGACTGTGGGATGAGCTTCCCTTTTTCAAACAGTTGATTAACGTCATAGGCGAGGGCGAGGGTTGCAACATCGGCATCAAGGCCATCGATGATCGCGCGGGTCTGTTTGCCGCCACCGCCATGAGACTGATTGATAGTGACATGGTCACCCTTCTTTTCCTTCCAGTATTTCTGAAACAGCTTGTTGTAGTCTTCGTAGAATTCCCGGGTTGGGTCGTAGGAGACATTTAAAAGGGTCAGGTCTTCGGCCTTGACACTCGTAAAAGAGCCCAGAAGGGATAACAGGAGTATGCCTCTTGAAAGACCGGTGACGTTAAGCTTCAACATGATGATGTCCTCTTTATTTTTGGATATCCGATGAAATTATTGGGTGGTGAGTTGTTTGTTGTATCGCCAGGTCGTACTGCAGCTGGTTTTCGGGAAAGCCTTGGGTGAGCTGGTGTAATAGTTCGTGATCTTTAATTCGGTGGTTTCACTCAACTTGAGGGGCAGCGTCGCCGACCCGTTGACTGTGCCGCCTGCAAAAACACCCGTCCAAAGCGCGTTCTGGACGTCAAAATAAAGGAGTGGACTCGTTGGGCTGGTGCCGCCATTAAAGTATTTGAAGTCATTGGCAAGCGAGGTCGCATCGAGTTTGAGGGTGAGGTTTGACCCTGTCTGGGTCCACGCTCCGGTGTAATTAGTCCAGCCATTGGCGGTGCTCGGCGGTTTGGCCGCATTGGCCGACTTGCTGTCGATTTCCCAGTAACTAAAGTTACCCGTTGCGAGGAGTGTGAGGCTCGCTTTCCAAGAAGGAACAGGAATGATCGTTGGGAGTGAGGTCACTTTCACCCGAGTGGTACCTGGGGGTTTCCCCTTGCAGGTGAGGTTCGCTTTCCCGGAAAGGGTTCCGGTTAAATCGTAGGTCACATCGCTGGTGGCGGCCTGGATGTGGGTCGTGCTGGCAAGGCTTAAACCCAAGGCCAGTAAGGTCAGAATGACATGTTTCATGATAGCGAGCTCCTTAGTACCAGAACTGAACGCGGGTGAAGAAGACCTTCTCATCCGGACGGTTAGTGACTTGGTTGTCTAAGGTGACCGCACCGCCGGTGAACTTGGTTTGTTCATAGTTGCCTTGAATCTTGACATTGGAATTGAGGAACCAGTTGACCCCAAGCCCCCAGGTTTGAGCGTGCTGGACGGAGCTCCTTGGATCTGCAAAGAGATAAAGAGGGTTGGCAGCCGACCCATAATTGGTGAAGGTGTCCTTGCCGATATCGAGCTCTGTCCAACGAGCGGCCAGCTGGAATGCACCCCACTCTCCTGAAAAAGGATCGAAGTTTTTACGTGGTTTGATGGCCCAGTAGGTGTTGTCCTCCCCGGTCAGAACATAGGAGGTGGCTACTTGCCAGGCGGTATTGGTCTGGGTTTTCTGGGCTGAAATCGTCGGGACAGAAGTATGAGTGGTGACGGTCGTGGTGCGTTCTCCAGGTGTCTGGCCACCGGTGGTGGTATTGGTGGTCCCGTTGATATCCGTTTGACGCTGGGTCACCGTCGTACTGAAGGCATTAGCGGCGAGGCCTTGGGTCGATGACGTCCAATCAGCGAGGACGCCAAAGGGCCCCCAGTACCAGTAGCCCTGGGGTGCAAAGTGATATTGATCACCATTAAGGAATGCGCCCGAATAAGTGGTCGCGGTCGTCACGTTAGTGACAGTCTTGGGGTTGCCGGTGCTGCCCCCATTGCCGGTGATAGGACCGACGATTTCCGTCGTGTTGGTGTTGGTTCCACTTGGAACGACCTGAGCACTCTGATAGGTCAGGATATTGCTTTGGCCTTGGGAGACCAGAGCGGCAATCGGTGTTTGGCCATTTTGGCCTTGCCAGTTGGCATAATTGCCGCCAAAACCGAGACCCAAGCGCTGGATGGGTTCAAAGTCGACATGACGGAAGGGATGGGCAAAGATACGCGCCGCATATTCTTTATTGTCGAAATTAGTCGTGTCGGAGTTCTGTACCGCCTGATTATCTTGGCTCGCATTGAAGACACCCGCCTGGTAGGCAAAAAGTTCCTGGGTGTGGCTGATATTGGAAATGTATTTGGTATCAAAGCCGGGGCCTTCAATTTCCCCATGGAGCATGGCGCCGATTTGGCGGTTAGCCGCCAGCTGGGTCGGGTAAGCACGTTCATTGAAGAGAAGGTTGGTCGCGGTCTGCATCCGTTCAAGATCCTGGGGACCCTTCATCTTACCGATCGCGAAACTCGCCGGCTGCCAGTAGTGAAAATCAGCCCAGGAGTCAAAAAGACGGGTCTGGCCGTTACCAAAGTCAGGGGCAATCAAAAAGTCGGTATATTTTCCAAGGGTTCCTGCAAACTGCAGGCGCGCCCTTCGAATCAGGAATTTATCAGAGGCAAGGCCTGCACCCGCTTGATAGGGGTTGGGTTCCCCATCGGGCCCAAGGGTTGGATTCCAGCCAATACCAGTCCCCGCGGGCAGAGTGTCATTGAGAAAGGTATTGGTATCGGCCTGAAGGAAGCCTCTAAGGCGTAATTGCCAGTCTCCATCGGGGGTTCCGATCTTAAAGCCATTAGGCCCTGCCTCCACCTTGGCGGCGCTCTTTCGGTTGTTGTCAGCGACTTCCTTTTCGACCTCGAGTTTACGTTCTAAGAGCTTGACCTTGGTGTCAAGGGCTCTGAATTCGGGTTGGGTCGTTAGTTTAGCGAGCGCTGGCTCACTGACAGGGTCACCGGAGAGGCCGGATGCGCTGACCCCACGGTGGGAGACGCCCTGATGACCGGTGCCTGCGCTAGAGACTTCTTTTTTCAGTCGCTTGTTTTCAGATTCTGTGGCTTCAAGGCGATTTTCGAGACGCTCAATGGTCTTTTCAAGACGTTCGAGGCGTTCTGAATCGCTGAGCGCTAAAGCCTCTGTGGAGAGGCCTAAGACGGCACCGCCAATGCCCGCGGCGAGGAAGGTGGAGAATGGTTGCTTCATGGTGATTCCCTATTCAAAAGATCATTTCGCTCTAGCACGCTTCCTGCTGTTTGAAGGTCAGTGCGCCTTTTATTGTTTTGTCTAAGGGCCGCCCCTGGTCGGGGTAAGCCACTGTCATACTTTGTTTTTTATCGGCGGCTCGTGGGTGTTGATGTTGAGGCGAACCTTTTCCTTGCGCTCGATCTGGACCATTCGGCCCTCGTGAACCGTGATTTCAACGGATCCAAATTTGAGGCCAGCCATCGCTTTTAGAATCTTCTCAAGACTCTCGTGGCTCATAGCCTCGGTGGCGAGATCGTTGGACGATGACATGCGTTCCTCGGGTTTTTAGCGCAGAGCCGATCAGGGGTGACGGCTTCTTGTGGGGACGATGCTAGCAATGAAGCAGAGAAATCAGAAAGAATAAGTAGTTAGTAAGATATTCACTTATGGAATATATGAGGGTTGCCTCACATCGCCATAATTTGGAAGCCTGGGTTAGGACCGAGTATCATTCTGTTTCATCCCACACCGCTTCCTTTCCTGTGCGTGAAACTTTTAAAAGACTTTCTTAGCCTGACCCGCGGGTTAACGTTTCCTCTCCTCAGTTGGGCGGCTTGGCTTTGGATAGAGCAGAATCCTCAGGGGTCTAGCGTCGATGCTTTAGGCGTCCGCTCACTCGAAATCCAAGGCGGGGTCATTTTTGCCTTGATGATGGGCTGCGTTTTTTCGGTGGACCGCTATGCCGATCGGGTGGCGGAGCGCTTGGGTGAGCCTTATGGAACCTTGGTGCTGACCTTCAGCGCGACGATCATTGAGGTCAGTCTTCTCTTGCAGGTCATGGTTTCGGGTGACCATAACCCCTCTTTAATGAGAGATACGGTCTATGCCACACTGATGGTGGTGTTGAACGGGATCGTTGGGGTTTCACTCACGGCAGGGGGATGGCGGCATATCGAGCAAGCCTTCGATCTTAGGGGAGCCTTAGCCTATTTCCACATCATCGCACCGTTGTCGCTGTTTGTTCTCGTCCTACCGAACTTTACCGGTACCGATGGGAAACCGACCCTTGAGCCTTCTCAAGAAGCCTTTCTCGGCATTCTCTGTATGGTGGTCTATGGTGTTTTTCTAAGGCTACAGATGGGTCGCCATCGTTCACATTTTGGTCATGTTGCCTCCACCGGGTGGATCAGTCCGAGGAAGGAGGCAAAGAAGCGCGCGCTCGAGAGAAACAGTGCTTTGATGTGGTCGCTGATCGGGCTTGGGGGAGCCTTATTACCCGTCTTACTGCTCTCTGAACATTTGGCGAAAATCTTTGATCATGGCATGCAGGTCCTCAAATGGCCGGCGGGATTTGGTGGTCTTTTGATCACCAGCTTGGTATTAGCGCCGGAAGGTTTAGGTGCGCTGCGTGCGGCTTTATCCAATCGGATGCAGCGTTCGATCAATATTTGTTTAGGTTCCGCGCTCGCGACGATTGCCGTCACCGTTCCGACAGTCCTGATCGCGTCGGCCTTGATGGGGCACTCGCTAGTCCTTGGGGTCAAGGCCACCGATATCACGCTCTTGTCAGCCACCCTCTTGGTCGTCTTGGTGACCTTTGTCAGTGGGAAAGCAAACCTTTTACAGGGGATCGTCCATTTGATGATCTTTGTGGCCTATCTCTTTTTCATGTTCAAACCCTGAGTATGCGTTGGCTTTCCATTACACTTTCTCTGTTGGTTCCGGTCGGTGTTCTAGCGGATAGCGAGCCTGTAAAACCAGAACCGGCGCAAAAAAAGAAGCCTCAGGCGAGAGAGACTGAAAAGGATCGACTCTCCTCAAGTGGCGCCACGCCGGGCCTTGATCCCAAGGGCCACATCGTTCCTGAAGACCTCGACTATAGGCCGAGAATGTCCTTAGGGGCCGTGGCCAGCCTCCGGAAAGATGAACTCACAGGAAAAGCCGCCTGGGCCGAGGCGCAGGCGTGGAGCCTTCAGCGCTGGTTTGATACCCCTGATTGGATGTCCTTGACGCTTGAAGAGCGGGTTCGTTATGAAGCGTATGCAACGCCCTGGATCAAGGACAATACCCAGGGTCAAAATGCCCTTCCGATTCAGTCTGTGGTTTGGTTTCAGGCGAGGCCAGAAGAGGATGTGCGGTTTGAAGCTGAATTCTGGGATGCCCGCCAGTATGGATCGAGTGATCCCAACAAGATCGATACGACGATGGTCAATGTGCTGAATCTCGAGCAGGTCTTTGGGGCGATGATTCATCGCAACCTCTTGGGTTCAGGGCTTGATTCAGAGACTAAATTGGGTCAGATGCATATGGATTTTGGCAGTCGACGACTGATCGGGGTCGTGCCTTTCAAGAATACCCAATTTCAATATGTCGGTATTCAGAATCGTCTTCTCAGCCATGAAGAGGGCTGGGAGTTAAGCACGTTCGCCAACGTCCCGGTCAATATTCTTCCCAACACCACAGCGGCTCTTCAGAGCAATCAGTGGGTTTGGAATCGCCCCCTCACCGATGCGGTCTTTACGGGCGCGCTGTTTAACAAACACCTGAGTGCCCAGGATCGATCGGAGCTTTATTTTTATTATCTCCATGAAGGTGAAGCCATCAATCTCAGCCGAAATCTCTACACGCCGGGTTTTCGTTTCTACCGGGAACCTTATAAAGGGGAGTGGGATTACGAAATTGAAACCATTGGTCAGACGGGAAGCAAGCGGCAAAACGCCTCCAGCGCTGATCTTGGGGTTGGCTCCATCATGCAGCATCTTCAGGTCGGTTATAACTTCAATACGGCGTGGGATCCGAGGTTCCTCCTCCAGTGGGATTATGCGTCCTCCCATTTTGATTCCTTGTTCCCTTCGACGGTGAGTGAATATGGCCCTGATGGGGTTTTGACCTTGTTTGCGAGGACCAACCTCATTTCCCCGGGATATCGATTGTTTCTCGTCCCCCATCGGGACTTTGCCTTTTATGTCGCCAACCGCTTTTGGTGGCTGGCCGATCCAAGGTCAACGACCGGTTGGGCCAATGCCCAGCTTGTGGACACGTCGGGGAGTGCGGGTAGTTATGTGGGCCAAACCTGGGAGCTTAATGGCCGCTGGGATGCCCATGACAATATTGCGTTTCAGGTGGGTTGGCAGGTCCTCATGAAAGGCAATTTTGCGCGCTATGCACCCGGTGCGCCGACCAATCACGACAATGTCAATTACTGGTTCGTGCAAACCGAAGTTCGTTTTTAGTCTAGCCTGATTAATAGACCCCTCCACGTGGCCCGTCGATGTCAATTTGCTCCATGGGTTGGTTAGGATTGACCTTTGATCCTGACGCGTGACAGGCACGGTCTCCCTCACGCCAGCCACTCGCATACTCGTCATCATTGAGATAGCGTTTATCGTCTTTCTTAATCTCTCCGGTCATGTTGCTGCCCTCACTGGCCCCGCTTTCACATCCGGCGCGATAGCCGTCGGCAAAGGAGGGAGTGGCATTGGAGAGGATGAACGCCTGTGAGCAACCCGTGATCAAGGCTAGCCCAAGCAGTCCTAAAGGGAATCGATGCACCATCGTTTGGGTTTCCTATAAAGCCAGCGAGTCATTCCTCAGCGCCTCAAGCGCCTCCCAGCGGCCGTAGGTGATTTCGAGCGTTTGTTGTTGTCGCGCGAGATCAGCCTGATGGGCGGTGATGAGATCTTTGGCCTGCTGGTAAAAGTCAGGACGGGCCATCTCCCGGGTCAAGGTCTCGAGAGCCGTTTCAAGGGATTCAATCTGGCTGGGGAGTGATTCGAGTTCTTTGATTTCCTTAAAGCTCATCTTGCGGCCCTTGCCTTGGGCTTTGGGTATCACCACCTCCCGGGGGGCGGCTTCAGGCTTTTGCCCAAGGCCTCTTGAGGCTTCCCCCGGGGAGAGGGTTGGGGGCCTTTGGCGCACCCAGTCATCGTAACCTCCAATATATTCATTGATGACCCCATCCCCCTCATAGGCCAAGACGCTGGTCACCAGATTATTGAGGAAGGCACGGTCATGGCTGACGACCAGAACGGTTCCGGTGTAGTCAATCAGGAGTTCCTCGAGGAGATCGAGGGTGTCCGCATCAAGATCGTTGGTAGGTTCATCCAGCACCAAAAGATTGGCGGGTTGGGTAAAAAGACGGGCCAACAACAAGCGGTTTCGTTCCCCCCCTGAAAGCGATTTGACCGGCTGTCTCGCCCTGTCTGGGGTAAACAAGAAGTCTTGGAGATAGCCAATCGCATGGGTGTTGCGGCCATTGACGGTGACGCGGTCACTGCCTTGGGCAACATTGTCGATGACGGTGGCATTTTCATCGAGGGTGATTCGATATTGATCAAAGTAGGCGATCTGAAGATTAGTGCCGAGTTTGATGGTCCCTGAAGTGGGTTCTAGCTGGCCCAGCATCAGTCTTAAAAGGGTGGTCTTGCCGCAACCATTAGGGCCGATGATCCCAACCTTATCACCCCGGAGAATGGTGGTCGTGAGGTCCCTGACGATGACCTGATCGCCATAGTCAAAGCCGACGCCCTCCATCTCCACGACCAACTTTCCTGACCGCTCGGTTTGCTGAACCTGCATGCTGACTTGGCCTGCTTGAACCCTACGCTGGCTGCGTGACTCGCGCATCTCCACCAGCCGTTTGACTCGTCCCATGTCTCTGGTCCGTCGCGCCTTAATCCCTTGTCGAATCCAGACTTCCTCCTGCGCGAGTTTCTTATCGAATTCCAGGTTGTTTTTGGCTTCGGCATCGAGCAGTTCCGCTTTGCGGCGGAGGTAGGTGGGGTAATCGCCTGGATAGTCCGTCAGGTGACCGCGATCGAGCTCGATGATGCGGGTGGCGAGGCGTTGCAGAAAGACCCGATCATGGGTGATGAAGATTAAGGTCCCGGACCAGCCTAAAAGAAACTCTTCAAGCCAGAGGATGGCATCAAGATCGAGGTGGTTGGTCGGTTCATCGAGAAGGAGGATATCCGGCTGGGACGCCAGGGCTTTTGCTAAAAGGACTCGGCGCTTAAGGCCGCCTGAAAGGGAGGCGATATCGTCATCCGAGGGGAGATTGAGACGGGTCAGAAGATTCTCGATCGTGGTTTCCATGTCCCAGGCATTGGCCGCTTCAATGATGTGCTGACAATCCTCAAGCTCTGCAAGGATCTTGTCATCAGGATCATGACCCAGCGCTTGCGTTAGATGGTGATAGCGACGGATGGCATCGCCAATCTCACCCAGCCCCAGGGCGACGACATCGAAGACACTGCCCGCGGTGTCGAGGGGGACTTCCTGATCAAGCCGCGCCACTCTGATGCCATCAGCAAAAGCAATGTCACCATCATCGGCAACGATGCGCCGATCAATCAATTTAAGGAGCGTTGACTTTCCGGTTCCGTTACGTCCCACCAGCGCGACGCGCTCGCCTTTCTCGAGGGAAAAACTGATGCCATCGAGAAGCGGGTGCCCATAGCCTAGATGAACCTGATTAAGAGTGATAAGCGCCATTCCGTGGGAGTTGTCCTTTGGTGTTTTTGGGGGGTCGGTTAAGGGGCGGTGCGCTGATTCATGGGAGAGTAATCCCTGAGCGGCGCGCCGATATAAATCTGACGAGGTCGTGCTATGCGGGTGTTGGGGTCCTCGATCATCTCCTTCCAATGGGCGATCCAGCCGGGAAGGCGGCCAAGGGCAAACAGGACCGTAAACATGTTGGTCGGGAAACCCATCGCCCGGTAGAGGATACCGGAGTAAAAATCGACGTTAGGGTAGAGCTTGCGTTCGATGAAATAAGGGTCGGTCAGCGCGGCTTCCTCAAGCCCCTTGGCGATGGCAAGGATCGGATCGTTAATGCCCAGCTGATCCAGAATCTGATCACAGTAGGTCTTCAAAATGACGGCTCTGGGGTCATAACTTTTGTAGACCCGATGACCGAACCCCATCAACTTGAAGGGATCACTCTTATCTTTGGCCTTTTCAATGTATTTTTTGTAGTTGCAGCCATCCCTTTCGATGTCTACCAGCATCTCGATCACCGACTGGTTGGCGCCCCCGTGTAAGGGCCCCCAAAGGGCACAGACACCGGCTGAAATGGACGCAAATAAATTGGCCTTAGAGGAACCGACCATGCGTACGGTTGAGGTTGAGCAATTTTGCTCATGATCCGCGTGGATGATAAAGAGCACATCCAGCGCTTTCCTGATCGTTTCGTTCGCCTCGTAATCCCGCATGGGGTTGGAGAACATCATGTGCAGGAAATTTGACACATAATCGAGTTCCGGGCGGGTGTAGACGAAGGCTTCACCCACGGAGCGCTTATAGGCAAAGGCGGCCAGCACGCGCACCTTGGAGAGCAGGCGGGTGATGGTCTGACTGGTTTCCTTGGGGTTGGGGTTCGGCTTCATCAGCTCTGGGTGATAGACCGAGAGTGAACATACCATCGAAGACAGAATGGCCATCGGATGGGCGTGCCCCGGATAGGAATTGAAGAAACTCTTCATGTCCTCATGAATCAGTGAATGCAGCAGCACCTTGTCCTTGAACCGGCTAAATTGCTCTTGGGAGGGCAAAGCGCCATGAATTAAGAGATAGCTGACTTCCATGAAAGTGGATTTTTCGCAGAGCTCTGCAATGTCGTAGCCCCGATACCTTAGGATGCCCTGTTCGCCATCGATGAAGGTGATGGCCGATCGGCAGGCCCCGGTATTGGCATACCCAGGGTCGAGGGTGAGGTAGCCGGTGGTGGCCTTGAGTTGGGTGATATCGATGCCTTTCTCGTTCTCCGTCCCTATAATGACTGGTAAATCAATGGATTGCCCGTCTAGGAGGAGTTTTGCCGGATCTGTCATGAAGGTTCAACCTCAAATGGCGATGTATGCTGAATATCCTGAAGTGTATCGGCAAAGCCTCTTCGGAGGCTACCTGAGACAGGGTAGATAGAGAATTTAAACGACGTGACTGTGGGTTCAATGCGGATAGCCTTGGTAGTGGAATACGACGGGACCGGTTTTGCCGGCTGGCAATGGCAGCTTGCGCAGCGCACGGTTCAGGGTGAACTTGAAGCGGCGCTATCGCGGGTCGCTGACCGCCCCGTGAGGGTCGTTTGTTCAGGCCGGACCGACGCCGGCGTTCATGCCTTGGGTCAGGTGGTTCATTTTGATACCGAGGTCTCCCGAAAAACCCATGCGTTCATGATGGGGACCAATGCGTGGTTGCCGGCGGATATCAGGGTGACCAAGGCCCTCGAGATGGGCGCCGACTTTCATGCAAGAACCAGCGCCATCGCGCGTCATTATCGCTACGAGATTCTCAATCGGTCGATGGCCTCGGCCCTTGGACCCCGGCAACAGACTCTTTGTCCGAAGCCACTCGATGTGGCGGCGATGCAGGCGGCGGCCGAGTGCCTCATTGGAGAACATGATTTCTCATCGTTCAGGGCGCAAGGCTGCCAATCGAAAAGCCCTATTCGATTTCTTCACTTTATTCGCATTCAGCGTGAAGGGGAGCGCGTCCTGATCGATGTCGGGGCCAATGCTTTTCTTCATCATATGGTGCGTAATATTGTGGGATCGTTGCTGGCGGTCGGCACCGGGAAGGAAAGACCTGAATGGTTGGCCGACGTTTTGGCCGCCCGCGACCGGCGTCTGGCCGGTGTCACGGCCCCCGCAGACGGGTTATACTTTGCAGCAGTCCTCTACCCCGAGTGTTTCGGTTTTGAAAGGGCACCCATCTTCGATTTATTGCCCGCTGATGCGCGGCGTTTTATGCCGTCGGCTCCCCATGAATTTTCCGTATCCGTATCCCTCTCGACGAACTCGCGTTAAAATCTGCGGTCTGACGCGAATAGAAGATGCGCTGGCGGCCGTTCGACTTGGGGCTGATGCCTTGGGTCTGGTGTTCTATCCTGAGAGCCCTCGCGTGGTCTCAGTAGAGGTGGCCCGTTCGATCATTGAGAGGCTGCCGCCCTTTATCACGATCGTGGGTCTTTTCGTGAATGAGGATCCTGGCACTATTGCGGACATTGTGTCGGAAGTTCGACTGGATCTTCTGCAATTTCACGGGGATGAGACCGAAGCGGATTGCCAAGGGTTTGGCAGGCCTTTTATTAAGGCGATCAGGATGCGTTCTGATCTTGATCTCCCAGCCGCCTTGGCGCGCTTTCCAGGCGCCAGCGGTTTTTTGGTCGACGCCTTTGAGGCCGATGCGATGGGGGGAACCGGACGCGCCTTCGACTGGGGTCGGTTGACCCAAGCGATGGCGCAGAACCTGATTGTGGCTGGCGGCTTGCGACCTGACAATGTGACAGCGGCCTTAAAGGCCCTGAGGCCCTACGCACTCGATGTCTCCAGTGGTGTCGAGGCTCAAAAAGGAATCAAGGATGAGGCTAAAATGGCCGCATTCCTCAGCGAGGTGCATGACTTTGACTATCGAATTCAATACAACCGAACCTTATAACTTCCCCGATGAGCGGGGCCACTTTGGGCCCTATGGCGGCGTCTTTGTCGCTGAGACGCTCATGGAGCCGATCGATGAGCTTGGAATCGCCTACGAACGCTATATGAAGGACCCGGAGTTTCTAAAGGAACTCGATCGTGATCTCCAGCACTACGTCGGGCGCCCCTCTCCGATTTATCATGCTGAAAGGATGAGCCGCCATTTTGGTGGCGCCCAGATCTTCTTGAAACGCGAGGATCTTAATCACACCGGCGCCCACAAGGTGAACAACACCATTGGTCAGGCGCTGTTGGCGCAACGTATGGGAAAGACCAGGATCATCGCTGAAACCGGTGCCGGACAGCATGGGGTGGCGACAGCAACAGTCGCCGCTCGCTTAGGGCTTGAATGCGTGGTCTACATGGGGGAGGTGGATGTTGCCCGGCAGGCCCAGAATGTCCTTCGCATGCGACTTTTGGGCGCGACCGTGGTTCCGGTCGCTTCGGGTTCTAAAACCCTCAAAGATGCCCTCAATGAGGCCATGCGGGATTGGGTGACCCATGTCGACGATACGTTCTATATCATCGGGACCGTGGCAGGACCGCATCCTTATCCCGCCATGGTCCGTGACTTTCAGTCGGTCATCGGCCGTGAATCGCGGGAACAAATGATGACCCAGACCGGGCGACTCCCGAATGCGTTGATAGCCTGTGTCGGTGGCGGCTCGAATGCGATTGGTCTGTTTCATCCCTTCATCGGTGATGCCGATGTCGCGATGATTGGCGTTGAGGCGGCAGGTGATGGCATCGAGACCGGTCGCCATTCAGCCCCGCTGTCCGCGGGACGCCCGGGGGTTCTGCATGGCAACCGGACTTATTTGATGGAAGACGATGATGGCGAAATTATCGAGACGCATTCCATCTCCGCAGGTCTTGACTATCCCGGCGTGGGTCCTGAACACGCTTGGCTGAAAGACATCGGGCGTGCCCAGTATGTGGCGATCACGGATACTGAGGCCATGGAAGGGTTTCATACACTGACTCGGATGGAGGGGATCATTCCAGCCCTCGAGTCGAGTCATGCGATCGCCTATGCTATGAAATTGGCGCCAACCCTTGATCAGGATCAGCAGATCCTGATCAATCTCTCAGGGCGGGGTGACAAGGACATCAATACGATCGCTGCGCGAGAGGGCATCACGCTGTGAGCCGACTCACCCACCGCTTCGAGGATCTTCGCCAACAGGGACGCACCGCACTGATTCCCTTCATTACGGCGGGTGATCCTCATCCCTCATTCACGGTCCCGGCACTGCATGCCTTGGTCAAAGCAGGGGCAAACATCATCGAAGTCGGGGTTCCCTTTTCAGACCCGATGGCCGATGGTCCGGTGATTCAGCGGGCCAGCGAACGGTCTTTGGCCCATAAAATGAGTCTTCGAAAGACCCTTGAACTGGTTAAACAGTTTCGAACGGAAGACAACGAGACGCCCATTGTCTTGATGGGCTATTTGAACCCGATTGAGGCCATGGGGTATGCCGCTTTTTGTGCGCAGGCCGCAGCTTCCGGTGTGGATGGGGTTTTGACCGTGGATATGCCGCCTGAAGAGGCCAGCGAATTTTTGGAGCTGCTGAAGGCTCAGGAGATGGATCCCATCTTTCTGTTGGCGCCCAACAGCACCGAAGCCCGCATCCAGAAAATGGGCGCGATGGGACGAGGTTATCTTTACTATGTTGCCCTCAAAGGCGTGACCGGTGCCGGTCACTTGGACCTCGCCGAGGTCGAGAAAAAATTGAAAGAGATTCGGCAGTGGACCTCCTTACCGCTGGCGGTGGGCTTTGGGGTCAAGAATGCCGAAACGGCCGCTGCCCTCGGCCACCTCGCAGAAGGGGTCGTGGTTGGGAGTGCGCTGGTGAGTCTTATCGAAGCGTCGAAAGAACATCCCGCTGATGCGCTTTTGGGGATCACGGACCTGATGTCTTCCATGCGGCACGCTTTGGATGCGGCGCCTGGTTCTTCCTTCTGACTTATCGGAGAAGTTGATTGTGAGCTGGTTTCATAAGCTGGTCCCCTATAAGATTCGGACCGAGGCCTCCACCAAGGGAACGATTCCTGAGGGGCTTTGGAGTAAGTGCCCGAGCTGTAATGCCATCCTTTATCGGTCCGAAGTGGACCGCCATCAGTCGGTTTGCGTGAAGTGCGGTCACCATATGCGCCTGAGTGCCCGCAAGCGGCTGCATACTTTCCTCGATCCTGGCCATCGGACCGAACTTGCCGAATCCTTGGTCTCGGTTGATGTGCTGAAATTCAAGGACATCAAGAAATATAAAGATCGTCTGCTGCAGGCCCAGAAGTCCACGGGTGAAAAAGACGCTCTGATCGTGGTGGCCGGCAATCTCGAGAGCCGGCCTTTGGTGGCCGCCGCGTTTAATTTCGAATTTATGGGCGGCTCGATGGGCTCTGTGGTTGGCGAGCGGTTTGTCCGCGGCGTCAACCACTGCGTGGACTATCGGGTTCCGCTGGTGGTCTTTTCTGCCAGTGGTGGAGCCAGAATGCAGGAGTCTTTGTTATCCCTGTTTCAGATGGCTAAGACCAGTGCTGCCTTGGCCCGGATGGCCGCGGCCGGTGTTCCCTTTATTTCGGTGATGACCGATCCAACCATGGGTGGCGTTTCAGCGAGCCTTGCGATGCTGGGTGATATCAATATTGGAGAACCTGGAGCCCTGATTGGTTTTGCAGGTCCGAGGGTGATTGAACAGACCGTTCGTGAAAAACTGCCAGAAGGGTTTCAGCGCAGCGAGTTTCTGTTAGATCATGGGGCCATCGACATGATTGTTGATCGCCGCGAGATGCGGACCACGATCGCTTCTTTGTTGGCTCACCTCATGAACGATGCCGTGGCCGCTGATGCGGATGATCAGCGCCTCATGCTGAGGGCTGCCGAAGACTCTCAAAACGCCCACTGATCCATGGCCTTTCAATCCCTGGCCGATTGGTTAGCTTGGCAGGAGTCCCTTCATCCGCAGGCCATTGATATGGGTCTTCAGCGGGTGCAAGGGGTTCTTGAACGGATGCATCTTGCCGATACATCCACATTGACCATCAGTGTGGCCGGCACCAATGGCAAGGGATCCTGTATCGCGATGCTGGATGCGATCTTAAGAGCCGGCGGGTATCGGGTGGGGATCTACACGTCACCCCATCTATTAAGCTACAACGAACGGATTCGTATCGATGGCAAGCCCGTCGGTGATGAGCGCATCATGGCCGCCTTCGCGAGGATCGAGCAGGCCCGCGAAGGGGTATCTTTGAGCTTTTTCGAATTCGGTACGCTGGCGGCGTTGGACCTTTTTGCAGCGGAAAATCTCGACGTCAGGATCCTCGAAGTCGGGCTGGGCGGTCGGCTTGATGCGGTCAATATCATCGACGCCGATGTGGCGCTGATGGCCAGTATCGATATCGACCATCGCGAATGGCTCGGCCACACCCGGGAAGCCATTGGCCTTGAGAAGGCCGGTATTGCCAGAAAAGGTCGCCCGGTCGTCATGGGTGATCCAAGGGTTCCTGAGGCGGTCCTTGATTATCTCCATGGCCTCGGGGCCTCTGTTTATCGCCAAGGCGTCGATTTTCATGGGCAGCCAGAAGAAGATGGCTGGTGGTTTCAAGACCAGGAAGGGAGCCTTGAGGAACGGCTGCCGATGCCCGGGATTCCGGGAGATCATCAGATCCTCAATGCCGCAGCCGTGCTGCAATGTTTGAGACTGATCAGGGGTACTTTTCCCCTCGATGCGGAGAGGATCGCCAAGGGCCTACGCGCAGTGATTCTTCCGGGGCGTTTCCAGTATTTTGACGGAGAGGTTCCGGTGCTCCTCGATGTCGCGCATAATCCAGAAGCGGTGACGATCCTCTCAAAGCATCTCCGGAAGTACTATCCTAAGGTCCGGGTCCGTGCTGTCTTTGCCGTGATGCGCGATAAGGATATCCAGCAAATGGTCGGCATTATCGGCGATCTGATTGAGGCCTGGTATCTTTCGCCACTTCCCATGCAGCGGGCGGCGAACCCTGAAGAAATTGCTGAAATCCTCCATAATGCCGGAATGGAAAAGGTGATCACTGGATTCGATGATGTTCCTTTGGCGGTAAAGGCCGCGTTGAAAGCGTCATCACCCGGTGACATGGTGCTGGTGTTTGGTTCTTTTTTTCTGGTTTCTGACTACTTGGCGCTGGTCGCCGGACAG
Source organism: Methylococcus sp. (assembly GCA_007280285.1). Classification (GTDB taxonomy): domain Bacteria; phylum Pseudomonadota; class Gammaproteobacteria; order Methylococcales; family Methylococcaceae; genus UBA6136. Next base: position 28,200 of record QYQA01000026.1, on the reverse strand, counting down.
GGGGAAGAGTAATGGATGAAGACTTGAAGAGACGACTCATCGGTGCAGCTATCGTATCGCTCCTTCTCATTGTGATTGTTCCTTACTTTTTTGAAGATAAGGGCGCCGAGAAAGGGGAGGCCTTACCTGAAGCGATGATGCCGCAATCGCTGGCGCTTCCTGGTGCGGTTGAGTCATCGGGAGCCGCTGTGGCTGATCCAACGGATCCAGGACTTCCCACCCAGGCGCCTCCTCAAGCCGCCAAGAAAAGAAAATATGAGATGGTGCCTTTGACCGATGAAGCCCCGGCCAAGGCCTTGAAGGTGGAGCCGGTCATCCCCAAGGACATGCCGCCCCCCGCGGAAGCCGATGAAGAACCCGTCACCCCTTTGAAGCCCCTGCCGCGGGTGTCTCCAGCGGGAACGAGCGCTCCTGAGGGGAACAAGACATCGAAACCTTCAGCACTAAAAGCCCCGGCCCTTGCCAGCGACCATGCAGCGACGGTCGGCAAGCCCAAATCATCCTCGGCGACTGATCGTGAGAAGCCAGCGGTCAAGAAGGCTGATCCTGCAGAAGCGAGTAAACCGACGCCGCATCCGCCTGAAGCAGGGGCCAAAGCACCCAAGAAGGCCGTTTCCCCCGCCCAAGATCCGGTCAAGAAATCATCGGTGGCGATCACGAGCCCACCGGTGGTCAGTCATCCCACGGCCTATATTGTTCAGGCGGGAACCTTCAGTGATGAAAATAATGCGCGCAACCTGGCTGAGAAAATTAAAAAGCGGAATCTTCCGGTGAAGGTCCAGACGATCGAGACCTCGACCGGTAAGATCTACCGGGTGACCGTCGGCCCAGGATTTGACCATCAAAAGGCCGAGCAAGTCCAAAAGCAACTGTCGGAACAAGATGGCGTCAAGGGAATGATCCTGCAGACCCATTGAATCGCTTGACGCCTCGTCGAGGCATCAAAAACCAGGGAATACAGCGCTGATGATCCCGTTTAATTGGGTCGATGTGGTCATGATCGCCGTGATGGGAATATCGGGTCTCGTCGGGCTCTTCAGAGGGCTGGTGAAGGAAGTGGTGTCGTTGATGGCCTGGGGCCTTGCGATCTGGGCAGGGATTCGTTTTAGTCCGGCGCTGGCGGTTTCTCTTGAATCCATCCTTCCTTCACCGACGGCAAGGGTTGCAGCAGCCTTTGGCCTGCTCTTTATCCTGACCTTGGTCCTCGCCGGGATGCTCGGGTTCTTACTGACAAGACTTCTCGAATCGACCGGGCTTTCAGGCATTGATCGGCTCGCGGGCCTCCTTTTTGGCATCGCACGGGGTGCTCTTTTGATCACCGTATTGGTTTTCCTCGCTCGGACGACCCCGCTCCCTAAGGAGCCGCTTTGGCAGTCATCACAGCTGATACCCCTGTTCCAGAGCATGGCACTGTGGCTCGAATCCCATCTTCCCCCTGGATTCGTCCCCAAACTTGAACAACGATCTTCTTCTCACTGAACCAAAGAGCCGCTATTGATATGTGTGGTATTGCAGGGATTGTCTCTTCAGAGGATGTCAATCAGGAGCTTTATGAGGCCCTGACCGTTCTTCAACACCGGGGCCAGGACGCCGCGGGCATTGTGACCTGCGATGGGGACCGATTTAATTTGAGAAAAGGCAGTGGCCTGGTTCGGGATGTCTTTCACACCCGTCACATGGTGAACCTTCGAGGCTGCATGGGGATTGCCCATGTTCGTTACCCCACCGCCGGCTGTATCAGCACGGCAGAGGCGCAACCTTTTTACGTCAATTCACCCTACGGCATCACACTAGCCCACAACGGTAATCTGACCAATGCCGAGACACTCAAGCAGGAGCTCTTCTTGCAGGACCAGCGGCATCTCAATACGGATTCAGATTCTGAGGTCCTATTGAATGTTTTTGCCCACGAATTGCATGAGATTGGCAAGCTTCGAATCACCGCGAGTGATGTTTTTAGGGCCGTTTCAGCCGTCCATGAGCGCTGCCGGGGGGCTTATTCTGTGGTGGCGATGATCACCGGTTTTGGGGTTCTCGCTTTCCGCGACCCCCACGGGATTCGGCCCTTAGTCTATGGCGAGAGGAAGACCGATCAGGGCACCGATTACATGTTCGCTTCGGAAAGTGTGGCGCTTGATGTCCTTGGGTTCACCACCGTCCGCAATGTCGCTCCTGGCGAAGCCATTTTCATTGAGCGCAACGGGACCCTCCATCATCAGCAGTGCGCGAAGAACACCAGCCTGTCGCCCTGCATCTTTGAGTACGTTTATTTTGCCCGGCCCGATTCGATTCTTGACAATATATCGGTTTACAAGGCGCGCCGGCGCATGGGCGATAAGCTGGCCGACAAGATCCAGAAGTTAAGACCCGATCATGACATTGATGTCATCATCCCGATTCCTGATACCAGCCGGACCTCGGCCCTCCAGCTCGCCAACAAATTGGGTATTAAATTTCGGGAAGGCTTCATCAAGAATCGGTATATCGGCCGGACCTTCATCATGCCCGGACAACTTTTAAGGAAAAAATCGGTTCGCCAAAAGCTCAATGCCATCGGTATGGAGTTTAAGGGACGCAATGTGCTGTTGGTTGATGATTCCATTGTTCGCGGAACGACCTCCGAGCAGATCATCCAAATGGCCCGTGAGGCGGGTGCCAACAAGGTCTATTTCGCATCGGCCGCGCCACCGGTCCGTTACCCTAATGTTTACGGAATCGACATGCCGGCCGCCGAGGAACTGATTGCCCATGACCGCACTGAGGCCGAGATCGAGAAGGCCTTGGGATGTGATTGGCTGATCTATCAGGATCTGAATGACTTGATTGCTGCGGTCCAGCGAGGCAATCCAGATATTAAGCAGTTCGATACGTCTTGTTTTGATGGACACTATGTCACCGGCGATGTGAATCAGGCTTATCTCGATCGCTTGAGTGACCACCGAAATGATCGGGCCAAGTTAAACCGAGAAGGTTCTGACAGCACCATTGGACTTCACAACGCGGGATAAGGAACGGCAGCCATGGACGAGATTGAATGGGGCGATTATCACCCTGAAACGAGAGCGATTCGGGCCGGACAGCATAGGACGCCTGAAGGGGAACACGCTGAGCCGATTTTCCCGACCTCGAGCTATGTCTTTCAAAGTGCCGAGGAAGCTTCACTCAAGTTCTCTGGAAAAATCCCCGGCAATATCTATTCAAGGTTCACCAACCCGACGGACAGGACCTTTGAGGAACGTTTAGCCGCGCTTGAAGGGGGCGAGCGTTGTCTGGCCATGGCTTCTGGGATGGCGGCGATAGCCAGCATGGCCTTTGGTCTGCTTAAAGCCGGCGATCATGTGGTCTGCTCAAGGAGCGTTTTTGGCAATACCGTCCTCCTGTTTCAGAACTTCCTCGGGAAGTTTGGGGTGGAGACGACCTTCGTCAAGCTGACGGATTTATCGGCCTGGGAGAAGGCCATGCAGCCTCATACAAAGCTCCTGGTCCTTGAAACTCCCTCGAATCCCCTGACCGAGATGGCCGATATCCGGCAGTTGGCGACCCTAGCTCATGATCATGGGGCTCTCCTCGCCGTCGATAACTGCTTTTGTACGCCGGCACTGCAGCGACCTTTGGAGATGGGGGCCGACCTCATCATTCATTCGGCCACCAAATACCTCGATGGGCAAGGACGCTGTGTGGGTGGCGCCTTGGTCGGCAGTCATGAAGTCTTGGAAAAAGGGATTTACCCCTTCCTAAGAACCGGAGGTCCTGCCATGAGCCCCTTTAACGCCTGGGTTTTTCTGAAAGGGCTTGAAACGTTGAACCTGAGGATGCGTGCGCACAGCGAGAACGCCCAAAAACTGGCAGAATGGCTTGAAGAGCAATCTTTTGTCCAAAAAGTCTATTATCCGGGGCTTGAGAGCCACCCTCAGGTCGTTTTGGCAAGGCGTCAGCAATCATCAGGCGGGGGTATCGTCAGCTTTGAGGTGGACGGTGGACGGGAGGGAGCGTGGGCCATGATTGATCACACCAAGATGCTTTCCATCACGGCCAATTTGGGTGACGTTAAAACCACCATTACGCACCCTGCAACCACCACCCATGGCCGTCTCACCGAAGAAGAGCGGCAGGCCGCAGGAATTACGGAAGGCCTGGTTCGGGTCGCGGTCGGTCTTGAGCACATTGACGATATTAAACATGATTTGTTGCGTGGACTTGGGCACTAAGCCCCACGGCAACGGGTTTTAATCAACAATAAGAAGTTATGAAAGTCACGATTTTTGGATCCGGCTATGTGGGCCTGGTGACCGGCGCTTGTCTTGCCGAAGTCGGTAATGATGTGGTGTGTATCGATATCGATCAGGCGAAGATCGATCGTTTGAACCGGGGCGAAATCCCTATTCACGAACCGGGCCTTGATCTGATGATCGCCGGCAACCGGGAGGCGGGTCGCCTTCATTTCACGACGGACATCGATGAAGGGGTTCGCCATGGCCTGTTTCAATTCATTGCGGTTGGGACACCACCGGATGAAGATGGCTCAGCCGATCTTCAGTATGTGACGGCGGTCGCTCGGAGTATTGGCGAAAGAATGAACGACTACCGGATTGTCGTTAATAAATCGACGGTCCCCGTCGGGACCGCAGATCGAGTCCGCTTAACGATTGAAGCCGCGTTGTCTGATCGTCAGGCCAAAATGGAATTCGATGTCGTTTCTAATCCTGAGTTTCTGAAGGAAGGCGCGGCGATTGAAGATTTCATGAAACCCGATCGTATCGTGATTGGCACCGATAATCCAAGGACGACCGAACTCTTAAGAGCGCTGTACGCCCCCTTTAACCGCAATCATGATCGTCTGGTGTGCATGGATATCCGTTCAGCAGAACTCACCAAATATGCCGCCAATGCCATGCTGGCAACGAAGATCAGCTTTATGAATGAACTGGCGAACCTTGCAGAACGCTTGGGTGCCGATATCGAAAAAGTGCGGGTGGGCATTGGTTCTGATCCAAGGATCGGCTATCACTTTATTTACCCTGGTTGTGGCTATGGGGGGTCCTGTTTCCCGAAAGACGTCAAGGCGTTAGAGCGAACGGCGCGTGATGTTCAATATTCCGCGCAACTTCTAAAAGCGGTGGAAGACGTCAATCAACGCCAAAAACTCAGGCTCTTTGAAAAAATTGTTGATTATTTCAATGGGGCTCTTGAAGGAAAAACCTTTGCCATCTGGGGCTTGGCGTTCAAGCCGAATACCGATGACATGCGCGAGGCCTCCAGCCGGACGTTGATTGAGCAGCTCCTCGGCAAGGGGGCGAAGGTCAGGGCCTTTGATCCTGTTGCGATGGAGGAGGCTCGGCGAATATTCGGCGATCAGCCCAAACTCCAGTTGGTCAAGGGGGCTGAAGAGGCGCTGCAAGGGGCGGACGCTCTCGTGATTGTGACCGAATGGAATGTCTTTCGGAGCCCCGATTTTGATCTTATCAAGGCGACGCTCACCTATCCTGCCATCTTTGATGGCCGCAATCTCTATGATCCGGTGTCCCTCAAAGCGATGGGCTTTCAATATTTCGGTATTGGCCGGGGCGACTCCGTCATGATTCCAGCAGAGGGATGACCGTTCAGAGAGCCTCAGACTCAGGCGGTCCTGACGCCGAATGGGCAGCGATTCGTGCCCGCGGCAGAAACGCCTATATTTGGTCTCATGGTGTTTTGAGATGGGGCGGGTTCATGCTGTGCTTTTCCCTTGGGGTCTTCCAGTACGCCCATTTCGGGCATCCTTTCAGCCTTGAAGGCAACTGGAAACTCCGTTTTGTAACGGCTCTTGTGACCTGGATGTTTGTGGGCTATGCCTACGGACGCTCGTCCTGGGCTAAAAAATGTCGCGAGGCGGATGGCGGTGGCTAGAGGCTCTTTCATCGCCAATTACTGGTAATGAAGGCGAACCCTGGTGGCCTCGAAAAGCTCATGGAGGACTGAGATGAGCGGCTCCTCGGGGCGTATCCGCCAATCATCACCCAATTGCAGACGCGACATGGCGCCTTTTGTTCGGACGTCGATAAAGACCGGGCAGTGACCACCGAGGTGTGGCCTTAGGGCTTCCTTGAGCGTTTCAACCCGTGTGGGATCGACATCGCCTTCTGGCCACTGAATCAAAAGGCGCCGGGCAAACTGAGCCCTGGCCTCCCCGATGCTCATCAGTGTTTCGGCACTTAATCGTAATTGACCCTGGAAGTCATCCCAGCCTAGGTTGCCTTCAACCACCAACAGGGCATCTTTAATGAGGTGTTCGCGGTTTCGTGCGAGGGCTTCTGAAAAAACGGCGACTTCCATGCGGCCGGTGCGGTCATCAAGGGTGAGAAAGGCCATCCTTTTGCCGGTTTTGCTTTGTCGAGTGCGCAGCTCGACGACGAGACCTGCCACAATGACCTTGGTCTCCTGACGGCGGCCATAAGAGGTTTCTGATGCGTCTGATCGATCGTGCTTTTCAGCAAGAGGCCCTAACCGATCGGTGATAAAGGCCGCGATATCGGCCTCAAATCGCGTGATGGGGTGTCCGGTCAGATAAAGCCCCAGCGTGACCTTTTCTTGCGCCAGCCGCTCTTCCTCGGACCACGGTGGAACCCCTTGAGGCGTGCTCTTGGAGGGCGCCATGATCGGCTCTTCATGAAGCCCAAAAAGATCACCCTGACCCGTCTGGGTCATGACCCCATGCTGCTCAGCGGCCTTGAGGGCGTCGCTCAACTGGGCGATGTGGAGGGCTCGGTTGGCATCGATGCTATCGAGGGCACCGGCCCGGATGAGAGCTTCTAGAACCCGCCGGTTTGCCTTCCTGGTATCAATTCTGCGGCACAGATCCTTGAGACCCTTGAACGCGCCCTGACGCTTTCGCTCCATGAGAATCTCGTTGATCGCACTTTCACCCACCCCCTTGATGGCGCCCAGTCCATACTGGATGGATCGATCTTCTAGCGATGTGAACCTGAACACCGAGCGGTTGATGTCGGGTGGATGAAGGTCGATCTTCATGTGGCGGGATTCCTCGATGAAGACCACGACTTTGTCGGTCTTATCCATGTCAGAGGACAGGACCGCGGCCATGAACGCGGATGGGAAGTGGGTTTTGAGCCAGGCCGTCTGATAAGAGACCAAGGCGTAGGCGGCGGAATGGGATTTATTAAAGCCATAGCCTGCGAACTTTTCCATGAGGTCGAAGATATAGCCTGAGATCTTGTCTTCGATGCCAAGACCCGTGGCGCCTTCGATAAAGATCTGTCGCTGCTGAGCCATTTCTTCCGGCTTCTTTTTACCCATCGCACGGCGCAAAAGATCGGCTCCACCTAAGGTATAGCCCGCCATGTCTTGGGCGATCTTCATCACCTGTTCCTGATAGACGATGACGCCGTTGGTCGGTCTGAGGATGGGTTCAAGAATCGGATGCGGAAATTCAGCCTTCTGTTTTCCGTGTTTGACATTGATGTAGTCATCGACCATGCCGGATTGGAGGGGGCCTGGTCTAAAAAGGGCGACGAGGGCAATGACATCTTCAAAAGTATCTGGACGCAGACGTTTGATGAGGTCTTTCATGCCCCGCGATTCCAGCTGAAAGACGGCGGTGGTTTGACAGCTTCTCAGGAGTTCAAAGGTCGGCTCATCATTGAGCGGGATCAGACTGATATCAACCGGCGGTTCACCCTGAATCTCCCGTTCGCGGTTAATGGTTTCAAGGGCCCAGTCAATAATGGTCAGGGTCCTCAGCCCTAGAAAATCGAATTTGACCAGGCCCACCGCTTCGACATCGTCCTTGTCGAACTGGGTGACGAGGTTGGCGCCGCCAGGCTCACAATAGAGTGGACTGAAGTCGGTGAGATCAGAGGGGGCGATGACGACGCCGCCGGCGTGCTTTCCGGCATTTCGGGTCAGGCCTTCAAGGGATTGAGCGAGATCGATGAGCGCATGCACCTCTTCATTCGCGTCGTAGAGCTTTTTGAGATCCTCGCTCTCCTTCAGCGCCTTGTCGAGGGTCATCCCGATTTCAAAGGGAATGAGCTTTGCGATGCGATCGACAAAGCCATAAGGATGTCCGAGCACTCGCCCGACATCTCGGACCACCGCCTTGGCCGCCATACTGCCATAGGTGATGATCTGGGAGACCCGATTGCGACCATAGGTTCGCGCCACATAGTCAATGACTTCGTCGCGACGCTCCATACAGAAATCGACGTCAAAGTCGGGCATGGAGACCCGTTCTGGATTCAAGAAGCGTTCAAACAGAAGCTCGAATTCGATGGGGTCAAGATCGGTAATTTTGAGGGCGTAGGCGACCAGCGATCCGGCCCCAGATCCTCGACCAGGACCGACTGGAATGCCCTGTTGCTTGGCCCACTGGATGAAGTCGGCAACAATCAGGAAGTAGCCTGGAAACCCCATCTGGTTGATGACGCCAATTTCAAGCTCAAGGCGCTCTTGATAGGCGGTTAGCCGCTCAAGAGGGCTTCCTGAGCCTACCGGTGGGCGGATCTTGATGCGCTGCTCTAACCCCTCCCTTGAGACCTTCGCAAAATAATGGTGGGTCGTCATTCCCTCTGGAATGGGAAATTGCGGTAGAAAGTTTTCACCGAGAGTGAGCTTAAGATTGCACCTTTTAGCAATCTCGACGGTGTTTTCAAGGGCCTCTGGAAGATCCTTGAAGAGCGCTTCCATTTGTTCAGGGGTTTTAAGGTACTGCTGGTCGGTATAGTCCTTAGGGCGCCTGGGATCATCGAGAACCCGTCCTTGATGGATACAGACGCGCGCCTCATGCGCCTCAAATTCATCGGGGGTTAAAAAGCGAACATCATGCGTGGCGACCAGAGGCACCCCAAAGGTCAATGACAGATGAAGGGCGCCTGCGATATAGGCTTCTTCTTGGGGGCGCCCAGTGCGTTGGATGTCAAGATAAAAGCGGTCGCCAAAAAGGGCGAGCCAGGTTTGAGTCAGCCGTTCGGCTTCATTCAGTTTGCCGCTGAGGAGGGCCCTTCCAATCTGACCCTGACGAGCGCCGGAAAGGAACAGCAGCCCCTCGTTTTCATGTTCCAGCCATTCGGCCATGATCTGAGGGATGCCCTGATGCTGATTTTCTCGATAGGCTCTTGAGATGAGACGGGTCAACGTGGTGTATCCCGTCTCGTTTTGAACCAGGAGGGTCGCGGCAGTCGGTTGGCCTTGATCGTGTGGGTTCAATAACATGACATCCGCGCCGGCAATCGGTTTGATGCCAGAAGCTTGGGCGGCGCTATAGAACTTGACGAGGGCGAAGAGATTGACGTGGTCGGTGACGGCGACGGCCGGTGCGGCCATGGCGGCCGTTGCCTTGGTCAACGCTTTAACGTCAATGAGGCCATCGATGAGGGAGTATTCCGTATGGAGGCGGAGATGGACAAAGCGTGGGGTTGCCATGGGTCTTCGGTCAACAGGCTTTCGCAGTGAGACAAAGATCGAGCCCTTTGTCCCACGTGGGAAGTCTGATGCCAAACGCCGCGTGCAATTTCTCTGTGGCCAGCACGGAATGGGGAGGTCGCTTTGCCGCCGTTGGGTATTGTGCCGTGGTGATGGCGTTTAACAGCGCGCACTCCGCGGGGAGATGCCCTCTCTCGATGGCCAGCGGGCGGATGGCCTTTGCAAAACCGTACCAACTGGTTTCGCCGCCGGCAGTCAGATGATAGGTTCCTGCCCGATCACCTAGTTGGATGCGGCCTTGATGCACGCATTGCGAGAGGGCAAGGGCCGTGGCTTCTGCGATCAGTCGACACCAGGTTGGGGCTCCACGCTGGTCATTGACGATCGAAAGGGCGTCTTTTTCCCTCATGAGCCTCAGCATGGTGAGAAGAAAGTTTTGACCTCTCATCCCATAGACCCAGCCGGTCCTGAAAATGAGATGCGGGATCGCCGCCTCTCTTAAGGCGATTTCACCCTGGAGTTTGCTGTGGCCGTAGATACTCAAGGGGCCGGTGGGGTCCTCTTCGCGGTAGGGGGTCCTTGATTGGCCATCAAACACATAATCGGTGGAGTAGTGCACGATGGGGATCTTAAGCCCCTTCGCCTCTTGTGCCAGCTGAGCCACGGCGTCTGCATTAATGCGATAGGCGAGATCTTGATGTGATTCAGCGCTATCGACGGCCGTATAGGCAGCGGCATTCACAATGAGGTCTGGTTTGATCGCGCGAATAAGGGCGCTGACGCCGTTGAGGTCTTCAAGGTCGATATGGATCTTGCTCTTTCGTCCCACCGCCATCACCGACCCAAGACAAGCCAGGGACCGCTCAAGTTCGAAGGCCAGCTGCCCTTCCTGGCCTATGAGCAGGATCTCCATCGTCACCAGAGGCCAAGCGATGCGCGAGGGAAGGCGTTCAGCGGCTGCCCTTCAAGGTCCTTCGAAGACAGTTCGGGGTCTTTGATGGGCCAGTCGATCCCGATGGCGCGATCATTCCATTGGACACAGTGTTCAGCCTCTGGATAGTAGAAGTCGGTGCACTTGTAGGCGAATAACGCCATCTCGCTGGTCACGCAAAAACCATGCGCAAACCCCTCTGGAATAAAGAGTTGGTGATGATTCTCACTGGAGAGGATGGCGCCATACCACTGACCAAACGTTGGGGAATCTCTCCGAACATCGACGGCGACATCAAAGACCTCGCCTTCAAGGACGTAAACCAGCTTTCCTTGGGGTCTTGGATTTTGAAAATGAAGTCCCCGCAGGATGCCTTTCTTGGACCAGGAGAGGTTATCTTGAACAAAATGACGATCAAGGCCTGCTTGGGTGTAGCGCCTGAGGCTCCAGGTTTCCTGAAAGTAGCCTCGGCTATCACCAAAAACATCCGGCTTGATGAGGAGAAGTCCTGAAAGCTTGGTCGTTTCAATGATCAATGGGGACGCCCCATCACCAAGAGCCTTAGAAGATACGCGCCGTACTGACTCTTCTTGAGCGGTTCGGCCTGGGCGGCCAATTGTTCAGAGGAAATCCAGCCCTGACTCCAGGCGATTTCCTCAGGACAGCTGATCTTAAGGCCTTGTCGTTCCTCAATGGTCTGAATAAAGTTCGAGGCCTTTAAGAGGGAGTCATGGGTGCCCGTATCGAGCCAAGCGATGCCGCGCCCCAGCTTTTCGACCCGGAGCTGCTCTTTTTGAAGGTAGAGCTTATTGATATCGGTGATTTCAAGTTCGCCGCGGATCCCTGGTTTTAGGTCTCGTGCCATGTCAATGACTTGGTTGTCGTAAAAATAAAGGCCGGTGATGGCGTAGTTAGATTTGGGTTCTTTGGGTTTTTCAACGAGATCAACCACGCGACCTTCCAGATCGAATTCAGCAACCCCATAGCGCTCTGGGTCATGGACCCAGTAGCCGAAAACCGTGGCCCCTTCGGTTTTAACAGCGGCTAGTTTGAGGCTCTCAGGGAGCCCGTGACCATAGAAAATATTGTCGCCTAGAATGAGGCAGGAAGGGTCTTGGCCGATAAAGTCACGGCCGATCACAAACGCTTGGGCGAGGCCTTCGGGTTTGGGTTGTTGCGCATAGTGGAGCGACATCCCCCACTGGCTCCCATCACCTAAGAGGCGCTCAAACATCGACGCTTCATGGGGTGTGGTGATAATCAGAACCTCACGGATCCCTGCCAGCATCAGCACCGAGAGGGGGTAGTAGATCATCGGTTTGTCATAGATCGGCAGCAACTGTTTGCTGGTCACATGAGTCAAGGGATGGAGTCTGGTTCCAGATCCTCCAGCGAGGATGATGCCTTTGGTGTTATTCATAGAGCGGGTTGATCGCCATTTTGGGATTATCGCGTCACAGGGTTTTAGGCGCCATCGCCCTCGCTGCCGAGCCTTTCGCCTCGGTAGCTCCCATCCATCACCCGTTGGCACCAAGCTTGGTTTTCAAGGTACCAGATCACCGTTTTTCGAAGGCCTGATTCGAAAGTTTCTTGAGGCTCAAAGCCCAACGCCGTTTTGATTTTGCTGGCATCAATGGCATAGCGAAGATCGTGGCCTGGACGGTCATTGACATAAGTGATGAGGCTTCGGTGGGGCTTATGGACGGCATGGGGGCGGAGTTCATCAAGAAGGTCACATAAGGTGTGAACCACTTCAAGGTTGGTTTTTTCGTTATGGCCGCCAATATTGTAGACCTCGCCCGGGATTCCGGCTTCAAGAACGCGCTCAATGGCCTTGCAATGATCCTCAACATAAAGCCAATCCCGGACGTTAAGACCATTGCCGTAAATCGGCAAGGCCTTTCCGGCGAGGGCATTGTGAATGATCAATGGGATCAGCTTTTCAGGAAACTGGAACGGCCCATAGTTATTAGAGCAGTTGGTCGTTAGGACGGGTAAACCATAGGTATGGAAATAGGCGCGGACCCAATGATCGGAACTCGCCTTCGAGGCAGAGTAGGGCGAGTTGGGCTGATAGGCGGTCGTCTCGGTGAATGCTCCGATCGGCCCAAGGCTCCCATAGACCTCATCCGTTGACACGTGGAGGAAGCGAAACTCTTTTTTCTGGGCTTCATCGAGCCCGCGCCAGTATTTGCGGGCCGATTCTAAAAGGTAGAAGGTACCCAGGACGTTGGTCTGAATGAAGGCCTCAGGGGAGTCGATAGAGCGATCGACATGGCTTTCTGCGGCAAAATTGATGATGGCCGAAGGCTGATGGCGGTTGAGAAGGTAATCCACTAGGGCGCTATCACCGATCGATCCTAAGACAAATTCAAGTTTCGGATCATCTTCGACGGCATCGAGGGTATCGAGGTTGCCGGCGTAGGTCAGGGCATCCAGATTGATGACGTGGACGCCCCCTTGGGTGATCTGGCGGATCACGAAGTTACCCCCGATGAAGCCGGCGCCGCCGGTCACCAAAATGGTTTTATGGTTGTGGTTCAGCACCGAATGTATCTCCCAAGGCCCGTCTTCTAGCTTCGTTCATTCTACCCGATATGCTCGGCTCTAAGGGGCTCCCTTAGTCCTTGAGATAGGGCCTGTCGCTTCTCCTCAGGCGCGTCGGTTCATCATGCCTTGAGACGGGTTATAGCCCCAAATGGCCATCCCTAAAAAAAAGAGGAGGCTGAAGAAGGTGATCAGTGCCGCGTTGAGATTGAAGTGTCCATAAAGGGCAAAGCGGATCAGTTCTACGGCGGCGGTAAAGGGGTTGTAACTCGCGAGGAAGGCCAGCGTCGGGTTCGATTCTTGGATCCGCCACAAGGGATAAAGGGCGCTTGATAAGAAAAACATCGGGAAGATCACGAAATTCATGACCCCAGCAAAATTCTCCAATTGCTTGATGAACGAGGACAGCATGAGACCGAGGGCTCCCAGCATCAAGCCTGAAAGGATCAGGGCCGGAAGGACCGTCAGAAAACCGATGGCGGGTATCTCGATGCCATAAGCGGCGGCGATCAGGAGAAAGACGGTGGCTTGAATGACCGAAATCATAGCCCCTGCTAAAAGCTTGCTGGTCAGCAGAAAGCTGCGCGGCAGGGGGCTTACCAGCAAGGTCTTCATGCTGCCCATTTCACGGTCATACACCATCGATAGGGAGCTTTGCATGCCGTTGAACAATTGCACCATCCCTAAGAGGCCTGGGGTGATGTAAACCTCATAAAGAACATAGGTTTCATAAGGGGGGATGATGGCGACCCCAAGTGTCGATCGAAAACCGGCGGCAAAAATAAAGAGCCACAGGAGGGGGCGGACCAGGGCCGAAATGAATCGCTCGCGCTGATGTATAAAGCGCAGGCCTTCGCGGCCCATGATGCCCATCAGCGCTCTCCAGGCATGCATCACCATAAGGTCCGCTCCTTCCGTCCCGTCAGTTGGGTAAAGGCCGCTTCGATGGTCTCCTGGCCGGTCTGCTCAAGCACCTCGCTCACCTCGCCCGAGGCCTTCACTTGGCCCTGGTGAAGAACGATGAGGTCATCTTGAGGGGCGATTTCATCGATGAGATGCGTGGCCCAGAGAACAGCCAGTTGGCGATCGCGGCACAGGGCGTGGATATGATCGACCAGCGCCTTTCGGCTGGGAACATCAAGCCCCACGGTCGGCTCATCAAGCAGCAGCAGTTTGGGGTGGTGGAGCAAGGCTCTTGCGATCTCTACCCGCCTGCGGTGGCCCCCGTTGAGCTGTCGTGCTTTTTCATGAGCCCGCTCCAGCATCCCAAACCGGGTGAGCTCCTCTTTGATGCGATGCTCGGCCTCTCGGTGTTTAATGCCGTGGAGTGCCGCATGATAGAGGAGGTTCTGCCGAACGGTGAGATCGAGATCCAGCGTCGATTGCTGGAAGACCACCCCCAGTAACCCCAGCGCTTTCAGTGGCTGACGGCGGACATCGTGTCCTCCGATGTGGATCGTCCCAGAGGGGGCATTGTAGAGATGGGTGATCAGCGAAAAGAGGGTCGATTTACCCGCGCCGTTAGGCCCTAGAAGGATGGCGCAGTGACCTTCCTCGACCTTGCATGAAACGCGGTCCAACGCCTTTTTGGCGCCATAGGCGTAGCTCATGTTGTCAAGGGTGAGAATAGCGTTGTGACTCATGGTGCGATGGCGATGCCCCAGGGGTATTGACCGACCGCAACCGACTTGGTGACCTTGCGTTGTTGAAGGTCAATGATCGAGATGTCGTTGCTGAGCCCGTTGGTGGTGGAGAGAAATCGTTGATTCGGCGTAAAGGCCAGCTGCCAGACCCTCTGGCCGACCAAAAGATAGTCCAGCACCTGATAGGTTTTGGCGTCAATGACGGCCACCCGGTTCGAAGGACCCAGGGCCACGTAAGCGCGCTGGCGCTGACGATCGATTTGGATCCCGACGGGCTGAATTTTTTCCATGGTGATCCCTGGGATCTTAAAATGGATTTTGGTGATCATCTGGTGGGTGATGGTATCAAGAACGGTGACCGTTCCCGCCATTTCGGAGCTGACCCAAAGTTCTTGATGATCTTCGGTGAAGGCACAAGCCCTAGGGCGCGGGTCCACCAGCGTATTGTCAACGATCGACAGCGATTCGCGGTCAATCCAATGCACCATATTCGTGGTTTCGCTGGTGCTCGCGATCAATGCGCCGTCGGCGCTGATGGCGATGCCTTCAGGTTCAATGCCGACCGGGATGGATTTCACTTTTTTAAAGGTTTTAAGGTCGATGACGGTGATCTGGTTATCGTTTTCATTGGACGCGATCAGCCATTGGCCGCGGGGATCAACCACGAAGGTTTCAGGATCCTTGCCAGAGGCGATCTGCCCCTTCAGTTGATGGCTTTTGGGATCAAAAACTTTGATGGTATCTTCATCCGATACCGCCACAAAGAGGGATTGATGATCGGGGCTTAAGGCAATGCCGCGGGGTCTTTTGCCGACCTTAAAGGTGCCCTCGAGGGTTCCTTCAGGGACTTCAACCATGGCGACGGCCTGGTCTTTTTCAAGGCTCACAAAGGCGGTCTCGGCCATACCAGGGCGCTGAGGTAGAGCGATCAGGATCAGCATAAAGAAGGCTGGAACGTTCATGAGGTCATGGCGAGAGGAATGAAGGCCTCTCATTATCCTGATGTTTGGAGAAGAAGACCAAACCTTTGGTGACGATTGTTGTTGATCACGAAACAAATTGCACAAAACGGGGGTTTTGAGTGACAAAAAGCAGCACGCTCGCCATAATCTCATTCTTTTTCTCATCCTCTCGATCATGTGGTTCAAAAACCTCGTCTTGCTTCGTCTGAGTGAACCTTTCACGCTCGATGCCGCGGCGCTCGAAGAGCGCCTTAAAGCCCGCGCTTTCACCCCTTGTGGCGTTCTGGAATCCTTTAGCGATGGCTGGTGTTCTCCTATCCCCCTGGAGCATGCGCCTTTGGTGCATCAGGGCGGAGCGGATCTCTTATTGTGCCTGAAACGGGAAGATCGGATCCTTCCAAGCGGCGCAGTCAACGAACAGGTCCAAGAACGTATCGCCGAGGTAGAGTCACGAGAAGCCCGCTCGCTTCGTAAAAAGGAACGGGAAGCGGTTCGTGATGCGGTGCTTCAGGACATGATGCCGCGAGCCTTTACTCAGAGCAGAAGGACTTACGGCTATCTCGATACCCACAATGGCTGGCTGGTGGTGGATGCCGCGAGCCCGAAGAAGGCGGAGGACTTTGTCGCGGTGCTTCGGCAGACGCTTGATGGTTTTCCAGTGCGCCCGATCGCCTCCGTGACCCCGCCGCCGAGTGTTATGACACAGTGGGTGGCGGGCGGTCTTGCACCTCAAGATGTCACCCTTGAGAGCGAATGTGAGCTCAAATCACCCGAAGAGGATGGCGGCATCGTGCGTTGCCGTCGACAGGATCTTGATGCCCCTGAAATTGGCCATCATATTGAGGCGGGCAAGGAAGTCATCAAATTGGCCTTCAGCTGGAATGATCGGTTCACGCTGGTGCTCGATGAACATCTGACGATTCGGCGGCTCCGATTCCTCGATACCTTGCAGGAGGCTCGGGCTGAAGTGGCCTCTGAGGATGTGGCGGCCCAATTTGATGCTGATTTTGCGATCATGCGGCTTGAGATGGCCGCCTTCATCCCGGTTTTGTTGAATTGGTTCGGCGGGGAAAAATTGCCGCAGGCCACCTAAGATCAGGTTTTAGTTATGCGATTCATTGTTCATTTCCGCTCTTATTTGGTACCCCTTCAGAGCGTTGCGATTGCCTGGGTCATGGTCTTTACGTGGACTTCGCCGGCCCAGGCCGAGTCCTTTCATACCCCTGCGCCAGGGGATGATTTGATTGGGGCAATCCGGCACACCCGCGCGCATCAGGAAGATACTCTGATCGATATTGCCCGCCGCTTCAGTGTGGGTCAGGAAGAGATGACCATGGCAAATCCCTCGGTGGATCGCTGGTTGCCGAAGGCGGGCACGCAGGTCTTAATCCCGCAAGAATATATTCTGCCGCATGCGCCACGGGCAGGGGTTGTGGTCAATATTCCGGAGATGAGGCTCTATTATTTCCCGATCAAGCCGGCACCCATTCCAGAAAGAAAGCCGCTAGCGCCCCAAAAGTCCAAGGTCGATCCCAAGAAAAGCGCCTCGACTGGGAAGTCAGGATCTGCGAGCGGAACCAAGCCTGGGGCGAAGGTCGCTGCAAAATCACCCGTGCTCCCGCCAGCTAAACCTCAGGCGCCTCCGGCGCCTAGGGAGCCTCAGTTTGAATCGGCGTCTTTAAGCGAGGTGATTACCTATCCCGTCAGTATGGGCCGAATGGATTGGCGGACCCCGATAGGCAAGACCTCGGTGGTCCATAAGCAGAAGGATCCCTCCTGGACGCCTCCTGCCTCCATCAAGCGAGAGCACGCAGCAAAAGGCGATCCATTACCGGATGTGGTGCCGCCGGGCCCTGACAATCCCTTAGGGAAATTTGCCATGCGGCTTGGGGTTGCAGGTTATCTGATCCACGGCACTGATGCGGCGAAGGCCGATGGTATCGGCATGCGAGTGACCCATGGTTGCATGCGCATGTATAACGAGGATATTGCGAAGCTGTTCCCTTTGATTCCAGTCGGCTCCCCGGTTTACTTGGTGAACCAACCGATTAAGCTCGGGTACAAAGACAGCACGTTGTACATGGAAGTGAGCCAACCGCTCGATGAAGATGTCGGGATTTCGCCCCATGACCCCGATGATAATGTGTCGAAGGCGCAGTTACAGCGTGAAGAGGACAAGCGTTCAAAATTCCTGTTGCGCTTGGCCCAGAGCGAGATCGAGAAAGAGCGGGAAAAGACCGGCGCCGAGGTCAGCATGGACAAGGTGCGTCGTGCCATTGAAAAGCCAACGGGTATTCCTGTCGTGATTGGCGGGATTGGGAGTGGCTGGGAGCGAAGTGCTGCATCTGATGAAGGCCTCGCCCCCTTGCCAAAGGCCATTGAAGAAGACCCCAACGCCCTTCCTATGAGGGAGAAGGTCTCCCATCAAAGTGCGCCGCCAGGAGCGAGCTCAAGCCCCTATGAAGCCCGCCCCTATGAGCAAAATGTTGATGACGGCGGCCTCGATCACAGTGACCCCGTCTATTCGCCGTCGAACCCCTATCAACCTCAAAGTGATTCGACCCAAGAGATGGATTCCCCTCCCTTGAGGATTTCAAGGCCCTCATCGAGCCGAGCCTCGGCCTCAGGGGTCAGAACTGTTCCGCTTGAAAGCAGCGAGCCGGATCCTGAGGAAGAGTAGCCATTTTAGGCGGGCGGACGATAACCTTCGGGCATCTCGCTCGCCCCACCAAAGAGGAATTTCTCGCGTTCTTTGGCGAGATACTTTTTGTGTTCAGGCTCAAAGGGCGTCAACCGGTGCTCGTTAATGAGCATCGTTTGTAGCTTCAGCCATTCGGCCCAGGCGTCCTTCGAAATGTGATCGACAATGCGCTGCCCTTCTGGGCCTGGAAACGGGGGTCTGGTCATGGCTTCAGCTTCTTTATCGAGGCGAAGGCAATGAATCATGCGGGTCATGCGATGAGGTTCTCCATGGACGGTGGTTTTAAGGTCTTGGGATCCTTCAGGAGCTTATCGATGGGTGCCGGGAGACCTTGGAGTGCGTCGGGCAAAACCCAGCGCCCATGAGGCCATGGGACGTCTTCGTCCCCGATCCATTCGGCGACCACCGGGATAAAGTCCAGATGGTAGTGACTGAAAGTGTGCCGCCTTTTTGAGGTGATCCACCGGGGTCTCATTTTGCCCGCATTGTGCCTTTGGCACCAGTCCTCCAAGTCGTTGATCGACTCAAACTCAGGGAGGCTCATGAGCCCACCCCAGATCCCGGAATCCGGCCGCTGCTCCAGATAGAGACCCTGTCTTGGGTGCACTAAGATGAGCATCCAGACGTTCCTGACCGGTTGCTGACGCGGCGGTTTAGGGGTGGGTAGGCTGTCTTGACGGCCCGCTTGATGGGCGCTGCAGTCTGCAAGGATGGGACAGCGGCAACAGGCGGGTCGGCGATGGGTGCAGACCAGAGCGCCGAGATCCATCATCGCTTGATTGTAATCATCGCTCCGGTCTAGGGGGGTCCTGGTTTCACTCAACGCCCAGAGCACCTTCAGTACCCCTGAATGACCAGGCCATCCCTCGATGCCCGCATGCCGGGCGAGAACGCGCTTGACGTTACCATCGAGAATGGCCGCCCGCTGCCGAAACCCTAAGCTCAAGATCGCCCCGGCCGTAGAACGACCAATCCCCGGCAACGATTCAATGGTGGCCCGATCTTTTGGAAACTGGCCCTCAAAGTGGAGAAGAATTTTTTCGGCGGTGGCTTTGAGATGTCTTGCTCTGGCGTAATAGCCAAGGCCCGCCCAATGGGCCATGAGGTCTTCTCGAGGCGCTTTAGCGAGGTGTTCAATCGTCGGAAAGCGGTCCATAAACCGCTCAAAGTAGGGGATAACCGTCTGTACCTGGGTTTGTTGCAGCATGATTTCGGAGATCCACACGGTGTAGGGGTCTCGGTGGATTTGCCAGGGAAGGTGCTTGCGTCCATGCTGATCGAACCAGTCGAGGACAGCCTTCGCAAAGGGTGCTGCGGTCATCGGGAGGGGTTGCCGCGATGGGGACGAGATGTCACGGGGGGTCCCTTAGGATCTAGGCGCCACGAGATGGGTCGCGATGCTAAAATCATTGCTTTACCTCTGCGACGACCATGTTGGATCCCTTCATCCCGTGTGCCTGCTTTTCTGGTGAGACCTTTGGGGCCTGCTGCGGCCCTTATCTGCTCGCAGCGCAGCCACCACCGACGGCCGAATCCCTGATGCGGTCGAGGTTTTCAGCGTTTCAACTGCATCAGGCAGACTACATTCTACAGTCTTGGGATCTGACGACTCGGCCTAAACAGCTGGGCTTTGAAAAGGATGAACGGCGCTGGTCGAGCCTTGAAATCGTCAAGACGATCGGCGGCAGTGCAAGCGATGAGCGGGGCGTGGTCGAATTTAAAGCGCGTTACGAACTCGGTGAGGAGACCTATCTTTTTCATGAGGTCAGCCGTTTCACTCGATCCCGGGGTCAGTGGGTGTATCTCGATGCGACATTCCCCTTCCACGGGAAGATAGCGCATCTTGGGCAGCCGCTCAAGAATGCGCCGTGTCCTTGTGGTAGCGACAAAAAATACAAGAAATGTTGCGGTCGCTGAAACCCCGTAAACCTCATCATTTACCGCGCTTTCACCCCTTGCGCGCCCCTTTAAGGAAACAGTATGTCGGATATTGAGATTGCCCGAGCCGCCCGCCTTGAACCTATAACGACACTGGCCGCTGAGCGTTTGGGTATACCCGCCAGTGCCATGGACCCTTATGGTCACTATAAGGCAAAACTCTCCCTGGATTATATCCGTGCGATGGCGGACCGACCCGATGGCAAACTGATTTTGGTCACCGCCATCAGTCCCACTCCGGCGGGGGAAGGGAAGACCACCACCACGGTCGGTCTGGGTGATGCATTGAACCTCCTGGGCAAGAAAACCGTCATCTGCCTTCGGGAGCCATCCCTTGGACCTTGTTTCGGGATGAAGGGAGGTGCGGCTGGGGGTGGCTATGCCCAAGTGGTCCCGATGGAGGATATCAATCTCCATTTTACCGGTGATTTTCATGCGGTCGGCGTCGCTCATAATCTTCTGGCGGCGCTCATTGATAACCACATCACCCAGGGTAACCCGCTGGGCATTGATCCCCGGCGGATCCAATGGAAGCGGGTGGTCGACATGAATGACCGGGCCCTTCGAAAGATTGTGATCGGACTCGGCGGCACCCCGAATGGTTATCCTCGGGAGGATGGTTTTGATATCGTGGTCGCCTCCGAAGTCATGGCGATTCTCTGTCTTGCTAAGGGTTTAAGGGATCTGAAAGAGCGTCTCGGACGCATCATCATTGGCTATCAAGGGGATGGCATGACCCCGGTCTATGCCCGCGACCTCAACGCGCAAGGCGCGATGGCAGCGCTCCTCAAAGAAGCAATCAAGCCGAACCTGGTGCAGACCCTTGAAAATAATCTCGCCCTCATTCATGGCGGTCCGTTTGCCAATATCGCCCATGGCTGTAACACCGTGATGGCGACCCGGACCGCACTGAAGCTAGCGGACTACGTGGTAACCGAAGCGGGTTTTGGGGCTGATCTTGGGGCTGAGAAGTTTATCGATATCAAATCGCGTATGGCGGGTTTGCAGCCGGCGGCGGTTGTTCTGGTCGCGACGATCCGCGCCCTCAAATATCATGGGGGTCTCGCTAAGGATCGACTCCATGTGGAGGATCTCAACGCGCTTAAGGCGGGATTCTCGAACCTTGAAAAGCATGTCTTTAACATCAAAGAGCACTTCGGCCTTCCTTGTGTCGTGGCGATCAATCACTTCACCCTCGATACAGCGTCTGAAATTGACTGGCTGTTTCAAGCCTGTGAAGCCCTCGGCGTCAAAGTCGTTGTGGCCCGACATTGGGCCGAAGGGGGGCAGGGGGCCCTTGATCTGGCCCGAGTGGTCCAGCAGCAAGTCGATACCGCGCCGGGACAGCATCACTACGTCTATGATGAAACCCTCTCCCTGTGGGACAAAATCCATGCGATAGCGACCAAGATCTACGGGGCCAGCAGCATCACGGCCGATGCCAAGGTCAAGGAGCAGTTGAGTCTTTGGTCTTCACAGTACCCTTTGTACCCGGTTTGTATGGCCAAGACCCAGATGTCATTTTCAACCGATCCCCTTGAGCGAGGCGCTCCGAAGGACCATCAGGTCCATATCCGCGAAGTCCGCCTGGCCAATGGGGCGGGCTTTGTGGTGGCGGTTGCTGGGGATATCATGACCATGCCGGGTTTGCCAAGGGTCCCTGCCGCTGAAGCGATTGACGTGGATGATGATGGGAATATTACGGGTCTTTTCTAGGGAATATCAAGGAACAAGTGCTGCGTCTTTGAACATTCCGCAGCGGACCATTTTGGGATAGAGTATGAGATTCGTCGTGCTGAAAAAAGGGTAGCAAGGAACCTCAAGAGGGCCTCAAGGGTCCTAAGTTGGGACTTCTAGACCCTGAAAATCAACCAGGGGTTGCGGCCATATTAAAGGGCCGCTGAACGTTAAAAAAATGATTGAGTGGAGATTTAACAATGAATATGGTCCAGACGTTGGCGGTCGCATCGCTCTTAGGCATTAGCTGGATGGCCTCAACAGCTATCGCCAGTGAAGAAAAATATCCGGCCTGGAATTTTCAGCCGTCGGTGATTTTTTCAAATCCAGAGCTCATCGAGAAAACTTCAGGGGCCTTGGCCACGACCCCTTCTGCAGGGAGTGTCACCCAGGTTCCTCAGCAAGCGGCGGCAGAACCTCAGCATGAAGCCGATGCGAAGTATCCAGCGGCCTATTTCAATCCGACGCTCCTCTATCCAGCCAATTAAATCAAGGTGAGCGCGCGGGGCGTCCATGGGGCTTAAAGGCCCCATGGTGCCTTCAGCCGCCTTTTCGTTTGACGGTAAAGCCTTTGGCTTTAAGTTCCATCGACAGCTTTTCGATATGGTCCCCTTGGATTTCGATGGTGCCGTCTTTGACCGTGCCCCCCGTTCCACAGCGCTGCTTTAATTGTTTTCCCAGCTGCTCGAGGGCTTCATCGGCGAGCGGGATCCCCGCGATCACTGTGACCCCTTTGCCTTTTCGACCTTTGGTTTCAAGATGAATTCTGATGATGCCATCTCCGGTCGGGAGGGCTCTTTTTTTTTCGCAGCGGCAGGCCTTGACGGGTTGCTGACAGTGAGGGCACAGGCGGCCCTGTTCGGTGGAATAGACCAGACGGGTCGGCGGTAACTTATTCATCGGTGGGCGTAGGCTTTGATGCCTCGAAGGAGGGCACGGGCGATGTTATCTTGCTGCTTTGGATCGGTCAGGGCGCGCGCCTCGTCGGGGTTTGAGATAAACCCGGTCTCGATGAGCATGGAGGGCACATCGACCGATTTGAGGACCTTAAAGCCTGCTTTTTGAACGGTATCGTGGTGGACCTTGAGATGCTCACGAAGGGCTTTTAGCATCTTCGTTGCGGCGACGTCACTGGCCTCAAGGCTCGCATTTTTTGAAAGGTCCACAAGAACCCCTGCAAGGACGGCATCTTCTGATCGAAGATCGACGCCGCCCACTTCGCCTGCATTTTCACGATCAGCGAGGGTTCTTGCGGCCTCCGAGCTGGCGCCATGATCTGACAGCGTATAGACCGACGAGCCGCGTGCCGCTGGCTCCTCATACGCATCGGCATGCAGTGAAATAAAGAGATCCGCATGAACCCGTCTGGCCAGCTTCGCCCGCTCTGAAAGGCTGACGTAAAGGTCATGGTGACGAACCATCACCGGGTGAATACCGGCTTCATGGAGGAGGTAGTTATTGAGCCGCCTTGCAATATCTAGGACCACCGTTTTTTCTTGGGTTCCCGAAGGCCCCAAGGCGCCGCTGTCTTTGCCGCCATGGCCGGCATCGATGACGACCACAAAGGACGTCTTTGGGCTATCAGGGGGCGTCCCTGCGGCAGCGTTCGCCACACCCAGGAGAACCAAGGCCCATCCAAAGGTGGCGCGCTGCAATGTCTTCGTCTTCACCAAAGGCCTCATGGGTCGCCCGTTAAAAGGCACCCCAGCATCGCATCGCCCTTGAGGGTTCCCGCTGAAAGTTTTAGTTTCCGCCCTTCGGGGCACGGGGTGAGGGTGATCTCAAGGTCGGGGGAGGGAAGAAACCCCGCCCCTTTTTCCGGCCACTCAATAAGACACAGTGCCTCAGGGCGGAGGTAGTCTCTAAAGCCGAGCCATTCAAGTTCATCGGGGTCGGCCAAACGATAGAGATCAAAGTGGTAAATGGATCGCTCTTTGGATTCGTAGGATTCCACCAAGGTAAAGGTCGGGCTCTTGACCGCGCCTTGGTAACCGGTGGCGCGAAGAAGCCCTCGAACCAAAGTCGTTTTGCCGGCACCGAGAGGTCCTGACAGCGTCACCAAACCATGGCCAAGGGCCGACCTCAGTAAATGGGCGCCAAAGGCCATCGTGGCGGCTTCATCCAGCAGCATCCAGGTCAGTGACTTCTCATCACGGTGCTTCAGGGGCTTCATGTGTTCACTAATCGTTGCAAGTGCGGCATCAGATCGCCCGCCAAGAGACCCCGTTCACCCTGATGCGCTGCGAGATCGCCGGCCGCGGCATGAAGATGGACCCCTTGTTGGGCTGCCTCATTGAGGCCGATTCCTTGTGCGACGAGACCTGCGATCACGCCCGTGAGGACATCGCCCATTCCTCCCGTGGCCATGCCAGGGTTTCCGAGGCGGCACACGCAGGTCATCCCGGCGTCTTGCTTGATTAAGGTGCCGGCACCCTTGAGGACGATCGTCCCCCCGTAACGGGCCGTCAGGGCGTCGATCGCACCAAAGCGATCCTGTTGAATCACTTTGGATGTGCACTGAAGGAGGTGGCCCGCCTCCCCGGGGTGAGGCGTAAGCACCCAAGTATCTCGCCGGAAGGGCGCTTGAGCCAAGAGATGAAGGGCATCCGCATCAACAATGAGAGGGAGATCACTGGCGAGTGCTTGCTGAAACAAGCCTTGAGCCCACGGGGATTGACCCAGTCCGGGGCCCACGGCAATGACATTGGCTTTTTCGATCAACGCCAGAAGCTCAAAAGGGTCCGCGATACCGTGACCCATGAGTTCAGGGCGCATCAGGGTGATGAGTCCTGCGTGCTCTATCTTGGTTGCGATCGTGACAAGGCCTGCGCCAACGCGGGCTGAGGCTTCGGCTGCGAGCCTTGCGGCGCCGAGATAGCCTTGATCCCCGCCAATGACGAGGACATGACCGTAATGACCTTTGTGTGTATGCTTGGCGCGACGCGGCAGTGACACCTTGGGTGGCAGCAGACGGGCGTTTTCAAGGGTGCGGTGTCTGATCAGGGGAGCGACATCAAGATCATCGTAGAACACTTCCCCGGTAAAGCTTGGGGCCGCGCCCGTAAAGAGGCCCTGTTTCAGGCCGATAAAGGTAACCGTCATATCGGCCTCGACAGCGATCCCAAGCACCTCCCCGGTGTCGGCTGCGATGCCTGAGGGGAGATCAAGGGCTACGACGAGGCGTTCTCGAACGGTATGCTGATCGCCCCGGGCGCGATACCGATTGATGGCCTCGATGACTTCCCAATAGGGGCTTTCGATGGGACGTTTGAGACCTGTCCCAAAGAGACCATCGACCAGAATCTCGGTCGCTTCAAAGTCCTCAGGAATAAAGGCCAGCGTTTCACCGCCGGCGTCCTGATAGCGTTGAAAAGCGATGCGGGCATCATCCTTCAGAGATTCTATCGGTGCGACCGGGTAGACTCTGACATCAAAGCCCATCTCATGGGCCAGTCGGGCGACAACGAAGGCATCGCCGCCATTATGGCCGGATCCGGTGACGGCGGAGAGCGTTCGTGCCGCGGGGCGTTTAGCTTGGATCGCTCTAAAGGCCTGAAGGCCGGCGCGTTCCATCAGCGCCATACTGGTGATCCCGCCTACATCCATGGCGAGTCGCTCCATCCTCTCAATGCCTTGGGCGTTGTAGAGTTCGGTCGGAAAGTCAGGGGAGGTCGCTGAGGATGACACAGGCACTATGACATTAAGTATGGGTTAATCATGGGTGTGGACGGCATTAAACAGCAAATCGTAGCCATCGGACAAACCCTTGGATTTGCCGATGTCAGAGTTTCAAAATCTGATCCTGGGGAAGCCACGGATCGGCTGATGGCATGGCTTGAGAAGGGCTACCACGGCGAGATGGCCTTCATGAGTCGTTACCGGCACATAAGGGCGGATCCTACTCAGTTAGTGAAGAATGCCGTCAGGGTGATCAGTGTCCGCCTTGATTATCTTCCGGAGGATCTTGAAACGACCCAAGAACGGCTGTTGGAGCCTGATATCGGCTTTATCTCTCGTTACGCCCTGGGACGTGATTATCATAAACTCATCCGGCAGCGATTAAAGGTCTTGGCTCAGCACGTGGAGGCGTTGATCGGCCCTTTTGGCTACCGGGTTTTTTCAGACAGTGCGCCGATTCTTGAAAAACCCCTGGCGGCCCAAGGCGGCCTGGGTTGGATGGGAAAGCATACCAATCTCATTCAGCGTCACGCGGGTTCTTATTTCTTTATCGGGGAAATCCTGACCGATCTTCCGCTCCCCGTCGATGATCCGGTCCAAAATCATTGTGGTAGCTGTACGGCCTGTATCGATGTCTGCCCGACCGCGGCGATCATTGCACCTTATGTCCTTGATGCGCGCCGCTGTATTTCCTACCTGACCATCGAACATCCAGGCAGTATCCCCATGGTTTTCAGGAAGGCCTTCGGTCATAGGATCTATGGCTGCGATGACTGTCAGATCGTCTGTCCCTGGAATCGCTATGCGAGTCTTACAAAAGAGAAGGACTTTCTGCCACGACATGGTCTTGACGCCCGGAAGCTTCATGATCTCTTTGCCTTCAGTGAATCAGAATTCCTAGCGCTGATGGAGGGTTCTGCGATCCGCCGGATCGGCCATGAGCGCTGGCTCCGGAACATTGCCGTGGCCTTAGGGAATGCGCCGACCTCACCCAAGGTCATGACCGCCCTCAAGAGCCGTCTCGATGATCCTTCGCCCCTGGTGAGGGAGCATGTCGCTTGGGCTCTGGATCAGCATCTGACCAGATAAAACACCGCCTTAAGCGTCTTCGATTTCCTTACAAATGGTGGGGGGATTGTATTTTATTAGAAAGAACTTATATTGAGCCTTAAGGAATCGTCCCTTGACGGAAGAAAAAAGGAGAACACCATGGACCAAAAACCACGACGAGGACGCCGCCGTTTCTTAGAACAAAGTGCGTTGGGGCTTTTAGGTTTAGCGACTGCGCCATCTTGGTTGCGTGCCATGGACATGCCCTCCACTCGGAGTAGCGGTGGCAACCCGCCGAATCCTCTCTTTAAGCCCGATGTCGAATTGGAGTTGATCGCCCGAGAAGAGGCGGTGTCGATTCTTGAAGGGGCCAAAACCCGAGTCTTACGCTATACCGCGCGCCTGATCACGGGTCCTAAAGAGGTTTTAACGGAGCTTCCGGGGAGCTATCTGGGTCCTTTGATTCGGCTTCAGCAGGGGCAGAAGGTCAGGATTCAGTTTCGACACGAATTATCGGAGCCGACCATCACCCATTGGCATGGCCTTCATGTTCCGGCCGAGATGGACGGTCACCCGCATCAGGCGATCTCAAAAGGGGAAACTCGCGTCTATGAGTTTGAGGTCCTCAATCGGGCTGGTTTTCACATTTATCATCCACACCCTCATGGAGCCACCGCATCTCAAGTGTATTCTGGCCTTGCGGGTGGCTTGATCATCCATGATCCCGAAGAAGCCAAGTTGGGCCTTCCTTCGGGGGATCATGAGATCCCACTGGTCCTTCAAGATAGAAGCTTTGATCGCAACAACCAGCTGGTGTATGCCGCGAACATGCACGAGCGCATGTTGGGATTTGCGGGCGATCACATTCTGGTGAATGGGCGTCCCGGAGGGGCTATCGAGGTCGCGAGTAGGGCTTACCGCCTTCGGATCATGAATGGGTCAAACGCAAGGATCTACAAGCTTGGCTGGAGTGATGGAAGCGAAGTGACCGTTATAGGGGTTGATGGCGGCTTGCTGGAGGCCCCTGAGCGTTATCCTTACGTGATGCTAGCGCCTGGGGAGCGTCTTGATGTGTGGGCTGATTTCAAAGGTCAGAGCCTCGGCGCGGTGTTGACCCTTGGCAGCCTTCCGTTCAAGGGTGCCCTGCCCAAGATGGCGGCGTCGATGGGTGGTGGCCGAATGGGCGCTTCGAAGCTTCCCATGGGGAGTGCGTTTCCTATCGTCAGCTTCAAAGTCACCAAGAAGATGAGTGATAGCCCCGCCTTGCCGGCGCATCTCTCCCGCTTTGCGCGTTACCGTTTGGATCAGGTGATGAACAAGGACCGTCCGATTCCGATTGCGATCAAGGAGTCCCCCATGGCCATGGTCTTGAACGGCCAGCCCTATGGGCAGGGTGGCGTTCTGTCATTTGAACGGATTCCGGTTAATTCCCTACAGCTTATTGAGATCTTTCATGATCATGCTGCGGCGATGGAGCATGGAGAATCTTCAGTCTCTCCCAAGGAGGCCCTGAAAAAACCATCTGGCATGGGCGTAATGGGACATCAGATGATGGGTATGGGGGGCATGAACCATGAGACGGGAGGTCGAGAGGGC
>QYQA01000060.1 GCA_007280285.1 Methylococcus sp. | reverse complement strand
GCTGGAGGAAGGCCCACATCTGATCTCCAAAACTAAAATGCCACCATTCCTCAGGGTGTCGGGTAAATCCTGCCTCTTTCATCACGGCGAACAAAAGGTCGCGGTTCTGATGGACGACCCCATCGCGCGCCTCAAAATAATCGGGGCTTGAGCGGTCTGAATTTTCATCAATAGGGGATCCCATGTCGATCTCCTGCCCATCGCCATCGATGAGCGTGAGATCCATAGCGGCCCCGGTACTGTGCGGTGGTGGGGTGAGAGGGTCGTCACTGGGCTCGGCCCAGATTCTCAAAGTCTTTTGCCAGAGGACTTCGCGCTGATCAGGCGGGACCATGGATGGCGAAAGCCCGCCTGAAAGGGTTTTGAACTCATGGTGCACCATGAAGGATTGGACCCGGTTAGTCCGATAGGCATCGAAGAGTTTCAGTTTAAAACCCTTCTTTTGGCGATGGAGGACTGTTGCCGCGATCAGCAGTTTGTCGATAACGCCGGCTCGAAGTTGCCAGGGGTGATCACTGTCATAAGGGGCCCCAAAGGCCTCGTAGGGGTGGGGTTCGGTGAAGCAGAAAAAGTCTCGAGGAATCGGCATGAGGGGGTCCCCACATTCCTCAATGAGGATTCGGCGGTAGAGTTTCATGAGAGGCCCTGATTCGATGAGCTATGGATGAGGTCTTTTGTCCAGCCTTTAAAGGAGGCTCCGAGCTTCGAGAATATCGGCGATCACGCTGGCGTCAGCCAGTGTCGATAGATCGCCCAGCTGATCAACCTCGCGCGCGGCAATTTTTCGAAGGACCCTCCGCATGATCTTTCCAGAGCGGGTTTTGGGAAGCTGCGGCGCCCACTGAATCACTTCGGGCTTTGCAATCGCTCCAATCTCATGCCGAACCAGGGCCATTAATTCATTTTTAAGCGCGTCATCAGGGACGACATCAAGGACGAGCGTGACGAAGGCATAGAGGCCTTGACCCTTGATGGGGTGAGGATAGCCAACCACAGCGGCCTCGACGACTTTAGGATGCAGCACCAGAGCGCTTTCGATTTCAGCCGTGCCTAAGCGATGCCCTGAAATGTTGATGACATCATCCACGCGGCCGGTAATCCAGTAGAACCCATCCTCATCCCGGCGGGCGCCATCGCCGGTGAAGTAAACCCCGGGGTAAGGGGCAAGATATGTCTCGAAGAAGCGATCAGGGTCCTTGTAGAGGGTTCTTGCTTGGCCGGGCCAGCTGTTTTTAATGACCAAGACGCCTTCACCAGGCCCCTCGATCGGCTGGGCGGCTTCATTCAATATCGCGGGTTCTACGCCAAAAAAGGGCAAGCCGGCAGAGCCGGGCTTAAGATCGGTGACTCCGATCAGTGGTGTGATCATGATGCCACCGGTTTCAGTTTGCCACCAGGTATCGACGATGGGGCAGCGGGAGTCACCGACGACATGGTAGTACCAGCTCCAGGCCTCAGGGTTAATCGGCTCACCCACCGAACCGAGGATCCTCAAGCTCTCTAACCGATGGGCATGAACCCACTGGTTGCCGTGCCCCATCAGCGCTCGTATCGCGGTGGGGGCGGTATAAAAAATATTGACCCGGTGGCGCTCAATCACGTCCCAGAAGCGACCGGGATCGGGGTAGGTCGGCGTCCCCTCAAACAGGAGGGTGGTCGCGCCATTTAAGAGGGGGCCATACACCCCATAACTGTGGCCGGTGACCCAGCCAAGGTCCGCTGTACACCAGTAGATGTCCCCCTCCCGAAGATCGAAAACGGCTCGGTGCGAAAGGCTCGCATGAACCAAATAGCCGCCTGTTGTGTGAAGGACGCCCTTGGGTTTGCCGGTTGAACCGGAGGTATAAAGGATAAAAAGAGGGTCTTCAGCGTTCATCGACACCGGTTCTGAGATGGGTTCAGCCTCGGCCATGGCCTCGTGATACCAAAGGTCACGATCTCTCGTCCACTCAATCGGACCGCCGGTATGGCGAATGACGATCACAGAAGTCACCTCGGGGCACGATTGCAGCGCCTCATCGACCTGCCGTTTCAAAGGGACGGGCTTACCGCCACGACGTCCTTCATCGGCGCAGATCACATGGCGGCAGCCGGCATCCAGAATCCGGTCCTTTAAGGCCTCCGCTGAAAATCCCCCAAAGACCACCGAGTGGACCGCCCCAATGCGGGCACAGGCGAGCATGGCGATCGCCCCCTCAGGGATCATCGGGACATAAAGGCAGACCCGATCGCCGGCCGAAACCCCTTTCGCTTTGAGGACATTAGCCAAACGGCAGACCTCCCCGTGGAGTTCTCGGTAGGTGATACGCCGAATCATATGAGGCTCATCGCCTTCGAACAGAAGAGCGACTTGATCCCCCCGTGTTTCAAGGTGGCGATCCAGGCAGTTGACGCTGGCATTGAGGCGACCTTCCTTAAACCATTGAATCTCGCCGGTTCTAAAATCTGCGGAGGAGACGGTTTTGAATGTCTGATCCCAATCGAGAAGGCTTAAGGCTTGTTCGCGCCAAAACGTATCTGGATCCTTAATCGACTGCTGATAAAGCGCGTCATAGTCCGCTTTACCGATGAAGGCTCGTTCCTTAAGGGCTGGATCGACCGGGTAACGGCCTGATAGTGAGGCGCCTTGCGGGGGGTCAGTGAGATCACTTTGGATGACCTTCTCAAGCCCCCCGATGACGAGCGCTTCACAAAGGTGAGGATGGGCGTTGATGATGTGGATGGCCTCAGTCCCCATCGCCTTGGTGGCATCAATGACGAGACGGATGAAGCTCGAACCCAGAAAGGTCACGGCTTCAAGGTCGAAGGTGAGTGCCTTCAGATCGCCCTCAAGCTCTGCTTCTAGCGCGGCTTCTACTTCCTTAAGGTGGATGCTGTCGAGGCGTCCAATCAGGCGAATAAGACGCGTGCTATCCTGTCCTGATATCTCCATCACCCAGGCGGGCTGTTCGCTCTTCATGTTCCAAACACTCCTTAATGACAGGCGCTTCAAGGCGATTCTCCCACGGGAGATGGGTCCTTGTAACCCTCCCGATACCTTGATCGTGTGTTAAGCCTCTGAGGATGAGCAAGACCAGCAAGACCTGGTGGGGTCAGCGATTCATCGATGTGTTGGAGCGTCAGTCTGATCCCGGACGGCTTGCCCGTGGCCGTCATTACCTCAACACCCAGCAGATCCGGCAGTGGGAAGTCAGGGGGGGGCGGGTTGAGGCGCGCATCCGCGGCAAGGTCAATCCCTATTATGGCATCCACGAAGTGCCGATCTATTCGACCTGGCTGGCCTTCGAGCCGATTCCTGCAGCCGCTTGGGATGAAGCCCTCGATCTGATTGGCAGTCGCGCCGGTTATATATCGCGGCTTTTGGTCAATGAAATGCCAGATGAGATGGAGCGTCCCCTGTCGGCCTTAGGCGTCAGGTTGCTCCCACAAGGCCCAGGCGAAATTCAAAGTGGCTGTGACTGCCCCGACCTTGAAGCCCCCTGTAAGCATACTGCCGCTCTCTTTTATCTTCTCGCTAGCCGTCTGGATCAGGATCCTTTCATGCTCTTTGAGCTTCGGGGGCTTTCAAGGGCGCAGTTGATTGGGCGGCTCAAGGCGACACCCCTTGGAACCGCCTTGGCATCGGCCTTGGATGAAGCCCCTGTGCCGCCGGTGCCAAAAGCCTCTTTTTTTACGCGGCCGTTACTGCTTGATCAGCCTAAGACGGTTTCACCGAGGGATTTCTGGCGCGGTCAGCGGAAACTCCCCGCGGGGGTCGAACCGCCGCCGCCGGTCGGCGTTTCCGGCATTCTGATCCGCAAAGGGGGCAACTATCCCTCGTTCTGGGACAAGGAAGAGTCGTTTGTCGATGTGATGGACGCTTTTTACGAGCAGGTTCGAAAAAAGGGGAAGGACAGCTTCTGATTTGGGCTTTATCCTGGCTCTGAGTGACCGAGATGTCGATCCGGCGCAATAAGGTCCCGAACCCGCTGTTTCAGTTCCTTGGCCTCTGGAAAGCGGCCTTCTAAGGCTCTCGACCAGATCAGCTCTTGTTCAAGCCTCACCTCAAAGCGCCCTCCTGTTGAGGGGATCAGGGTGACCCCGCCGAGCTCCTCCTCGAAGGTGGTAAGGAGCTCTTGGGCCAGCCATGCGGCCCGCATCAGCCAGCGGCATTGGGTGCAATAAAAAAGTTCGATCCGGGGCTTTGAAGACATGTCGACATCATGTTGCAAAAAGAGAGCGCTCTCAAGGCGGTCATTTTAGCGCAACCCGCTAAAAGCCTAGATGTCGTCGGCCATGATCGGCGAGACGTCTTTTTGATGGACGCGATGGGGATAAAATGACCGCCTTGATGGAATGACGTGGGGATATTAAACGGGATGAAGGTCTATCTGGTCGGTGGTGCGGTTCGTGATGAGCTCCTCGGGCGGGAGGTCAAGGAACGTGATTGGGTGGTCGTTGGTGAAACGAAAGAGGCCATGCTGGCGCGAGGATTTCGGTCGGTCGGCAAGGATTTTCCGGTGTTTCTCCACCCAGACACCCACGAAGAATATGCCCTTGCACGGACTGAACGAAAAACAGCGCCGGGCTATCATGGCTTTTTGGTGCACGCCGCGCCGGAGGTGACCCTCGAAGAAGACCTGATTCGGCGGGATCTCACCATCAATGCCATCGCGAAAGCGGAAGATGGCACCCTCATAGATCCCTA
Source organism: Methylococcus sp. (assembly GCA_007280285.1). GTDB lineage: Bacteria > Pseudomonadota > Gammaproteobacteria > Methylococcales > Methylococcaceae > UBA6136. The sequence goes on along the minus strand of QYQA01000060.1, from coordinate 44,877 downwards.
TGGTGGACTCAAGGATCTTGAGACACGACGCCTAAGGCATCTCTCTCCCGCCTTTAGCGAAGACCCCGTTCGCGTGCTTCGAGTCGCCCGCTTTGCGGCTCGTTTTCATCCTCTGGGCTTTGAGGTGGCGGAGGAGACGATGGGCCTCATGCGGGAGATGGTCAAGGCAGGTGAGGTCGATGCCTTGGTTCCTGAGCGGATTTTTACAGAAGTCGCCAAGGTGTTGTTGGAGGAGACGCCGAGTATTTTCTTCGGCATCCTTCGACGTTGTGGTGCCCTAGAGCGTCTTTTTCCGGAGATAGATGCCCTTTTTGGCGTGCCGCAGCCCCCAGAGTTTCACCCTGAAATCGACACCGGCCTCCATACCTTGCTGGTTCTTGATCAGGCTGCACGCCTTTCTCAAGATCCCGTGGTGCGTTTTGCTGCCTTAACCCATGACCTCGGTAAAGCTCTCACCGACCCTTTAAAGTGGCCGAGCCATCATGGCCACGAAGTCCTTGGGCTTCCGGCCCTTGACACCTTTTGTCAGCGCCTTCGGGTCCCTAAAAGCTATCAGAAACTGGCCGCTAAGGTGATGCGCGAACATGGCCTTTGTCATCGCGCTCTTGCGCTTCGGCCAGACGCTGTGGTGGATCTTTTGGAGCGTCTTGATGCCTTTCGCCAGCGGGAAGGTCTGGAACCTTTTCTTTTGGCTTGCCTTGCCGATGCGCGCGGCCGACCTGGTTTTGAAACAACGCCTTATCCTCAAGCAGACTGGCTCTTGAAAGCCCATGCCGCGGCCTTGTCGGTCGAGGTGGCGCCACTGCTTGAAGCAGGTCTTCGCGGCCCAGTTTTAGGCGAGGCTTTGAGGGGGCATCGCATCGAAGCCATCCGGGCCGCGAGGGCTTTGGTTTAAGGCACAAGCCCTTTTGATGGCTGCCCTTGGACCCGAAGAAGGCGCCTTTAAGATTTTTGTTTGGTCAGCCGCTCCAAGGCCTCCCGATATTTTGCTGATGTCTTTTGAAGAATCTCCTCGGGGAGATGCGGGGCGGGTGGCGCCTTGTTCCAATCAAGGCTTTCAAGATAATCCCTGACGAATTGCTTGTCGAAGCTGGGTGGGCTGATGCCCACCTGATACTGATCGACGGGCCAGAATCTCGAGGAATCAGGGGTTAGAGCCTCATCGATCAGATGGAGGGTTCCCTCATCATTAAGGCCAAATTCGAATTTGGTGTCGGCAATGATGATGCCGCGCTCGAGCGCATAGGCGCTCGCTTCCCGATAAAGCCGAAGGCTCACCTCCCGAACCTCTGAAGCCAGGCGAGCGCCGAGGATGGTTTCCATTTTTTCAAAAGGGATGTTTTCATCATGACCGCCAAGGTCCGCCTTGGTGGAGGGGGTAAAGAGCGGCTCTTGGAGTTTCTCTGCCTGCCGAAGGCCTTCTGGAAGAGGGAGGCCACAGATCGATTGATGTTGCTGGTATTCTTTCCAGCCGGACCCAATGAGGTAGCCACGAACCACTGCTTCGATGGGGAGTGCCTTGAGCTTCTTGACGACGATGGCGCGGCCTTGAAGGAGGGCGCATTCGTCTTTGTCTTTGATCACCGCCTGAAGGGGAATGTCGGTCATTTGGTTGGGGATTACATGAGCTAATCGTTCAAACCAGAAGGCCGAAACAGCAGTCAAAATGAGGCCCTTGCCGGGGATGGGGTCCTCGAGGACGCAATCAAAGGCCGAGAGACGATCCGAAGTGACGATCAGCAGGAGGTCCTGATCGATCTCATAGATATCCCGAACCTTGCCGCGAGCAAGAAGCTTCAGGGAATGAAGGTCGGTTTGGTAGAGGCTCTTCGGGGCGGTCATGGGCGTGGGCTTTATGCTAAACGGTCAATCATGTTAGTTTCTCTCCATGTTGGCAACTTTTAAAGCACTGATTACCCGATGAGCTGGTTTGGCAAGGTCCTTGGTGGTGCATTCGGATTTCTCATGGGGGGGCCTTTGGGGGCGGCTCTAGGCGCTGCCTTAGGCCACCAAATCGATCAGGGCGGCTTTGAATTAAGGCTCGAAGGGGGGGATCCTGAGGAGACGCTGGTCCTCAAGATGGCCTTTTTTACCGCGACTTTTCAGCTTATGGGCCATATTGCCAAGGCGGATGGCCGTGTCACGCCAGCTGAAATCGAGGCAGCCCGGGGCATCATGGACCGGATGATGCTTCCTGACGATTGGCGGGTGACCGCGATGCGTCTTTATAACGAAGGGAAAAGTGAGCAGTTCCTGTTTGATTCCACAGTTGAACAGTTCAGAGTGGCCTCAAAGGAGCGGATTCATCTGCTGAGGTTATTTGTCGCGCTGCAGATGGAAGCAGCGCTAGCCGATGGTGCTCTAGTCCCTGACCAGGAGCGCTTGCTCCTGAGGCTTTGTGAACGGCTTCATTTTTCAAGGTACGAATTTTATGGGATTAGAGTTCGGATGGAGGCTGAGCGGAAATTTCAAGCCTTTGGCACCCGGCCGAGGTATCAAGAATCCCGGAACGATGAGACCCGTTCGCGCCATCAATATCAGGAGCGTCAATGGCAACGCCATGATCCGAGGGTCGGGCGGAATCATTTGGATGAGGCCTTTAAAGCCCTTGGATTAGCCTCCTCAGCGAGTGTGGAAGAGATTAAAAGGGCCTATCGTCGAAGGATCAGTCAGCATCATCCCGATAAGCTTGAGGCGACGGGCGCGAGCCTTAAAGAGATGCAGAAGGCGACCGAGGAAACCCAGAAGATACAAAAAGCGTATGAGGCTATCCAGAAAGCCCGGCATTTTTGAGATCAAACCTGATGTGATCCCCCCATTCATTTTCATTCAGTTCTTGTTGAGGATCTTGTTTCATGCCTTCCTTTGATGTCGTTTCAGAAGTGGATCTCCATGAAGCCCTCAATGCGGTCGATCAATCCAACCGCGAAGTGGGCACCCGGTTTGATTTCAAGGGATCAGGCGCCCAGTATGAGCTCAAGGATGGGGTCATCATCCTCTCCGGGCAAAATGAATTTCAGTTGCAGCAGATGCTTGATCTCCTGAGGCCGAGATTGGCGAAGCGCGGTATCGATCTTCTTTGTCTTGAGGTGAGCCCGCCGGAAGTCAGCCTCAGTAAGGCGCATCAGAAAGCTACACTCAGGCAGGGCGTGGATGCCCTCCTTGCAAAGAAGATCGTGCGGCTCATAAAAGACAGCAAGATGAAGGTCCAGGCCGCCATTCAAGGGGAGCAGGTTCGGGTGACCGGAAAACAGCGGGATGATCTGCAAGAGGCCATGGCCCTTCTCAAAAAGGCAGAGCTTGATTTGCCGCTGCAGTTCACTAACTTTAGGGATTAGTCGGCAGTGATGTCCCTTTGAGTGTGATGAGGAAACAGAGGCCTTCTCATGGCCTTTGGGCTTCTGTGACTCAGAACGTTGAGACAAGGCGGGAGGACCTTGTCTAAAGGCGCGATCAAACCCGCCAGTCGCCCCAGAGGATTTGTGCCGCGGAAAGAATGGCCAAAACCGCGGTTTCGGTTCTCAAGATTCTAGGCCCAAGCCGGATGGGGAGACAGCCCTTTTGGATCGCTGTGGCCCGTTCCTCCTCTGAAAAGCCGCCTTCGGGGCCTGAGACAAAGGTGATGCCTTCTGTTGGCGGTGCAAGCTGATCGAGGCTCTTGGCGCCCCTTGGGTCCAGAACCAGACGGGTCCCTTCACTCTGTTCAAGCCACTCATAAAAGGGCCTTGGTTTTTCAATCCTTGGAACCACGTTGCGGCCTGATTGCTCACAGGCGCTTATGGCGACGCGGAGCCAGTGCTGGTGGCGGGAGATTCTTTTATCGTCATCGAGACGGACCACGCAGTGATCCGTTTGAAGGGGTGTGATCATCGTCACCCCAAGTTCTACCGCCTTTTGGAGAGCAAAATCCATCTTTTCACTCCTCGAAATCCCGAGGGCTAGATGGGTCTTGAGGGGGGATTCCCTTAACGGCAAAAGGCTGTCGCCCAGTTGCAGCAAAACACCATCCCGCCCAAGGGCCGCAACGGTTGCAGGCCATTCTCGGCCATCCCCATGGAAGACGGTAAGTCGGTGGCCTTTTTTGAGGCGCAACACCGTCTTAAGGTAATGGGCCGCGGCTTCATCGAGGGGCACCAGTGCGCCATTTGAGAGTGTCGCCGAAAGATAAAGTCTTGAACTGCGCATCTAGTGATTCTTCAGGGCTTGATGGACCCCTTCAACCGCTGTTTTGCCCATGAGCTCGATCTCATCAGGGCTGATCACATAAGGCGGCATGAAATAGATCACATCCCCCAAGGGGCGGAGCAGAACGCCGGCGCTGAGACCATGGCGATAAACCCGATGGCCCAGGCGTTCCCCCTTGTCGAAAGGCTTCCTTGCCTTTTTGTTCTGCACCAGTTCGATGGCGAGAATCATCCCGGTCTGACGAATTTCGGCCACGTTTGGATGATCTTGAAGGGTCTCGACCGAGGCCAACATGTGTTGAGCCAATCGATGGTTGCGGGCGAGGGTGGTCTCATTGAGGAGATCAAGGGTGGCAAGAGCGGCCCGACAGGCGAGCGCATTTCCGGTATAGCTGTGGGAATGAAGAAAGGCTTTTTGGGCTAGATGCTCTGCGTAAAAGGCTTCATAGATAGATTCTAGGGTCAGGACGGCGGAGAGGGGGAGGTAGCCTCCGGTAAGCCCCTTTGAAAGACAGAGGAAATCGGGGGTGATAGGGCCTTGATTCGAGGCAAAAAGAGTGCCTGTTCGGCCAAAGCCAACGGCAATCTCATCGGCAATTAAATGGACCCCATAGTGATCGCACGCCTCTCTCACAAGCGTGAGATAGGAGGCGTCATACATCCGCATGCCACCGGCACACTGGACCAAAGGTTCGATGATCAAGGCAGCGACCTCATGGCCCTGGCTGTCGAGGGCCCTTTTAAGATCAGCTATGGCACGAAGCGCCACGTCTTTGGCCGTTTCATCGTCCGCTCGCTGATAGGCATCGGGGCTCATGACCCTGATCGGGGTCAACAGAAGGGCGGCATAGGTTTCCCGGTAGAGACCGACATCGCCCACCCCTAAAGCGCCTAGGGTCTCTCCGTGGTAGCTGTTTTCAAGCGTCATAAAGCGGGTCTTTTGAGGTTGGCCCTCATTGCGCCAGTAATGGACGCTCATCTTTAAGGCCACTTCAACAGCTGAGGAGCCATTGTCGGCATAGAAACACCGGGTGAGCCCTTTTGGGGCGATCTGGGTCAGACGCTCCGCCAAGGCGATAGCGGGTTCATGGGTAAAACCTGCAAGGAGAACATGTTCGAGGGTTTCCAGCTGGTCTTTAAGCGCCGCGTTAATGGCAGGATGGGCATGACCAAAGAGGTTGACCCACCAGGAGCTGATGGCATCGAGATAACGGTTGCCCTCAAAGTCCTCGAGCCAGACCCCGAAGGCCCGTTTTATGGGGATGGGGGGCCACTGTTCGTGGTCCTTCATCTGGGTACAGGGGTGCCAGAGAACCTTGAGGTCGCGGGCAGCGAGGTCTTGATTATTTGACATCGGAGCAAATGGAGGGCTTTTAAGCCCCCCTGAGCCCAAGATCAGGCAGGGATTCTGATTTTTTGCCCAGGAAATATCTTGTCGGGGTGTTTGATGACCTCACGGTTGGCATCAAAGAGAGCCGGATATTTCGAGGCGTCACCGAGGAACTGTTGAGCGATGGCTGAGAGCGTATCCCCTGATTTGATGACGTAATACTGGCCGTTGCTGGAGCCCCCGAGTTCACCCGGTGCGAGATCCTGGCTCTCAGTGACCTCGATATCGCTGATGACCTTACCGACGCCCTTGACGTTGCCCGCCATGAGGATCGCCTTTTCAACCGCTTCCCAGCTCTTACTGGCGCCCGTTAGGGTGACGAAGCCTTTCTGGAAGAGCACGCCGAGGTTCTCGATCCCAGGATTATCATTGAGGATGTGCTGCTGAATTTTTTCAGCAGCGTGTTCTTCAGCATTAAAAAGTGAGTGACCAATATCGGACACAAAATCGAGAAGGCTCATGAAAACCTCGGTGTTGGACGTCAATGGGATGACCCTTTTAGGGCCCGCAATAGGGTCCTCATAAAGTATCACACCCTGATGAGGGGATGGTCATCCCAAGGTTTCGGTAGATGCCGATTACGGCTTCTGATTGGTTCAGAGTATAGAAATGGAGCCCGGGGGCCCCTTCCTCCAGGAGTCGCCGGCAAAGGTCCGAAATGACTTCAAGGCCAAAGGCTCTAATACCCTCGCGGTCATCCCCGAGCTGCTCTAAGCGCTTTCGGATCCATCGGGGGATATCGGCCCCGCACATTTCGGAGAAGCGAGCGATCTGCGTATGGTTGGTGATGGGCATGATGCCTGGGACGATGGGGAGATCGATGCCTGCCCGTTCGCAATCATCAAGAAATCGGAAGTAGGCCTCCGGGTTAAAGAAGTACTGCGTGATGGCGCTGTTAGCGCCGGCGTCTACTTTGCGCTTGAAGTTTTGGATGTCCGTCCGAAAGTTCGGCGCCTGAGGGTGCATCTCCGGGTAGGCGGCGACTTCAATGTGGAAGTGATCTTGGGTTTCCTCGCGGATGAAAGCGACTAATTCATTGGCATAGCGAAACTCACCGGCTGACAGCATCCCGGAGGGCATGTCGCCTCGAAGGGCGACGATGTGGCGGATGTCAGCCGCCTGATAGGCCGTCAGGACTTCCCGGATATTGTCCTTCGTGGAGGCGATACAGGAGAGGTGGGGCGCGCCTTCAAGCCCCAGAGGCTGAAGGCTGAGGACGGTCTCGAAGGTTTTCTCGCGGGTGGAGCCGGCGGCTCCAAAGGTCACGGAACAGAATCGCGGCTTCAGGGGGGCCAGCTGTTCGATAACGCAGGCGAGGGACGCTTCCGCCTCCGGCGTTCGCGGCGGAAAAAATTCCATGCTAAAAATGGGGTTGGTGCTGACTGCTGTCATCGGAGCATTCCTTCATAGAGGGGACACCGCCTCATGGTGGCGGTGTCAGCCATGGGGTGGGGGAGCCTATCTTAGTACCGATAGTGATCTGGCTTAAAGGGGCCATCTTGGGTCACCCCGATATAGGCCGCCTGCTCCGAGGTGAGGGTCGTCAGCACCGCGTTGAGTGTTTTAAGTTGCAGGCGCGCGACCTTCTCATCGAGATGCTTTGGAAGGGTATAGACGCCCACCGGATACTTCCCCGAATCCCGTTCAATCCACAATTCAATTTGAGCGATCGTCTGGTTAGCAAAGCTTGAAGACATGACATAGGAGGGATGTCCGGTGCCGCAGCCGAGATTGACCAGACGGCCCTTGGCGAGAAGGATAATGCGCTTCCCGTCGGGAAAGATCACATGATCGACCTGGGGCTTGATTTCTTCCCACTGGTATTTTTCGATAGCGGCGACTTCGATTTCATTATCAAAATGGCCAATGTTGCAGACGATGGCCTGATTTTTCATCTTCACCATGTGGTCATGGGTGATGACGTGGTAGTTGCCGGTCGCGGTGACGAAAATGTCGGCCTGAGAGCAGGCTTCATCCATCGTGACCACACGATAACCTTCCATGGCGGCCTGAAGGGCGCAGATCGGGTCAACTTCGGTCACCCAAACCTGTGCTGAAAGTGCCCGAAGGGCTTGGGCGGACCCCTTGCCGACATCACCGTAGCCAGCGACCACGGCGATTTTGCCGGCGATCATGACATCGGTAGCGCGCTTGATGCCATCGACCAGAGACTCCCGGCAGCCGTAGAGGTTATCGAACTTTGACTTGGTCACAGAATCATTGACATTGATGCCGGGGAACTTGAGTTCACCGCGCTGATGCATCTGATAAAGGCGGTGAACCCCCGTGGTGGTCTCTTCGGTGACGCCCTTGATCTTGGAAAGGCGGTCAGAGTACCAGTGGGCGTCTTCCTGAAGCGTCGTCTTGATTGCGGCAAAAAGGACGCGTTCCTCTTCAGAGGCTGGGGATCCCAGCACCGAGAGATCTTGTTCAGCCCGCGCGCCGAGGTGTAAGAGGAGGGTAGCGTCACCGCCATCATCAAGGATCATGTTGGAGTAGCCGCCATCCGCCCACTCAAAGATCCTATGGGTGTAGTCCCAGTATTCCTCGAGGGTTTCACCCTTGACCGCAAAAACGGGGATCCCCTGATCGGCGATCGCTGCGGCGGCATGATCTTGGGTTGAGAAAATATTACAAGACGCCCAGCGGACCTCAGCCCCGAGGGCGATCAGCGTCTCAATCAGGACGGCTGTCTGGATGGTCATGTGAAGAGATCCGGTGATCCTGGCGCCTGAGAGCGGCTGGGTCTTTGCGTATTCTTCGCGGATGGCCATGAGGCCTGGCATTTCGGTTTCGGCGATGCGGATTTCTTTGTGGCCCCAAGATGCGAGGCTTAGATCGTGGACTTTAAAGTCACTGAAGGGGTTGGTCTTAGAAACAGCGTTCATGTGTCATGCTCCTGAAATGAGGATGGCAAGCCACAGGCAGGATTTAGGCGTTGCTCGAATCACCACGTGCCTGTGGGTGAATCGAGCGCCGTTTCCTAAAAAACCACGGTGACGAGCCTGGCGGGAATGTCCCGTCGCAGCGCTCCTCGTCGCCGCTTAAAGGCCATGCCTCAAAGAGTCATGACCTTAAAGTCGAAATTACTGGGGAGGAAGACCTGCCGCGTCCCGAAGGAGTGCGGCCTTGTCCGTCTTTTCCCAGGTGAATTCCGGCTCCTCGCGGCCAAAATGGCCGTAGGAGGCGGTCTTCTGATAAATCGGCCGAAGGAGATCCAGCATGTTGACGATACCGTGGGGGCGAAGGTCAAAATGTTCAAGGACCAGATCGGTGATCTTTTCATCTGAAATCTTGCCGGTCCCGTAGGTTTCGACCATGACGCTGGTGGGCTTGGCCACGCCGATGGCGTAAGAGACCTGCAGCATGCAGCGTGAAGCAAGACCCGCAGCGACGATGTTTTTCGCAACATAGCGGCTGGCATAAGCGGCCGAGCGGTCAACTTTAGATGGATCCTTACCAGAAAATGCGCCGCCGCCATGGGGTGCTGAACCGCCATAGGTATCCACGATGATCTTGCGGCCGGTGAGGCCGCAATCGCCTTGAGGGCCGCCGACCACAAAACGACCGGTCGGATTCACGAGGAAGTTGACGTCGCCCTTGATGAGCTCCTTTGGGATGATCGGTTTGATGATGTCCTCAATGACCGCTTCGCGGAGGGTCGATTCGCTGACATCGGGCGCATGTTGGGTCGACACCACCACGGTATGGATGGAGTCAGGACGCCCGTTGACGTAGCGAATGGTGACCTGACTCTTGGCGTCGGGGCGCAACCAAGTCAGCTGGCCGTCGTGACGAAGACGCGCCTGACGTTCTACGAGACGATGGGCGAGATAAATCGGCATCGGCATCAGGGTCGGCGTTTCATCGCAGGCATAACCGAACATCAAGCCCTGATCACCGGCTCCCTGGCCAAAATCATCGTCAAAGGCCTTGTCGACGCCTTGGGCAATATCCGGCGACTGCTTGTCGTAGGCCACCAGAACGGCGCAGCCCTTGTAGTCGATGCCGTATTCGGTGTTGGTATAGCCAATTTGCTGCAGTACATCTCGCGCCACCTTGATGTAATCAACGCTTGCGTGGGTGGTGATCTCCCCAGCCAGCACGACGAGACCGGTATTACAGAGGGTCTCAGCCGCGACTCTGGAGTGCTTATCCTGAGCGAGGAGGGCATCCAGAATGGCATCGGAGATCTGATCGGAAACCTTATCGGGATGGCCTTCTGAAACAGATTCAGAGGTAAAGAAGTAGCTGCTGCTCACGGTGCTGCTGATCCTCAGGTGAAGTAAAAAAAACAATTAACCGACGATTATACGGGGTTTTAAGGTCCGCGCAATTGACAGGTGTGTGTCATCGTGCTGTGGCCTCCTTGTCATCCTGAGGATCACTCGGCATCCCTTCGGCGGTTGTGAATATGCTATCCTCGCGCGCTTTGAGGAGGGTCATCCGCGATGAAGGCGACGACCTTTCAAGTTCATTCTATCCCCCGATCTTCTAGAGAGCCGTCCCATGGAAAAGCTGGAAAAGCCCTATATTCTTCATATGTTCACGCCGGAGAAGAATCTCAGCCCGTTTGATGTCAACATGGCCCTCGATGCAGGGTGGACCTCGGCGATTCCTTACCTCCATGTGGAGCCTCAAGACATCCAGGCTCTCGTTCAGGACGCCATCTTTTCAAGAAGCCCAGGCGGCCTCAAGCGGACCGGCATCTTTATCGGTGGTCGCGATGCCAAGATGGCCGTCGACATGGTCAGGAGCGCCATGAAGTCGATGGTCCCTCCCTTTGAGGTGTCGGTGTTTGCGGATCCAAGTGGTGCGTTTACCACGGCCGCTGCCATGGTCGCTGTAGTGGAACAGGCGCTTGAACACCATTTCCATACGACCCTCGAAGGCAAGAAGGTTCTAGCCCTTGGAGGCACCGGCCCGGTCGGGCAGATTGCAGCCACACTGGCCGCCAAAGCCGGCGCTGAGGTCACGATCATCGGTCGCCAGCTGGAGAAGGCTCAGGCCATGGCGCATCTTTGCGATAGCGAATTCGGTGATGGTCAGACTCAGATCATTGGCGATGCTGATGCCCACAAAGGGGATCTGATCACCGATGCCGACATTGTGTTTGCAACGGCTGCGGCCGGCATTGAAGTCCTCAGCAGCGAACTCATCGCGCTCGCTTCATCCCTCAAAATTGCTGCCGATGTCAATGCGGTGCCACCCTCGGGGATCGCAGGTCTTGATGCGCATCACCGGGCTCACCCGATCGCAGGCTCTGAAAGTGGCGCTTTAGGGGTGGGCGCCCTCGCGATTGGCCATATTAAGTATAAAACCCAGAGTGCTTTGTTAAAGCGCATGCGGGAAACGACGCACCCGATTTATCTCAGCTTTGATGATGCGTTCGAGCTCGCCCGTGAATTCGCGCGCGCGAACTAGATTTTGAGGTCATCCCCCAATGAATCATCACGCCTTGGAGGTCTTTTGATGCAAAAAGCTGAAAAACGCAGCGTCCTTCACATGCTGGACCCGATGCCCCATGTCAGCCCCTTTGACATCAACATGGCGGTCGATGCCGGCTTTGACCACGTTTTTCCCACTGACAACGTTCAGCTGGATCAGGTCAATGGCTTAGTTCAAGATGCGATCTTTTCGAGAGGCCCCTCTGGCGTCAAACGGACGGGTATTTTTATTGGTGGCCGGGATATCGGCGTGGCGCTCAATATGCTCGAGGCGGCGCGGAAGGCCATGGTTCCCCCGTTTGTGGTCTCCGTTTTAGCGGACCCGAGCGGTGCCTTTACGACCGCCGCCGCCTTGGTGGCCTGTGTCGAGCGGCAACTCAAATCCCGTCATGGCGATGAACTCAAAGGGGCCCAGGCCGTGGTCTTCGGTGGCACCGGCCCTGTCGGGATTGCAACGGCGGTCATTGCCTCCTTAGCCGGGGCTAATGTCACCATTGTTGATCCATTCAATGTCGATCATGCCCTCGACAAGGCGCGGGAATATAACGAGCGTTGCGGTTCAACGATGGTGGGTACCTATGCCAGTTCTGATGCCGATAAGGCGCGTCTCCTCGCCCAGGCCGATGTCATTTTCTGTACGGCTAAGGCGGGTGTTCAGGTCCTTAATGCCAGCGTCTTATCCGATGCGACCCAGCTGAAGGTCGCTGGGGATGTGAATGCGGTCCCGCCGCTTGGCATCGAGGGGATTAAGCGCAGTCATGATGGCGAACCGCTGCTTCACGCGGTGAACGCAGCAGGCGCCTTAGGGATTGGCGCCCTCGCGGTCGGGGATATCAAATACAAGTTGCAGAACGCCCTGTTGGCCTCTTTGTTGAGCAGCGAAACGCCGTTGTATATTGATTTTCGTCGGGCCTTCGAAGAAGCGCGGCGATTAGTGTGAAATGGGGGTTATCAGCGCGAAGGGTGCTGGCGTTGGGCGGGGTCCTGATCGCCTCCCTCACGATCAGTCGCCTTGAGGCTTTAGAAGGCCAACAGCCTCTAAATGAGGCCCTTGAGGCCCTAGCCCACCAAACAGGGTTCCGTATCGAAGGGGCTGATCGACTGGAGCCTTTGATGGTCCAGCCGCCCACGGGGGACCCCTTAAGGCAGGTCCGCCGGTGGTTAGAGGGCTACAACTACACCATGACGCTCGCAAAGCCCGGGGTCATCGAATCGGTTCGTATTCTCGGTGCAAGGGGTGCTCCTTTATCCCGCCAGTCATCCGGGGTGACCCAAGTGTCCACCCATCGTCAGGGTTCTCATCATGAGGTCGAGGTGCGTTTGACGGGGCCTTCAGGGACGAAGACCTTGACCCTGCTGATCGATACCGGAGCCTCTTTGTTGGTATTGCCGGCCTCCTTAGAGGGTGCTCTTGGATTCACTCCAGAGACCCTTCGGTCGGGGACCAGCCAAACCGCCAGTGGCACCGAGCCGGTTCAGATTGGACGGTTGAGTCGGGTCAGCCTGGGGCATGCCGAAGTCGCCGATGTGGAGGTGGCCTTCATGGCGGATGACAAACTCAAGGGACAGCAGCTTTTAGGGATGAGCTTTCTTCGCCATTTTAAGGTGACGCTTGATGATGCCGCGAGCGAACTGATCCTCATGGCCCAATAGACGTCTTTTTTTTCGTCTACCCGTTAAATCTCGTCTTCTTTTTTGATCTTGGTCAAAGTCTTCATTCTTAACCTCCACTAGTCTTATCCCACGTTCAGCGTTAGCAGAACGGGGTTGAAAGAAAAGCACATGATTTTGGAGGAACATCTAATGACTGAAGAAAAAGATCTCTTTTGGGTATATATCGGCGGCTTGGTTCTTGCTGTGGTCGTGACATTGTTCATCGTCAAGGGCTCTGAGCATGGCAAATATGCGACCGCCGCGAAGGCGATCGCTGAGGATTCAAGCAATTCAGCGTACAAGCACGCCCCTTAAAGGGTTTGCTTTTCTAGACTGTCCTCGAGGGGAATATCCCCTCGAGGAGGCGTTGGGTCACGGCATGGTTGAAGGTCTTCAAAAGGCCACAATCATGGACGTGGCTGCTTTTGCGTCAAATAATGGCATAGACCCACGCAGGCCCCTAAGGCGATGAGTCCCTCCCTACCTCATGGGTCAAATTGAGAGGCTTCAGAGGGCCCTCAGCATTTTTGATGGCTTTAAGATCCCGCTGCGCTGAAGTTACTGAGCCCCATCACCAAACGATGTCGTCGTTAGGGCTACTATGAAGCGAGAACCAAAAAAAAGCGCGCCGACCCCGGGGGTTGCGCGCCAAATGCTGTTGTAGGTCTTTCAACGGGAACGGTGAGGTCTGACTTCAAACCGTGTCGTTGGTGAAATGATAAGGGGATCTAACCCAAGGTTCATTGTCCTTGGTTAATCCTTGGTCCCATCAACCTTGATCTAGATCAAGGTTGATGCCGAACGTTCCTCCGGTTGACCTGCAGCGGTTTTCAAACCATTGATATCGAGGAGCTGAATCCTTTTTCCCTGCACTTTGATGATGCCCGCTGATTCCAGCCGACCGAGAAGGCGGCTGACGGTTTCAAGCGCGAGGCCCAAGTGATGGCCGATATCTTGGCGGGTGAGGCTCAGGTTGAAGGATTCAAAAGGGAAGCCTCGGCGCTGGTAACGGCTGGCAAGGTCTAGAAGGAAGCCGGCCAGACGCTCTTCCGCGGGACGTTGGCTGGCAGCCAGCTGCTCCACCACCTGATCCATCTGTTCACAGCTCCGTTCAAGGAGGATGTGCTGAAGGCTTGGAATCTTTTTGGCGAGAGGCTCAAGATCGCTCGAGGCCAGTTCACAGTAACGACTGGTCTCAAGGGCGACCAGCGCGCAGCGATGTTCTTTGGCGGTGAGGCCATCAAAGCCGAACAGCTCCCCAGGAAGCACCAGGGAGATAATCGTTTCCCGACCTTGACGATCGGTATGGACCAGTTTGGCGGAGCCTGATTTTAGCGCATAGATACCACTGAAACTTTCACCGGCCCAATAGAGGGTTTCCCCTTTTTGGAGGGTGCGGTCACGGCGGACGACTTTAGAAAGATCCTTGATGCCATCATCTTCGAGGTCTTTCGGGAGACAAATTCTGGTGAGGTTGCAGTCCTCACAGGCGACTTTGACGAAGTGGTGGGCCCTTAAAGGCGGGTGGGCGGTCATCTGGTCAGGGGTTCCTCATGTATAAAAACACAACACTAGTAGCTCGAAAGCATTCCGTCAATCGAGCCCTGGTTAAAGAGGGCGATTTGATTTTGGGAGTGCTCTTAACCAGAAGGCCAAACTCTCGTGATGTCGAGCGGTCTTGATCGTCTTGTCGGTTTCCTGAAGGTCTTGTTTGATGGCCGCCATATCTTGGCGCAGGCGCTGCAATAAAAGGTCGGGGCAACAGGTTTGGCGTGGCCCCAGTCCTAAGTGATCTCGATAGCGTCCGTCGATGTCCGCGATGTCGTTCTGAAGCTTTTTGAGTTGTTGCCTTAAGAGTTGGTTATAGTGTTTGATCGTTTGTTCGGGAAGTCGCAGGGCATGGTCGTGATCGTTGGGTTCAAGGGTGCGCTGCCATTCGAGAAGCTTCAACAGGTCCCGATGTTGGTAGGCCACATTGATATTCTGCATCAAGGCCGTCTTTCTTATTTTCTCCTCAGGATCTAGTTCACGGTCGGGGTGAAGGGCGCTGGCCAGCTGTCGAAAGACCGCTTGAATGGATTGACTGACGTCCACGGTTTCCTTTTTTTTTGGTGTGCGCCGTTTTTTTTGGCGCTCCGCCATCCGCTCCGCTTCTAAGCGCTCAAAAGCCATTTCTTCTTCGAGAAGTCGTTGCTGAATGGCTTCCATCTCTGCGTCGGTGAGGGTGTTATCGAAGAATGCTTCGTGATCGGAGTCTTCCCGCATTAGCGTTTCGAGCTCCTCATCGAGGGCGGCCATCCCAAAGTCGTAGCTGATCGGACTGTGTTTGTCGTAGAGGGGTTTGAGGTGATCGGCACCGCCTTGGTCGATAAGAGGCTCGATGAGATCAAGAATGAGCCCCGCGAGTTTGTCTCTCTCTCGCTGCCTAAAACGATCATCGTCCATGGCCCGATCGAGTTGCCTCGCTAACTGTTCTTTGGCAGCGATGAAGCGGTGGATAAGCGGCATAAAAATCAAAGAGCGCTCTTCGTGATGCTGTGCAATGGCTTCGTTCCATGCTGTTAGCCTTTGTTTATGCTGTTCTATTTTATCGATAAGCTTATTGAATTGGTCATGGGCGCGGCTTTTTGGTGCCCCTTTCGTCTTGGGCTTGAGGGCGATGATTGGCGATTTTGGTGGGATCATGGGAGGCTCCATCAGCGTTGGAAGGGGCGACAGGCATTGCGTGCGGGTTGGAGGGATGGCTTACAATTGAGCGCCTTAACCACTTTGGGACAAAATGATGAACAACAATAAAAGACCCCTTTCTGAGTGTTTGATGTCCATGACGCTCATTGCGGCCTCACTGCTAAGCTCGGGTGCCGCTTGGTCGACGACGCCGGTGAGTGAGGAGAACCACAGAGAATTTGAAAAAAAGTTCACCGAGATGTGCGTTGAGAATGAAAAGGCGGCGATGAAAGGATCCGGTGTTCTTCTTGCAGAGGTCACTACAGTCTGTGCTTGTATTGCGAAGGAAGAAAGCAAGCGGGTGACCAGCGAGGAAGTACGGGAGTTTGTGATTGAGGGGAAATATCCCGCCTCCCTGATGATGAAGAGCAATGCGGCGACCTACGCCTGTGTCGAGGATCACAAGACGCCTTAAGCCATAAGACTATAAGACTTTGATCAGGATCTTAGAGTTTCTCTCGGGATTGTAGCGGGTCTGTCGAGCGGGGGGGAGGTCGCTGATGTCGGCGGGCTCAAATCCCCGCTCCCTGAACCAGTGCGCGGTCTGTGTGGTCAGGGCAAAGAGTTGCTGGAGGTTCAGGCTCGAGGCTGTCGACTCGAGGGATTCCAACAGTCGAGCCCCGCGCTGCTCGCAGCGATAATCGGGGTGAAGAACGAGACAGGCAACTTCTCCTTGAGCGGATTCTGGATAGGCGTGAAGGGCCGCACACCCAATCACCGTGCCATCGCGATCAATGACCGTATAGTCCCTCAAATCACTTTCAAGGCGCTCCCTGTCGCGCTTGACCAGGATGCCGGCCTCCTCCAAGGGAACGATGAGACCTAAGATGCCCGGGACATCACTGACGGATGCGGGCCGAAGGGTTTCAAAAGGCGTCTGACTGATCAGGGTGCCGACCCCATCGCGGGTAAAGAACTCGAGCAGCAGCGCGCCATCCACCTGCCCATTGAGATAATGTGCGCGTTCAACCCCCTGATCGCATGCGGCGACCGCCGCCTCAAGATCAGGCCGAATCTGATCATTCTCGAGAGGGCCTTGATCGAGCAGCTGTCGGGTTTCCTCACTCGTCAATTGGCGGATCAAAGCGCCATCCAAAGCGGCGCGGCAGTCGCCTTCGCCTAAAAGGACCAATTTGTCAGCCTTGAGGGCAATCGCGGTCTGGGTGGCCACGTCTTCCGAGCGAAGGTTAAAGATTTCACCCGTGGGTGAATAGCCTACCGCTGAGAGCATGACCATCTTGCCAAGATCGAGAACCTCCCGAATGCCAGAGGCATCAATCCGGCGCACTTCGCCGGTGTGCTGGAAGTCGACGCCATCGCGAACCCCGACCGGGCGAGCGATCACAAAGTTTCCAGAGGCCACGCGCAGCTCGGCGCCGGCCATGGGCGAATTGGGGAGCCCCATCGAGAGCAGCGCCTCGATTTCGACGCGGACCGTTCCTGCGGCCTCTTTGACGCACTCTAAGGCCGCGTCGTCGGTGACCCGAAGCCCGTTAAAATAGGTGGCCGTCAGCCGGCGGCGGCTCAGTCGCTCATCAATCTGCGGCCGCATGCCATGGACTAAGACCAGCCGGATGCCGAGGCTGTGAAGGAGTGCAACGTCATGCAGCAGCGTCTTGAATGTTGGGTCTGCAACCGCTTCGCCCCCGAAATAAATGACAAAGGTCTTGCCGCGATGGGCGTTGATGTAGGGCGCGGAGCCCCGAAACCATTCCACATAGGCGCAACGATCGGTGGCAGGCATCAGGCTGACCTCCAAGGGTAAGGGCGGTTAACGCCCCTAGAACAGAGGCTCACGGTAAAACATCATGATAGTGCCAATCAGGAACATCGAGAAAATCGCTAAAAGTCCTGCGACCGTTGCCTCGTTGATGACGGTGCCATCACTTTGGGTCGCACCCGGAGCAAGTCGTAATTCCAGCCAGCGACCCGCCGCCATGATGACGGCCAGAAGGCCCATGGTGGTATGGGTCGACTGGATGATGTATTCACTTTTGAGTTCAAATTCAGCGTGGGCATGCGTCAACAGGAGAATCCCGCCAAAGGCACACAGGATGGGGAACATGTAGCGCACCTTTTGGGCATCGAGCCGGGTCCTTGCGCGGACTTCGAGGACCCCAAGCGCAAAGGTCAGCAGCGTCGCGATGCGATGCTGGAAGACTTCGCCATTGCCAAAGGTGCTTTCCCAGAACCCGATTGGGCCAAGCGGCCAAGTCTCCCCATCGCTTCTAAAGAATAGAAAAATACTGAGGCCGATAAATCCCAATGGCCAATAACGGGCCCAACGAAAAGCGGGTGATGGAATATAGGAAAGCAAGGCCATCAGGCCCATCGTGGCGAGGAAGATCCCCGAAATATTATGGTTGTAGTCCGACCATTCGGTGGCGGCCATCGAGGGAATTTTGTTAACCACCGCCACTCTTCCGGCTTCCCCGGCGAGGAGCTGGTCGTGGGAGGGTGAGTGAATTTTGGGTAGTCGTGGCGTGAACATCTCGATGACTTCGGAGATGGTCGCGGTGAGCTCGGGATTTTTAGCGATGTCCTCTGAAGGTGGCTGCGAGGAGAGGGTCGCTGCAATAAAGAGAATGCCTACCAGAATGAAGGCTTCGGCTTCAATGTAGTAAGGCACCTTGCGCTTGAGGGCTCCGGCCTCGCCAGTCTCTTGCCAGCGCCGGCCGGCCCGATGATTGATGAAGGCGAATCCTAGTGCCAGGGTTAGAAGAGCGACCTTCGTGAGCACGAGGCCCCCGTAGCCGGTTCCAAAGAGGCCCTCGAAGGAGGCGATGTAGTTGATGGCGAGGGGGAGGCCGGTCATTAAGAGCAGGACCACGGCGGCGGCCCCGAGGGTCCCAAACCGAATGATGGCGTGGGGCCAAAACTGTCGCGCTTCTTCATCTTGGTAGCCGAGACGCCACAGCGCGAGAAGCTGAGCGACCCCGCCAAACCAAATAGCCGCGGACATTTGGTGAAGGAGGGTCATCGTCATCAGGATTTCCCGGTGCTCGAAGCGGCCTACCGCGTGGACCAGCCAGGCACCGGCAATCACCAGAGGGATGCTCATAAAAAGGATAAGATTCCAAAGTCCCCTTTGGCGCGTGTCGAGAAGCAGTCGGCCGGCGATGACGGCGATCCCGAGCGCGAGCAGCATTCTCAGGAGGCCGGCCTGGAACTGGACGGTGCCGCAGTAGTCTTGGATCGGGAGCTCACCGAGGACACCCCAAAGAACCATGCCCTTGATCAGTAGCTTAATGCCCTGGAGGCTGGCCAATGCGAAAGCACCGAAGCGGAGAACGCTGACCGCGCGGCGGATGATCGCCGGATTGGCCAAAGGCTCCTTCGCCCAGACTTTGAGGATGAAGGCGCTCCAGAAGAGGCCGCCGACCACCAAGGCATAGCTGATCAGGATCAGGCCGCCGAGAAAATCGTCAATAAAATTGGCAAGACCTTGCATGTACATGCGGACGAACTCCTGACGTGGGTCTTAGGGGGCGACGTGGAAACGGATATTGTTCTCGGTCAGGTGACCATCGGCTGCGAAGACTTTGTATTTGATGGCGTAATCCCCAGGCTCTAGCGATGGCAGCTGGATCAGGAGTTCACCGTCGTGCTGCCCGTTCGAAATCTCGGCCGGATGAAATACGTCTCCGGCGCTGACCAGAAACACCCGCGATAGAGCGAGCTCTACATGGGTGTTAAAGAGGAGGACCACCTTGGTGGGGTGGTGAGCCTTAATGGCTGTCTTGGCCAGGGAAGATTCGGTCACCACCGCATGGGGAAAGCCGGTACTCGGCATGATCAGGCACACGAGGAAAGGCAGCAGGCGCAAAGCGCCTTGGAACCTATGAGACAGAAAAGGCATGGGGTTTTCTCTCAAGCGTTGGGTCGTTGGGGCGTGACGATGGGGTCAGCCGGCCTTGGATTTGAGGGCATGACCGGCCATGGTCTTACCAAGATCCCAGATGGAGCCTGGGACTTTGTGACAGTCTGCGATCACCTGATCGAGGGCACCGAGGGTCCAGTCCCGATCGCGCTCGTTAATAACCAGCGGGGGCAGGAATTTGACGACATTCATGCCATGCCCCGCCACTTGGCTCAGAATGCGGTGGTTCTTGAACAGGGGGATGGTGATCATCTGGCTAAAAAGCCCCTTGTTGGCGGCTTCTAGCATACTCCAGGCCGCTTTCAGCGACAGACTCTTCGGGGAGCCGAATTCCATGGCGATCATCAATCCTTTGCCGCGAACGGCTTTGAGGAACTCATAGCGATCAGCGAGTTCCTGCATCCCGCTCATCAGTTCGTCACCGATTTTGGCCGCGTTCTCGATGAGCTTCTCCTCCTCGATGATTTTGAGGGTCGCAAGACCTGCCGCCATCGCCATGTTGTTCTTTGAAAAGGTCGATCCATGGACCACGGCGCGGTCCATGCGATTGAAGACCGCCTCCATGACCTGAGAGGTCATGGCGACCCCACCGACCGGGACAAACCCTCCAGAGAGGGCCTTGGCCATTAAGATCATGTCAGGCTGAACCCCCCAATGATCGATCGCCCAGAATTTTCCGGTGCGGCCAAGGCCGCACTGGATTTCATCGGCGACGAACAGCGTGCCATATTTTTGGCAGAGGGCTTGAACCCCTGGAAGATAATCATCATCAGGGAGATTGACGCCCTTTCCTTGTATGGGTTCGACGATGAAGGCGGCGACATCCTGTCCCTTAAGGGCTGCCTCAAGCGCTGCAAGATCATTAAATGGCACCGAGGCGCAGCCGGGTAGGAGGGGGCCAAAGCCTTCACGGAAGACATTCTCGCCATTGAGGGACAGGGCGCCCAGAGTCAGGCCATGGTAGCCGTGCTCACAATAGACGACCCGATCCCGTTTCGTTGTATAGCGGGCAAACTTGATGGCCGCCTCGACCGCTTCTGTTCCTGAGTTGCAGAAGAACATCTTGGTCAGGTTCTTCGGGCAGCGTTTCAAGAGCGCTTCAGCCAAAAGACCACTCAACAGCGAGACGTCCATCTGGACCATGTCGGGAAGGTTGTTGTCGAGCACATCCCTCAGGGCTTCGATCACCGTTGGATGATTACGGCCCATCGCATAGACACCAAAGCCGCTCAAGAGATCGAGGTATTCCTGATCATCCTGATCATAGAGGTAAGGACCTTTGGCGCGGGTGTAGACCCGATCGTAACCGATAGTCTTTAAGACACGCACGATCTGTGTGTTGAGGTGTTCCTCGTGCAGCGAAAAGTTTTGGCCGCTGTGTTCTACCAGAAGATCGGCGATATACGTGGACATCGGTGTCGTGCCTCAGGGAGTTCGAGAGTGAATGATGGGCCTTGATTTTACACGATCAGGGGGTCCGCCGGGGCTTGATGCCGCTGAAGGCGGGAAGCACCACGAGGGCGCAGATCAGGGTCAAAAGGAGTCCGATGGATAAGAGAAGACCCATGCTGGCGGTGCCTTGATGTGACGTTAAGGCAAGGCTTGAAAAGCTGAAGATCGTCGTCAGTGCCCCATAAAAAACGCCCTTGGCCTCGCTGGTATCCAAGAGATTGCCGCCTTCGTGCTGGATGGCGTGAAGACGATGGGTCATGTGAATGCCACTATCGACCCCGAGACCAAAAAGAAGAGGGAGGGCAATGATGTTGGCGAAATTGAAGGGGACACCAAAAAGAACGGTTGCGGCCGCGGTGAAAAGGGAGGCAAGGAGCAGCGGCAAAAGGACTAAGAGGGTATCCCGGAGGCTTCTCAGGACCAGGAGGAGGATGATCGTCGTTGCGAGGAAGGCGATCGTGAAGGCTTCCTTGAAGGCCGTGATGACCTCGTTCATGGACTCGAGGTAGGTGACCGGAAGATCGGTGACATTGGGGTCAACCGTTTGCGCTTCAACAATGAAAGCCCTTAGGTGGTTGAGGTGATTCAGGTCTTCTTTCGGCATGATCTGGAGCCGGTAGAGGCCCTCGGGGCTTCTCCAGCGAGCGAGAAGATCAGGCGGAAGGCTGGTTTCGGTGATGGGTTCCGCCTTGAGACTTTCCCCAAGATCCTGAATGACCTTTGGAAGACCCCCTAGGAGACTGTGCTCTAGGCCTTGAAGTCTTGAGGCCTCATCGTCAGCTGGCCATCCCTTGACCGCGCTCAAGAATCCCTTGAGGGTTTCATTGAGCGCTTGAAGGATCGGATCATCGGGGACTTTTGCCAGGCGATGCTCCAGGGCGAGATTGAGCGCCTTAAGGCCATTGATCGAGGCATGCTGGCCGCTCGGTGGCGGAAAGTCTTCCAGCCCTGAGCCCATGATCAATGCAAGGTTCTGGATCAGATCAATTTTTTCTTCCTGATCTTCGGGGATGAGATCCTTGAGGGTCCTTACCTGATCCACCGTCGAGAGGGCCTCAAATTGGGCCTTTAACCGCTCGGCCTCTTGTTCATTGGGGGCGAGGGCAGCCAGAGACATGGGCGAGGTGTCTTTGGATGCCAGAAGCGTTTTGAAGGTTTTAACCGACTCGGTATCGGGGTCCCGAAGGTTGATGGGATTAAAATCCACTTCGACCCCGAGCATCAGTCCCAAGGCCAGAAGGCCAAGGACAAAGGTGATGCGCCTCACGGTTATGGCATGAGTGATCGGCCAGTTGCTGAGACGGCTTCGATCTTTGCCTTTGAGGGCCTTTTTGGGGGGGTTGATCGGCAGAATCTTCATCAGTGCGGGGAGCACGGTGAACGTCGTAAACAGGGCGATGAACATGCTAGCGCCGGCAATGATGCCGAGCTCTGCGACCCCTGAATAGCGGGTTGGAATAAAAGCGAACAGGCCAATGGCCGCGGTAAAGGCGCTGAGAAGGAGGGCAGGCGCGGTCGAACTCATGGTCAAGCGCAACGCCTTAGAGGGGGGTGTTCCTTCTAAGATCAGTTCCCGGTAGCGAAGGCAGAAGTGAGAAGAGTAGGCATCTCCCATTCCAATAAAAAGGACCGCAAAACCAATCGATATGAGGTTCAGCTGACCAATCGCTACCGTCGCGAAGCCCAGCGAGAAAACCAATCCCAAGGTGAGTGAGATGAAGGTTGCGATGACGAGTTTGAAAGAGCGATAGGCCAGCCAGAGCGTCAGACAGACCAGGATCAGGGAAGCAATACTGGCTTTGGACACGCCATTGCTGATGGTCTCCATCTCCTCATGCTCAAGGACGACTTCGCCGGTTTTTCTGACCGTCACCTCTTTGAGGGTGCCTTGGAGGGTTTCAGCGATCACGGCATCGAGCGCCTTGATCGCCGATTCCGCCGGCATCACCTCTTCGTAGTGGAGGACCGGCTTAAAAAGGACCAGCCGTTTGGTGACCCCAAGCCCCGTGGCCTTAGGGGTCATCAATTGGCGCCAGGAGAGGTCATAGGGGCGACCTTCGAGGTGGGCTTTGAGGGCCTCATTCAAGGTGTTGAGGAGTGGATTGAGGTCCAGTGGCAGGTCTTCCTGATTCGAAGCCTCAAGCGCTTCTTTGATGAGGCTTAGGAGGCTTTCAAGACTCATGTCCTTTGCCAGTCGACCGATGAAGGGTTGCGCCTGGGCCAGCTGTGAAGAGAGGTCCTCGAGATCTTCGACGCTCAGGTAGAGAAGCCCCTCGCGGGCGAAGAAGGGACCACCATCAGGGATCACCACGTCTTTGAAATGAGCGGGGTCGCTAGTGAGTCTTTGGGTGATTTGGTCCACCGCGGCAGAGGTGGCTTCTGGCGTCAGCCCCTCGATCAGGAGGAGGCCACTGCCGATATCTTGGGGAAAGGCCTTTTCGAGGGTCAAACGATTCTTCTGGAAGGGAACCTCCAGCGAAATCATGTCGGCCGTGTTGGTGTTCACCTTGAGGTGGTCCATGGTGTAGCGGAGCGTCAGCCCCGCTAAACCCAGGAACAAAAGGAGAATCAGCCACGGAAAACGGATGACTCGGGCGTCCAGAAACCACATGAAGCGGTCGATACGAGAGGGTTGTGTGGAGGATGGCATCGGGTACTTCTGGTTCAGCGGCCTTTGAGGCTGAAGTGAGTGTTTTGGGCGTCCCTGACCGCGCGAAGCGTGGTCAGGGCTAAAGCAAAGCTCCGCCCCAGCTGGATCAATCCTGGAAGATCCTGAGGGCGCCTTAGGAGGCCCAAGAGCAAGGCCCCCATCCTGACATCGCCCCTCGGGTTGAGTGATTGGTTGATCGCTTCTGGGACATTCATCAAGGCGTCATCGGCAATGCTTCGAATGACCAGGAAAGGAATATTTTCAGCCTTCGCCAGCCGGGCGATGGCCGCACTTTCCATGTCGATGGCCAGAGCCCCTGTGGCGCTCTGGAGGCGGCTCTTTTCATCGGCAGTTTTGATCACGCTGCGGCTCTCAAGGAGCGTCCCCGTATGATGCGTGAGATGCGTCGGGATGGTGTCGAGGAAGGCCTGATGCCAGGAGCGATCCGGTACCAACGGTTCATGGTTCGCCGAGAGAATGCATTCTGGTATCACCAGATGGCCTGGCTGAAGATCCTCTTTGAGGGCTCCGGCGCAGCCCCAGCTGATCAGGGCGTCGACGTTTTGATCCAAGAGTTTCCGTCCGGCCCGATGGGCCCGCTCAGGGCCTGCCCCTGAGACCCCAATCCAGTGACCTCCCGGCAAGGCATGGGTTGCCTCAAAATCGAGGCGCTGCTGTGAGAGGGTTCTGGCCTCGCCCGGAAGGGCGACGACAAATCCTAAAACCGGCACGTTATGCGGGCTGGCGGTCGTTTTGGAAGCGCGCTAGCGCCCACAGCGGGAAGAACTTGTCATAGCCGTGATACTTCAGATAGAACACTTTCGGAAAGCCTGGGGCATTGAAGTAAAGGTCGTTCCAATGACCTTCGGCACTTTGGTTCCGCAGCAGATAGTCGATCCCGCGGCTGACTTCAGGTGACTCCCCTTCACCTTGTGACAGGAGGGCGAGGATGGCCAGCGCAGTATGGAACGCCATGCTGGTATGAAAACGCCCACGCTTGTCGCTGGCAGGGTCATGGTAAGTAAAATTATCCTCACCCCAGCCACCATCCTGGCACTGAATGCTTTTAAGCCAGGCTACCGCCCGCTGAGTCGCGGGATGGCTGCGTGGAAGCCCCGCCAGCTCAAAGCCAACCAGGACCGACCAGGTGCCGTAGATGTAGTTGGTGCCCCAGCGGCCAAACCAGGAGCCATCAGCTTCCTGTTCTCTGAGGAGATAGTCGATCGCGTCCTCAAGCACGGGTCCGAGATCGCTGCGCTGTTCAGCTAATTTTGCGAGGAACATCAGGCACCGACCTGAGACATCCGCCGTCGGCGGGTCAAGGAGTGCCCCATGATCAGCGAACGGGATATGGTTGAGGTAGTGATACGTGTTATCGGCATCAAAAGCGCCCCAGCCGCCACCTTTTGACTGCATTGCGGCAATCCAGTGGCCGGCACGGCGGACGGGGTCACTGAATTCTTCGCTGTCAGATTGCAAAAGGGCGTGGGCGACGACCGCAGAATCATCAACATCGGGGTAGTGGGTGTTCTCGAACTGGAACGCCCAGCCACCGCCTTCGACGTTAGGCCGGCGGATTCGCCAGTCGCCGGGATGGTCGGTCAGCTGTTTGCTGGTGAGCCAACGAAGGCCTGAGGTGAGGGCTTTCTGGGTCCTTGCATCGGGTTTGAGCCGAATCGTCTCTTGCAGCGCGAGGCTGGTGAGGCCGGTGTCCCAGATCGGGGAAACGCAAGGCTGGCAGTAGGCCCAGTCGTCTTTAATGACTAAGAGTCGCTCGATGGATTCCCGGGCCACTTTCCGGAGGTTGTTATCTTTCGGATAGCCTAAGAAGTCGAGCGCCTCATAGGCATTGACCATGGCCGGGAAGATGGCGCCTAGGCCGTCGACCCCATTGAGGCGTTCAATGAACCAGTCGCGGGCTTTTTCGGTCGCACGGGCCCGAAGCGCCTTTGGAAGATAAGGTTCTAGGCTGAAGCCCAGTCGTTCTAAAGCAAGGACCATTTTTCCAAGCGGCGTCTTGACGTGGGAGAAGTAGTTTCTCTCCTGATCGGGGTCCACGGTAAAGAGTTCCCTCACCGAGGTGCCCTGTGGGTTTCGGGCCTTGACCTTATAGCTGCAGAGGATGAGCAGCGGGACCATGACGGTTCTTGACCAGTAGGCGACCTTGTCAAGATGAAAAGGGAACCAGCGAGGCAGCAGCATGATTTCAACCGGAATGAACGGCACCGCCCGCCATGGGACCTGCTGAAACATAGCCAGCATGATGCGGGTGAAAACGTTCGCCTGGGCGGCGCCGCCTTGACTCAACAGCCATTCCCGCGCCTTCTTCATATGGGGGGCATCGATATCATCGCCCACCAATTTCAACGCGTAGTAAACTTTGACCGTGCAGCTGACGTCGCCAGGACCGCCGGTAAAGAGGGAATAACTGCCATCCTCACGTTGATGTCTCCGGAGGTAGACGGCAATCTTGGCTTCCAAGGGACGATTCATTTCGTCCATGAAATGCATCATCAGAATGTATTCTGCTGGGATCGTGCAGTCGGCTTCGAGTTCGAAAACCCAATAGCCCTCCGGGTGCTGTTGCTCTAGGAGGTAATCGCGCGCCCGCTCGGCGGCCCGAACAACGGGGTCCCCTGAAGGCCCGCTCATCAGCGGCTTCACATGGGCTGAATTTGCCGATGGATCGTAGTGATCTTTAAACATGTTTGAGATGTCCCCTGATAGAGTTGGCTTCTCAGTGGTTAATTTGAAAAAGTTCGGTTCCGGCCGGCGCTCTAGGGAGTCCCTGGCCCGCCAGATGAAACACGGCCTTGAGGCCGGCATTGCTGGATCTGAGGAGGCGGCAGGTCGCGATGGTCGCCTTGACCGAGCGCCGAGTAATCTTGACGTCGACGGAGCGACTGAAATCGGGGTTCCCTGCGATTTTTCTCAGGGTCAAAATGGCCATGCCGATGGCCCAGAGGCAAAATTCCCGCATCCCTTTTTCTTCAGCAGGGATCATGAGGGTATAGCGGAGGGCGTTTTTAAGGTGCTCGTGCGCAATACCCACCAAGTGGAGAAAACCTTTCTGGAACCGATGGTCGTGGTGGTGCGGCTCAAGGCTCCCCAAGGGGAAGCCGCCGGCCTGGTCAAAAATATCCTGAGGGAGCCAGCAGACGCCTCGCGCATGATCATCCCAGAGATCCTTAAGAATATTGGTCATCTGAAGGCCCTGACCAAAAGATACGGCCAGCGCCATCATCTCCTCGCGATGGGCGGCGATATCCTTAGAGTAGTGACAGAATAGCCGGGTGAGCATTTCACCGACGACTCCGGCGACATAATAGCAGTAGCGGTCCATGTCCTTGAGGGTCGGGAGGCCCTGGCTGAGATCAAGATTCTGAAAGTTCGCCATACCCTCTGCCATGATCACGACACAAAGAGCGAGCGCTTCACGCTGCTCGGGGTCAAAACCATGGGTGATGGCGATGACCCTCGGCATCACCGCGATCAGCGCGTGCTCCTCGGGGCGGGTCGACTCTGAGAGGAGAGGGCCTAAGTGGTCGCGGAGGGATTCTGGGGTTTTTTCGCCGCGAACCACTTCTGTAAACCACGTGCAAAAGTGGCGTTTTTGAGCGGCGTCTAGGCTCACTTCATCCTCGATCGTATCGACGATGCGGCACAACAGATACGCGTTGGCGACCGGCCGCGCGAGCCCCTCGGGGAGTTGGGGGATGGTGAGGGCAAACGTTCTGGAAACGCCCTGAAGGAGGTGGTCCTGAAAAGCGTCAGCGCTCAGGGAGTCAAGGGCGTTCAGCGGCGTGGTATCAGTCATGCAGTGGTGAGCGGTTTCCTTCAAGTCCTTGAATCAGATTGGCTTTCTTGAATGATCGCTGCAAATGAAGCGACACGCCCAAAGTGGCGCAGGTACCTAAATTCTAGCTTTTTTGTGGTTTACGTCAAGCAATGTTGTTTTTTCACTAAAAAGAGTTGAGGAAAATACAACTACGGGCTACCATTTACCCTGAAATATACGCATTTTTAATGGAGATCCTTTAGGAGGACTCCAGCTGCTGGAATCCGCAACATCTTGGCGTCGACTTCCGGCACCACCGGGGGCCTCCATTTGGCCCATCCGACCAATGAACCCTTATCCTGTGGAGGACACATGGGCGTTCCATTAAGGCAGCAGTTCACCGTTGCAAAATACCTGCTGAAGCAGAAGCTGGCCGGCAAACAGAAATATCCTCTGGTGCTCATGCTCGAGCCCTTGTTTCGCTGCAATCTCGCCTGTGCGGGTTGCGGTAAGATTGATTATCCCGATGAGATCCTGAATCGCCGCTTGAGCGTTGAGGAGTGCCTTGAGGCTGTGGATGAATGCGGCGCACCGATCGTTTCGATCGCCGGTGGCGAGCCGTTACTGCATAAAGAGCTCCCAGAAGTCGTAGAGGGCATCATTGCGCGTGGCAAGTATGTTTACCTCTGCACCAATGCGCTGTTGCTCAAAAAGCGCATGGACGACTACAAGCCTTCTCCTTTTTTGACCTTCTCGATTCATCTGGATGGTAACGAAGATCGCCACGATACCTCGGTCTGTCAGGAGGGCGTCTTTGAGCGCGCTGTTGACGCGATCAAGATGGCGATCAGTCGCGGCTTCAGGGTCACCATCAATTGCACCCTGTTTCAAGGGGAAGGCGCTGAGGAGATCGCGAAGTTTCTTGATTACTGCAATGAGCTTGGCGTTGAAGGGGCGACGATTGCTCCTGGATTCAGCTATGAACACGCCCCCCAGCAGGATATCTTCATTAAGATGCGCGACAGCAAGCAGCTGTTCCGTGATGTCTTTAAGCTGGGGCGGGGTCGTAAGTGGCAGCTCAACCATTCGAGCCTCTACCTCGACTTTCTGGCCGGGAACCAGAGCTACAACTGTACGCCCTGGGGTAACCCGACCCGCAATGTCTTTGGCTGGCAAAAGCCTTGCTATCTGCTGGTCGACGAGGGCTATGCACCTTCCTTCAAAGCCTTGATGGAAGAAACGCCTTGGGATAAATATGGGAATTCCAAGAACCCCAAATGCGCCAATTGCATGGCCCACTGTGGTTTTGAAGCGACCGCCGTTGAGGACGCGCTCCGTCACCCCCTGAAGGCGGCCCTGGTGTCCATCATGGGCCCTAATACCAGCGGTGCGATGGTGGAAGAAAAGACCCCGGAATATCTGGTGGATAGCGAGCCTTCAAAAGTTCGCCGCACCATCCCGATCGAGGCCGTCGACTAAGACGACCCACCCCCCAAGAAACCGGCGCTGTTTATGATTCGGACAGCGCCGGTTTTTTTATGTCTTCCAAGGATCGAAGCTCAGAGCCAGCGCTGCACTGCGTTTTTGTAGCGCACATAGCGCGGCCCAAAGGCCGCCTCAAGCTGAGCCTCTTCATAGGGGATATGAATCCGATTTATGATCAAAAAAAAGACCGGCGGAACCAGCCAGTAAGGCAGTGTTCCCATCATTACCGCGAGCCCTAGCAGCGCGGTCACGATCCCAAGATACATCGGGTTCCGGGTCCAAAGATAGGCGCCAAGGGTGACCAGCTGGGTCGGGGTGCCCATCGGAAGGGCGGTGGTCTTGATCGCATGGAACTGAAACGCGGCGGATGCGGCCAAGCCGAGGCCTGCCGCCACCCAGACGATCCCGCCCGACGAGGCGGGAACGAGACAGATCCAAGAAGCGATCTGATCGAGGCTGCGGGCTGCCCCGATCAGGAGAAGGGCTACGATGGGGGGTGGGAAGAAAAAAAGTTTATCGGTGGTCATAGGGCGGTGACTTAAAAAAAGGGATGAGTCTATGTTGATGAAGGCGATGTCGTCATCGGGTGATCTGCCGCATGATGGGTGGCGAATCGATCCTGAAGGTCCAAGCGCCAGGCCAGGGAAAGGGCTTCATTGGCGAGGACTCGTTCGATCATGGGGCGCTGCTCGGGTCCTTGAATGAGGCACTTCATCGCCTCTTTGATACTGATGGGCGCCGGATCCTCGCGGCACTTCATAATCGTATCTCCGGCGCTGATGGTCCCCTCTTTGAGTACCCGAAGATAAAATCCGGTTCGGCCTGAGCGAAGGAAATCGCCGACGAATCCGGCGTCTTTGAGTTTGACGCCCAGCTTGAAACAGGGAACCCGGGGTTGGGTGACCTGAAGTTCGGTCGTGCCCATGACAAAGACATCCCCGAGGTGAACGTTTTCATCCTCCATTCCGGTGACCGTCAGATTTTCCCCGAGATGGCCTGGGGGATAGTCCGATTCGCCGCGTTTAAGGGCCCAGTAACCGAGATTGATGTGATCGTAGACATAAATTGCCTTGTCGGGGCCGCCGTGATGCTTGAGATCGGCTTGATGGTCGCCGATGAAGCCTTCAAAGGTCGCCGTCTGAGGCCCCTCGGTCGGTGTTTTGAAGATCCCGGTCTTGACGGTCTTGCCGCGATAAAGAAGGGTCTTCGGGGTTCCAAGGTTGATCGAAAGGACCTTCATCAGATGGTCTCAAGGCGATCAATGGCCGCCTCTACGGGCTTGAAGCTCATTCTATGGATGGGTGAGGGCCCGAGGGCCATCAGCGCTTTTCGATGGGCCGCTGTTGGATAGCCTTTGTGGACAGCAAAGCCGTATCCTGGGTAAAGCCGATCGGCCATGATCATTTCCTGATCCCTTGCCACTTTGGCGAGGATGGACGCCGCTGAAATAGAAGGTTCCAGTCGGTCGCCATGGATGATTCCTTTCGTTCTAAAGGGAAGATCAGGGCAATGAGGGCCATCAATCAGGCCATAGGTCGGGGTCAAGGAAAGGCTTTGACAGGCTCTTTGCATCGCCAGGAGCGAGGCCCTAAGAATGTTGTAGTGATCGATTTCAAGGGGTTCAGCACGCCCCACGGCGAAGGCTAGAGCCTCTGTCTTGATGAGGTCGGCCAGCCGGGCCCGCGCCTTCGGGCTTAATCGCTTGGAGTCATCAAGACCTAGAATGGGATCTCCTTCAGGAGGGAGAATGACCGCAGCGGCAATGACGGGCCCCGCAAGACATCCCCGTCCCGCCTCATCAAAGCCTGCAAGGATGTCCATGGCGGTTGCGACCAGCATGTGGGCAGGTTCTCTGTTGTTAGCGGATGATGCTGCGACCGCTTTGTCTTAGAAAATCAAGCATCGGCACGATCTCTGGGGATTGCTCCGCCATGGTCGCCAGCTGTTCGATCGCTTCTTCAAGCTTTAGGCGGGATTTGTAGATGACTTTGAACCCGCGCTTGATTTGCAGGATAGCGTCGGGATCGTAGCCGAGGCGCTCCATGCCGACGTTATTGATGCCGCGGGGTTTGGTCGGACTGCCGCCGACCATGACATAAGGCGGAATATCGCGGCTGATGACGCTCCCCATGCCAGAAAAGCTCTGGCGGCCGATTTGGCAGAACTGATGGACCAAGGTAAAGCCCCCGAGGATGGCGTGATCATCGACGCGGACATGGCCCGCGAGCGATGCCCCGTTGGCCATGATGACGTGATTCCCAATCACACAGTCATGGGCGACATGGGTATAGGCCATCAGGAGGTTGTCATTCCCGATTTTGGTGAGTGCGGCATCTTGGAGAGTGCCTCGATGAACGGTGACGTATTCCCGGATGGTATTGCGGTCCCCGATCTCAAGGCGGGTGATTTCACCCTGGTATTTCTTGTCCTGTGGGTCCTCGCCAATGGAGGCAAACTGGAAGATCCGATTGAATCGGCCGATAAGGGTCGGTCCCTTGATGACCACGTGAGGCCCAATCACCGTTCCGGCGCCGATTTCAACCTGAGGCCCGATCACGGTAAAGGGGCCAACGCTGACGTCCGCGGCGAGTCGCGCCGTGGGGTCAATCAAGGCCGAGGCATGGATCAAGCGTTGTCCTCCGCAGCCGCACACATGATCTCGGCGCTGGCGACGAATTCACCGGCGACTTCGGCGCGACACTCGAAGGCCCAGATATTGCGTTTATGGCGCACATAAGTGGCCTCAAGGTGGAGTTGGTCTCCAGGCACAACGGGGCGCTTAAAGCGGACCTTGTCGAGGCCCACGAGATAGTAGGTTCGACCTTTGCCGACCAGTCCTTCCATTGAGCGACCGGCCAAAAGGCCGGTTGCCTGAGCCAGAGCCTCGATGATCAACACGCCGGGCATGATCGGCACGGCCGGAAAGTGCCCGGTAAAGAAAGGCTCGTTGTAGGTCACGTTTTTGAGCGCCAACAGCCGTTTACCCGGCTCGACCTCAAGAACTCTGTCGATCAGAAGGAAGGGATACCGGTGCGGCAGATATTCCTTGATTTCTTGAATATCCAAATGATTAACCTGTGATGTCGTGGACCGATGGGCGTGATCAGGGGACGGTTGATTACTTTTTGATGCCGCCGGCCAGCTTCTTTTCAACTTCATCCGTGATGTTGAGGGAATCCTTAGCGAAAGCCACGCCATCGACCAGAATCAGGTCGAAGGTCTGTTCCTTGGCCACGGTTTGGATGGCTTCTTGTACCACTTTCTGGATCTTAGCCATTTCCTGATTAGCGCGGAGGCCATAGTCCTGACGCATCTCATCCATGGCGCGCTTGAATTCACGGCCGCGATCGATCAGGTCCTTCTCAAGCTTGCGCTTGTCTGCTTCGGTCATGACGGCGACATCCTTCTCGAGCTTTTCCTCGAGCTTCTTGAGTTCCTTCTGTTCGTTGACCAACTTATTCTCACGGGGCTGAAATTCCTTCTTGAGCTCGGCCTGTGATTTTTGGCTCTGGGCTGACTGATCAACTAGTTTACGAAGATCGACCACGCCGACTTTAAGGTCGGCCGCCGCCAAACCAGTGCTGAGCAGAACACCACAGATTGCAACAAGAATTTTCTTTGACATGCTTTAGATCCCTGAGATTAGGTTGGTCGATGGGCGCTTGGGGGATGACGTCCTCAAGACGCCGAACATCTGGCCCCCAAAGTATTATACAAGACTTGCGCTATGGCCTGGGGTCGAATGCCCGGATTAGTCTCAATCATCGTATAATTTAAGGCATTAGGGCAGAGTAAACGCGCACATATTCACAAGCGAGGGGCGGTTCATCCATCATGGTTCTTAAGGGCTTTCGATCGGGCGTTACCTTCTGGATCGTTGCGGTGATGCTTGACGGCTGTGGGAGTCCCCCCAATAACCCCTATCCGGCAGCAGAAGCCCTTAAGAATATTCTTTACACCTCGTTTGAGGAGCGGCCTAAGCATTTGGATCCGGCCCGCGCTTACAGCGCGAACGAATTGGAGATCATTGCGCAGGTCTATGAGCCTCCCCTCCAGTATGCATACCTTCAAAGGCCCTATCAGCTGGAGCCGCTGGCGGCCCTTCAACTTCCCACGGTGACTTATCTTGATCACAACGGTGAGGTGCTGGCGGACAATGCCCTTGAAGCGACGATTGCTTACAGTGTTTACGACATCGATCTTCGTCAGGATCTAGCCTATCAACCGCATCCGGCTTTTGTTCAAACGGGCGAGGCGGCTTATCGTTTTCATGATCTCTCGGCAAAGGACCTTGAGGGGATTGAGCGTCTTCAAGATTTTGATGCGGTCGCCTCAAGGCCGGTCACAGCCGATGACTACCTCTATCAAATCAAGCGGCTCGCGCATCCTGAGGTCCATTCACCGGTCGCTGAAATGATGGCCGACCTGATTGTGGGTCTCAGACCTCTTGGGGAGCGGTTAGCCCTTGATTTTGAGGCTCGCCGAAAACAGGGGGGTTGGCTTGACCTTCGGCCCTACCCCCTTGAAGGGGTAGAGGTGCTTAATGAACATCACTTCAAGATCAAGATAAAAGGCAAGTACCCGCAGTTTCGGTTTTGGTTGGCCATGCCTTTTTTTGCACCGATGCCCTTCGAGGCGGATGCTTTCTACGCTCAGCCGCGGCTTAAGGCCAAGAACATCACCCTTGACTGGTATCCCGTGGGTTCAGGCCCCTTCCAGCTGACCGAGAACAATCCCAATCGGCGGATGGTATTGGAACGGAACCCCCATTATCACGAGGAGCTTTACCCCAGTGCCGGAGAACCCTCAGATCAGGCGTTGGGGCTGCTCAAGGATCGAGGTCAGCGGCTCCCCCTGATGGATCAGGTCATCTTCGTTCTTGAGAAGGAAACGATTCCCTATTGGAGTAAGTTTCTTCAAGGCTACTATGATGCCTCGGGGTTGGCTTCTGACAACTTTGATCAGGCGATCCAGTTTTCAGGGGTGGGCCAGGCCGAATTGACCGAGGATCTCCTCTTAAAGGGCATTCACCTTGATACCGCGGTGACGGCCTCCATCTTGTATCTTGGTTTTAACATGCAAGATCCCGTGGTGGGAGGCCTTGACCCTGGCCCTACGCGGCTGCGGCAAGCCATCAGTCTCGCCATTGATGAAGAGGAATTTATTGCCATTTTTATGAATGGTCGCGGGGTGCCGGCTCAGGGGATGTTGCCGCCGGGAATCTTTGGTTATCTTGAAGGTGAGGCGGGCATGAATCCCTTGGTCTACGACTGGGTGATGGGGAGCCCCAAGCGGAAGCCCCTCCTGGAGGCTGAGCGCCTCCTGAAGGAGGCCGGGTATCCTCATGGGATTGATCCTAAGACGCAGCAGCCCTTGGTGCTTTATCTTGATACGACGATGTCGGGGGCTGATGACAAGCCACTCCTCAATTGGTATCGAAAGCAACTGGCCAAGATTGGTCTCCAGCTGGTTTTGAGGACCACGGATTACAATCAGTTTCAGCAGAAGATGGCGAATGGCAATGCCCAGTTGTTTCGCTGGGGCTGGAATGCGGACTACCCTGATCCTGAAAACTTCTTTTTTCTCCTCTATGGGGAGAACGCGAAGGCCTCCAAGGGGGGAGAGAATGCAGCCAACTATCGGAATCCTGAGTTTGATCGATGGTTTCTAGCCATGCGGTCGATGGACGATGATGAAAAACGGCTGGAGATCATCCAAAAGATGCAGGCCATCGTTCGGCATGATGCGCCCTGGGTCTTTGGCGTTCATCCCAAAAGCTTCAGTCTTCGCCATGCGTGGTACCAGAACTACAAACCGAACCTCATGGCCAATAATGGCCTTAAATATCTGAGGATTGATGCCGCCCTGCGGGCTGAACGGCGGGCTGAATGGAATCGGCCTATCTATTGGCCACTGGCCCTTGGTCTGGTCCTCTTTATTGCCCTCCTCTGGCCGGCTTTTTGGGCCTACCGTCTTAGAATGAGATCACCGGCCCGATGAGTGCCTATCTTTTGCGTCGGCTGTTGACCACCGTGCCGCTGCTGATCGGTATCAACCTTCTCACCTTTGTACTTTTTTTTGTGATCAATTCACCTGAGGACATGGCGAGGATGCATCTTGGGCAAAAGCATGTCACCCAGGAGGGGATTGCTAAGTGGACCCATGAACGAGGCTATGACCTGCCGCTCTTCTATAACGGGAAGGCCGAAGGCCTTGAGGTCCTTACGAAGACCATCTTTGTTGAGAAATCACTTGGGCTGTTCCTGTTCCGCTTCGGTCATTCCGACGCCGGCCGCGATATCGGTGCCGACATCAGGCAACGCATGGGGCCTTCCTTGGCGATTGCGGTCCCTTCGTTGATCGTGGGTCTGTTGATGGATATCTCTTTGGCCTTGTTGCTGGTCTTTTTTAGATTGACCTACCTTGAAGTCTGGGGGGCTGCGCTTTGTATCATGCTGATGTCCATTTCGACGCTGTTCTACATCATTGGGGGTCAGTTTTTAGTGGGCAAATGCCTCCAGTGGGTGCCCATCTCAGGCTACGATAGTGGGCTTGAAGCGATCCGCTTCATCGTCCTTCCGGTTCTGATTGGCACCCTCGCCGGGGTGGGTTCTGGGGTTCGTTGGTATCGGACCCTTTTTCTCGAGGAAATTGAACAGGATTATGTCCGAACAGCAAGGGCTAAAGGGCTCAGTGAAGCCAAGGTCCTGACGGTTCATGTCCTCAAGAATGCGATGATCCCGATCTTGACCGGCGTCGTGGTGGTC
The DNA here is from genome assembly GCA_007280285.1 of Methylococcus sp. Taxonomy (GTDB): domain Bacteria; phylum Pseudomonadota; class Gammaproteobacteria; order Methylococcales; family Methylococcaceae; genus UBA6136. The sequence continues at coordinate 9,464 of QYQA01000060.1, read as the reverse complement.
TTGCCACTGCTGTTCACGGGATCGTTATTAACAGAGTCTTTTTTTGCTATTCCAGGACTCGGTAGCTATACGATCGACGCGATCAATCAGCAAGATTTCGCGATTGTTCGCGCCATGGTTTTCTTAGGGTCCTTCCTCTATATCCTTGGGCTTTTGTTAACGGATATTTCTTATATGTTGGTTGATCCAAGAGTGAGGCTTCAAGATTGATGCCTCAGTTGTTGCCCACGGATGTCTTTTTTTTCCTGACGCTCTTTGGGCTCTTCGGGCTTTTGGTTTATTCCCTTGGCCAGACCCACTTAAGGCGGCCCTGGCAAAAGGTGTTCCAAAGTACTCAGGCCATGGTCTCGCTGGTCATCTTGATCCCCTATCTGTTGGTCGCGGTCGCCGATTCGATCCGGCTAGAGGGCGTCCTGGTCCCTCAGGCCGGTGAGGGGCCGGTGGCGTCTTCAGAGCCTTTAAGTCTCCTTGATCTTGGACTTCAACGGCTGCGTCTTTCTGTTGAGAAAACCTACTCGGCGCCGCTCCAAGTGGAACTCCATGCGCGGGAAATGGTGCGGCTTCCTGATGGCCGTGAGATCTGGTCAACGCCAAGGCTGCGCTACGGTGGCAGCCATCTTATCGATCCTTTCAAGGAGCGAACCTCGGATCTTTTTCGCCGCGCCATCAAAGGATTTTTCAAGGGCGCTTTAGTTTGGCTGATGTTGACCGTTCCCCTCTTGGCCATGGTGGTGTGGTGGACAGGAGACAAGCGTCGGGTTCTCCTCGATATCGCCCTTGGCCGCAGCCGATTTCCATGGAGGGCGGTTCTTTTAGCGGGACTCTTCCTTGCGATGGTGGTTGGCGTTTTGGCCGAATGGGCCGCGGTTTATCATGTCCTTGGGACGGATAAGGTGGGCGCCGATGTTCTCTACCAGAGTCTCAAGAGCATTCGGACCGGGATCTTGATAGGAACCCTCACCACCGTTGCAACCCTTCCGCTGTCGCTCCTTTTAGGGATTTTGGCGGGCTATTTCAGAGGCTGGGTTGATGATGTCATCCAGTATGTTTACACCACCCTCAACGCGATACCCGGGGTTCTTCTGATTGCCGCCGCCATGCTGGTGATGCAGGCGTCAATGGCGCGCCATGAGGCCGCCTTCCAGAGTCTTGCGCTGCGCGCGGATGTCAGGCTGTTAGCGCTCTGCCTCATTCTTGGGCTCACCTCGTGGACCGGTCTTTGCCGTCTCCTTCGGGCGGAAACTCTAAAACTTAGAAATCTTGAATATGTTCAGGCTGCAAAGGTTCTGGGGGTCAGTCAGCCCCGCATTCTTCTGCGTCACATCCTCCCTAATGTCTTCCATTTGGTTCTCATCGCCGTGGCACTTGATTTCAGTTCTCTGGTCCTGGCCGAGGCGGTCCTTTCTTATGTCAATATTGGTGTCGATCCGAGCACGGAGTCTTGGGGCAATATGATCAATACGGCCCGTCTTGAGATGGCCCGGGAGCCCGTCGTCTGGTGGTCCCTCGCCTCGGCTTTTTGTTTCATGTTAGGTCTTGTGCTCCCCGCGAATCTCCTCGCCGATGTGTTGCGGGATGCTTTTGATCCTCGGCGTGTCTCCTGAGGGTGCCGCGGTGTCATTAGGAAAACCCTTGACGGCATCCCCTTTGCTGTCGGTTCGTGACCTTCGGGTGCGGTTTTGCCAAGGAGAGAGTGAGGTCACCGCTGTTGCGGGGGTTTCTTTTGATATCCATCGGGGTGAATGTTTTGCCTTGGTGGGGGAGTCGGGTTCTGGTAAGTCCGTGAGCGCCTTGTCGGTGATGCGACTTTTGCAGCGGCAAGGAACGAGGCTCGAGGGGGATGTCCTTCTCGATGGCGTCGACCTTTTCTCACTGCCTGAGCAAGCGATGGAAACTTTTAGAGGCGGCCGGATCGGGATGGTCTTTCAAGATCCGATGACCTCACTGAATCCGGTCTTATCCATCGGTTATCAGCTGGGTGAGGTGATCACCCGTCATCAGGGACTTCAGGGCGAACCACAGCGGCTTGAAGCCATAGCCTGGCTTGATCAGGTCGGCCTTCCTGATCCTCGGGAACAGTTAAAGGCCTTTCCCCATCAGCTTTCAGGCGGGATGCGGCAACGAGTGATGATCGCCATGGCGCTGGCGGGCCTTCCTGATCTTTTGATTGCCGATGAGCCGACGACCGCTCTTGATGTGACCTTGCAAGCCCAGATTTTAGAGCTCCTGCTCAGGTTACAGCGAGAGCGAGGAATGGCGCTGTGGTTGATTACACATGATTTTGGGACGGTGTTTGACCTTGCCGATCGCATCGCCGTCATGCATCAGGGCGTTCTGGTTGAAACCGCCGGACGGACCTTTTTCGATGGCCCTATCCATCCTTACAGTCAGGCGCTGTTGAAGGCGATGCCTCGATTGGACGCGTGTTTTGAAAGGCCCTTCAGTGGATCCATCGCATCAAAAGAGAACCGAGAAGCGCTGTTAAGCGTTCGTGATGTCACGGTTCGCTACGAGGCTCAAAGAGGCCTTTTTTCAAGGCAAAAGCCAAGACCACCGGCGGTTGATGGGGTGTCTTTCGAGATGGAGCCCGGTGAAACTCTGGCGCTGGTGGGGGCTTCAGGTTGCGGCAAGACGTCCCTTGGGAAGGCCCTCTTGGGGCTGGTGCCCATGGTGAGCGGCGAGGTCCTTTTGGCGGGGTATCCCCTCTCCGGCGAGGGGGGTCGGACCCGGTGCGAGGATCGGGGCATGCTGCAGATGGTCTTTCAAGATCCCTTTGCTTCGATGAATCCCAGAATGGTGGTGGCTGATATTCTTGAGGAGGGTCTTTGGGCCTTGAGGCCTTCCATGGACCCTTCCGAGCGATCCGATCGCGTTCAATCGCTGCTTACGGCCGTTGGCCTTGAGGCCTCAGCGCTTGGCCGTTACCCGCATGAGTTTTCAGGTGGCCAACGCCAGCGGCTCTGCATTGCCCGGGCCCTCGCGGTAGAACCTAAGATCCTCATCTGTGATGAGCCGACCAGTGCTCTCGATGTGTCGGTTCAGGCGCAGGTGATAGACCTTTTAAAATCCCTACAACAGCGCTTTGGTCACAGCTACCTTTTTATCACCCACGATCTCGGGGTGGTTTCGGCCCTCGCCGATCGAGTGGCCGTCATGCACGATGGCAGGCTGGTCGAGATGGGGCCGGTCAGAGAGGTTCTTTTTCATCCGCAAAGCCCCCACACCCGGCGACTTCTTGACGCTCTGCCGGTGCTTCGGCGGGGTCGCTTGTCGCCTTGACCTTTAGTTGTCAGGCTCGGCGGCAGGGAGGCCGGGGTCCTTAAGAACCTCCTTGATGGAGTCTTTGAGGTCTTCCGAGAGGCTTGAAGAATCCGCTTTTGCAGAGAGGCCGCTGCGGATCCGCTTATAAGTTGAGGAATCCTCGTCCTGGCCCAGCATGAAGTCTTCAAGGGTTGAAAGGGCACTGAAGCGGACGTCTTCGCTCTGATCGTCGAGTGCGGTGAGGAGCGAGGCGAGGGTGGCGTCTGAAGGAACATCCAGGGAGCCTAGGCTCAAGGCCGCCGCATTACGGACTTCAGGGTTTGAATCTGTGGCTAAGAGTTGACTTAAGGTGGCTTCGGTATCTGGGCTTGGATAAGCCCCCAGCTGCTCGACGGCTTCTATCCTCTCCTCCTCTTTTTGGCTGCTGAGATGCGACAGGGCTTCAGCGATTTGTTCGCGCTCAATCTGAGCTTCATCGAGCGACTCATCTCCCGGCATACCCATGTCATTAGGTGCTGTCGGTTTGGCCGCTTGGGGAGTTTCGATCTTGGGCTTATTCAGGGTCTTCACCGCCTCTTCTTCGGCCTCGTTGTCACCGGGGTCGGATTCGAGGTTAAAGAGGGTGAGTGCCACGATCCCGCTGGAGATCAGGAGGGTAATGAGAAGTATGCGGGCAATCGACATGGGGTAATCGGCGTCAAACCTTCAACGTGTTTAAAGGCCCAAGACGGAGTCTGAGGCGAATGGTTTTAAAGGCGATTCTAGCAGAGCAGAGGCCTATCGAACATCACCTTTGATGATCTCGACCTCATATTGTCATGCAGACGGCACCTTATTGCCTGTCGTTACCGGGTGTAGAAGGTGCCTAAGGGGAGTCCCGTCGATGCGTTTTGGGTTCCGCCATTCGGTTCGGTGACCAGATCAAGAATCTTGGCGGCAGCGGCTGCTTCCTTCGCGCCGAAGGTTTCTACCCGTCCCTCGCAGTAATGATGGCGGAGGGCTGCGGTCACCTTGGGATCTGATTCCGCTGTCAACGGGACAACTTTAGCCCACACCGTATCGGAGGTGCAAAGCCGTTCGCGGGCTTGACTGGCGGCGTTGAGAAAGCCTTGGAGCGCGGCGCTATGGGCTTTGGCCCAGGCCGCACTGAAGACATACCCTAAGGTCGGAACATCGTCGGTGATCCCGATCAGATGCTGCAGGGAGCGCCCATCCAGCAGTTGGCGGTAGCCTAAGGCCTCCAATTTTGCCGCATGATTCCAGTAGGTCAGCAGAGCGTCCAGCTGCCCCCCCTCGAAGGATCGACTGAGGAGTGGGGGGGCACCAAAGGTGATGATGGCGTCCTTTTCAAGGGTCAGTCCGGCCGTTTTCTGAGCGGCGGCCTCCAACAGGCGCCAATTCTTGTCCAGTCCGCCGCCGGCGACCCCGAGACGTTTGCCGCGGAGATCTTTTAGCGCTTTGATCGTTGAATCGGCGGGAACCATGAGGGCCCCATGGGCCAATGAGAACGGCGAAAAGGTAAAATCTTGACCTTGGCGCCGCTGCAGAGCCACCCACATCCAATCGGTCACAATGAGATCGACGCTATGACCCATGAGGCTAATGCGTCCGGCATCGGGACTGGCGAGGGTGTGTGATTCGATCTTAAACCCTTGCTCGAGGTCAAGGCCCTCCTCTTCGATGACCGCCAGTTCCCAATGGAGGGTCCCAAGGGCTAGGGCGCCAATGCGAATGGGCGCTGGCGCTTCGGCGAGGCTTACAGGCGGCAGTAAGGAGAGCGCCAAGAATATCAAAGCCGTTTTCATCAGGGTTCTCACAGTCGCCGTGATCAGTTGCCGGCGATGGTCAATTGTTCAAGAAGAATCGATCCGGTTCGGGTATTGCCGCGAAGGTCCACATCATTACCGATGGCTACAAGACCTTGGAACATGTCCTTCAGGTTGCCGGCAATCGTGATTTCTTCCACTGGATGCTGGATGATGCCTTGCTCGACCCAAAAGCCTTGCGCCCCTCGAGAGTAATCCCCGGTCAGGAGGTTGACCCCTTGCCCCATGAGTTCGGTGATCAAAAGGCCCGTGCCCATGGTCTTCATCAGTCCCTCGAGGTTATCGGGGCCCGGCTCGATGATGAGATTATGGACGCCCCCGGCGTTACCTGTAGAACGCATTCCGAGTTTGCGGGCCGAATAGGTGCTCAGCACGTAAGATTCGAGGACACCGGCGCGGACCAGGTGATGAGGCGTCGTGCGAACCCCTTCGGCATCATAGGGAACACTCCCCAGTGCTTTGAGGAGATGGGGTTGCTCTTCGATATGGACGAAATCAGGGAACACCGGCTTGCCGAGATAGTCGAGAAGAAAAGAGGATTTTCGATAAAGATTACCGCCACGGATCGCGCCGATGAAGTGCCCAAGAAGGCTCGAAGCGATGTCCGCTGCAAAAATCACCGGGCACTGGCGCGTGCTCAGGCTTCGTGCGCCCAATCGCCGGAGGGCCCGCTGGGCGGCTTCTTGGCCCACGGCTTCGGCTGCTTGAAGATCTCGGGCATCGCGGGCGACGGTCCACCAATCGTCCCGTTGCATTTGATCATCCCGCTCACCAATCACAGAGACACTAAGACTATGCCGACTCGAGGCATAGCCATGGAGAAAGCCGAGGCTATTGCCCATGACCCGGATGCCTTCAAAGGTATTGAGGGCGGCGCCTTCGGAATTTCGGATATCAGGATGAACCCCCCGAGCGGCATCCTCACAGCGAATGGCGAGGGCCATGGCTTCTTGAGGCAAAATCGGCCAGGGGTAGTAAAGGTCCAGATTCTCGCAATCTTGGGCCAAGAGTTCTGGATCTGGGAGGCCGGCACAGGGATCTTCGGCCGCGTAGCGGGCGATACGAAGCGCTGCCTCGACGGTTTCCTTCATCGCCTTGGGGCTGAGATCGCTGGTGCTGGCGGACCCTTTGCGCTGTCCGAGGTAAGCGGTGAGCCCTAGGCCCCGACTCCGATGGTGTTCCACCGTTTCAACTTCTCCGAGTCGGGCACTGACCGAGAGTCCTGATTCGATGCTAAGACCGACCTCACTGCCTGTGGCGCCTTGCCGGCGCGCCTCTTCAAGGCAGTCGCCGACAAGATTCTTGAGATCATCGAGGGAAAGTTCACTGGGGGTTGAAGGCGGCAATGTGGACACAGCAAATCCGGTATGGGAAGGAATGAACGAACTAGTCCTGAACGCGGGTTCCACCCACGGTGAGACTGTCCACTTTGAGGGTCGGTTGGCCGACACCCACCGGGACACTTTGGCCGTCTTTGCCGCAAGTGCCTACCCCGGTATCGAAGGCAAGATCATTGCCCACCATGCTGACCCTCGTCAGGACATCGGGACCGTTGCCGATCAGGGTAGCCCCCTTGATCGGTCGGGTCAGCTGACCATTCTCAATGAGATAGGCTTCGCTGGCTGAGAAGACAAATTTACCGGAGGTGATGTCAACCTGGCCGCCCCCAAAATTACGAGCATAAAGGCCTTTCTTCACCGAACGAATAATTTCTTCTGGATCATGGGGCCCTGCGAGCATGTAAGTATTGGTCATTCGGGGCATAGGGAGGTGTTGATAGGATTCTCGGCGGCCGTTACCGGTTGGGCTGACGCCCATCAGGCGGGCATTGAGCTTATCCTGCATGTAGCCCTTGAGGATCCCGTTCTCGATCAGAGTGGTTGATGTCGTGGGCGTGCCTTCATCATCGATCGTTAGTGAGCCCCGCCGGCCAGGGAGGGTCCCGTCATCGACCACGGTGCAGAGGGGCGAGGCGACCTTTTCGCCCACGCGTCCTGAAAAGGCAGAGGTTCCTTTTCGATTGAAATCACCCTCAAGGCCATGACCGATCGCTTCGTGCAAGAGGATGCCAGGCCAGCCGGACCCGAGGACCACCGTCATACTGCCCGCAGGGGCTTCTTCGGCATCGAGATTGACCAGGGCTTGGCGGACTGCCTCCCGGGCGTACTCTGAGGCGCGATCGCCATCGAGGAAATAGCGATAATCGGTCCGGCCACCACCGCCATAGCTTCCCTGTTCCCGGCGGCCTTCGTGCTCGACGATGACACTGACATTGAGCCTCACCAGGGGCCGCACGTCATGGTGCAGCGCGCCATCTTGGCCCATCACCAGAATCACTTCATGGCTCCCTGAAAGGCTGACAAAAACCTGTTCAACCCTCGGATCAAGGGCTCGGCTTTCACTGTCAAGGCGTTTCAGGAGGGCGATTTTGTCCACCTCGCAAAGGGAGTCTATGGGGTCTATGGGCAAGTAAAGCTCGACCCGCGGCGTCTCCGTCTTGATTTCTTGTCGGCCTTCTTGGCCCTGATGGGCAATGGCACGAGCACTGCCTGCGGCCTCCAGCAGGGCTGGGAGGGTCATATCGTCACTGTAGGCAAACCCGGTCTTTTCGCCGGAGACGGCCCGAATACCGACCCCATGGTCGATGCTGTGCGATCCCTCCTTGACGATGCCATCCTCAAGCCCCCAGGATTCAAAGCGGGTCGCTTGAAGGTAAATGTCGGCGGTGTCGATTCCGGGTCTCAACAGCTGCTGCATCACCCCGTCAAGATCTGAAGGGGCCAATCCTGTAGGGGTCAAGAGGACCTCATGGGCGATGGTCTGGGCGTCAAGGGTCATGATGGGGCTCTATGGCAGGTGAACTGGGTGTGTTCAAGGGCCGGGAAGGCGGCGCGGACTTTGTTCACTCGATCCCGGTCAAAGCTCGCAGTCACCACCCCGGAACCATGGGGGAGGCTCTCGAGAACGGCGCCCCAAGGGTCGACGATCATGCTGTGTCCAAAGGTTTCCCGGCCATTCATGTGAAAGCCGCCTTGGTTGGCTGCGATGGTATAACAGAGGTTTTCGATCGACCGAGCCTTGACCAGAATCTCCCAGTGGGCGGCACCCGTGCGCTGGGTAAAGGCCGAGGGAACCGCCAGAATGTCCATTCCAGCAGCGGCCATCTGACGGTAAAGTTCCGGGAAGCGAATGTCGTAGCAGACCGATAATCCCAGACGGCCAAAGGGGGTGTCGATGACCAAGGCCTCTTCGCCGGCCTCAATGGTGGCTGACTCTTCGTAGCGCTCGTCGGATCCTGGGAGGTTGACATCAAAGAGATGGATCTTGTCGTAGCGGCCAGCGCGTTGTCCTTTGCTATCGAAAACCAACGAGGCGGCTCTGACTTTCAAAGGGGATGCTTTGATGGGGATGGTGCCGCCGACCAACCAGACCTTGTGGCGTTGCGCGGCTTTCGATAGGAATTCTTGAATGGGGCCTGCCCCATCCGTTTCGCTAATCTCAAGCTTGTCGGATTCGTGGACCCCCATCAGAGCAAAATTTTCCGGGAGGACCACCAGTTTAGCGCCGGCCTGCGCCGCGGTTTCAATCAGCCGCCCAGCCTCGAGGAGGTTGCTGCTGACATTAGGGCTTGAGGCCATCTGGATGGCGGCGAGGGTCGCTTTCTTCATCGGACGGTCTATCTCAATCTTTTCCTTAAGAAGGCCGATCCCGGCCCTTTTGAGTCACTAAACACACTGATCGGTCTGTCGGGTGGCCGATTCTAGCATAGGCGACACGCGGCTAGATCGCCTCCTTTTATTAGAGCAGAACGATGTCGTATTGCTCCTGATTGTATTGCGCTTCAGTGCGGAATTTAACTTTGACCCCGGTGAAGGTTTCCAGTTCCGAGAGCGTGTCTGATTCCTCATCAAGCAGTCGGGCCACCACGTCGTTCGAGGCGAGGACCAGAAGCTCTTGAACATGATATTGCCGGACTTCTCTGATAATTTCCCGAAAGATATCAAGGCAGACCGTTTCGGGCGTCTTGAGCACTCCCCGACCACTGCAACTCGGGCAAGGCTGACAAAGGATGTGCTCGAGGCTTTCGCGGGTCCGCTTGCGGGTCATCTCAACGAGGCCCAGGTTCGAGACTTGGCTGATGGCGTTTTTAGCGTGATCCTTTTCGAGACTTTTTTGCAGCGATCCCAGCACCTGTTGGCGATGATCTTGATCTCGCATGTCGATGAAATCAATGATGATAATACCGCCTAAATTGCGGAGTCTCAGCTGCCGTGCAATGGCCTGCGCGGCCTCAAGGTTGGTCTTGAAGATGGTTTCCTCAAGGTTTCGCCCGCCCACGAAAGCACCGGTGTTGACGTCGATGGTGGTCATCGCCTC
>QYQA01000121.1 GCA_007280285.1 Methylococcus sp. | reverse complement strand
TCGACGGCCCCTCTGGATTATACTCCTTATTTCGTCCGGAGCGTGTGATTTTGATAAGGGACCAGTCTGTTCCCCGTCGAAAATCCAATGGTTAATCAAAGATGGGAACCACCCTGTAGCCGAAGGTACCGGGGGGGCTTGGTTTGGTTGGGGTGATTTTTTGGGGGGGCATTTCAGGGAGATGACCGAATCACCTGCGCTAAATAAAAAGGCCGTGGTTGAGAAAATTCGAGTGCTGCAATCACGTATGGCTGAGAATCTAAGATGGGATTTCACTGACAGCCACCTTATTGAAGGAGGAAGGCTGGATAAAAATGTGACTGGCGCCAACAACCCCGACCTCACCGAATGAGCAAATAAATCTCAGATCGAAAATTATTTCTTATCGTTTCCGTAGAATTTAGCAAGATAGTTGACGATGACTTTCTCTTCTTCAGGGCTGATAGGCGCCTTGTAAGCCTCGATCATTTTATGGGTTTCATGCTCCCAGAAAGAACGGTTTTGCTTGCCTTGATTCAGAATGTAACCGAAGGAATGGCAAATGCTGCACTTCTGGATAGTTTCATACCCTTCGCCCTTTTGCATCTGATAGACGTACGCCTTCGGGAAATCAATCGTCTTTCCGGTAAAAGGGGGGGTAGCTGCATCCTCCGCGGTTACACTTAAAGAGGCCAACAAAAATGAAATGGCAAGTGACTGGGTGATACCGATTATTTTCATCGTATGACTTCCATTCTGTTTACCATGACTCAAAGCACTTTGATGGTGAGATGATCAGCGGCGTTCCATGCATACCCTGAAGGATTCCACTCCATGTTGGCAGGGAGTGGCTGGGTTTCTCCAAGGCGATTGATTGCGCGACTCATCAGAGTCAAGATCCCAGACTTAGAAGGCGTAAATGTATAGCTCCATCTCCTGAATGCATATCGGCCAAGGTCCTTGTCCAAGGTCGCCGAGGTCCACGACTTGCCATGATCCATCGAAACGAGGACTTCCTTAATGCCATAGCCCGCATCAAATGCAACACCCGCCATCTCGACTTGATCTCCCCTATGAATGACGGCCTTTTCAGATGGGGTTGCGATAACGGATTTTATGTTTAGGGCTTTCAAGGCGCGTGTATCCTTGGGCATGGGATCACCGGGTGCGACGGATCCGAAGGGGTTGGCAGGGAGACGATAAGCCTTGTCCGTGTAAAAAACCGGCTCGTCCTTATCCAAGACATCGATGCGCTCTAGCATCTTGACCCAATTGTCAGCGAAATAACCCGGCACAATGAGAACTAATGGATAACCATTGAGCAGGGGAAGATCCTCGCCATTCATCTGGTAGGCGATAATCACATCCTCACGGTTAAATTCATCTTTGTCGAGCTTACGCATGAATGGCGGTGTACCGGGGAGAATCGGCCGTTCAAGCCCGTTTAGCTTGAGAAATTCACTATTCGGTTTGATTTTGGCGGCGGCGAGGACGTCGCGCAGTCGGACTCCTTTCCACAAGGCGCAACCCATGGCGCCATGATGCCACTGTATCCCAGACGTCACGGGAGAAAAACTCGATCGGCTATTGCCGCCGCATTGCTTGACCGCATAAAACTCAACCGCTTCGAAGCGGCTTTTCAATTCGGCGAGACTCAGTTCGAGAGGCGTATCCACGTTGCCCGAAACCGAGAGGCGGTAAGTTTTGAGATCAATAGTGTCCGGGATCACGGCATGATGCCACCGAACGAAGAATTCATCATTCGGCGTTACCGCATTGGCAAAGGCTTCGCGCGGCGTCTCAAGCAACGGCGGACTGTCCGAGTGCATCCATAAAGGTTTTTTCTCCGGGAACGCCATCATCGGGGGCTGAAATGCTTCAGAGGCAGAGCCCTGCTCCATTGAACGTGAGAGCATGTTTATCTTCTGGGACCACGCAGGAGTGCAAATGATCCCCGCTCCGAGGCTGACAAGGCTAGACTTTATAAATACCCGGCGGCGCATGTCGGTCATGACTTAATCCCTTGGAATTCTTCGATGGACATAATAGATTTCAGGCATGCATCCTAACATCGTCAACACGCAACACGTTCAAATCCAGAAGACACCTTCCGGGTGAACCTTTTTTGGCATCACACAGCCTCATTCATAACTATGTTGACCATCTCTGAGAACAATATTGTCGTCTCTTGGGTAGAGGTTATGATGGACGTTGGGAGGATAAGTTCGAAGCCTAATTCCGTATCCTTGCTGAAGCCAGTTTTAACTCTAGTTTATTTATATATCATGGCCTTACCTCTGGGTATTTATGCGGGTAGAAAAGGGACTATCCTCAGTATTCTGATAAAATCACAGGGTTTTTAATCGAACCGGAAGTCAGCCAGAGCAACTACACCACCTTGACGGACGCTACCCGGCATCTTGTGATAGACACCTCCCCTCCCTCGCATCAACCAGGCCTCTTACTGATCCATAGCAATCGGCTGGAGGCGCTCCGGGACCTCCTTCTCGCCTGGATGGACCGGTATCCGCTTGAACCCCTCGAAAATGAAGTTTTTCTCGTCCAAAGTAACGGCATGGCGCAGTGGCTTAAAATGGCTATGGCGGATGCTAGTGGAGATCCTCCAGACGCTAAGGCTTCAGGGATTGCTGCTGCCCTCTCCTTTTCACTGCCTTCAAGGTTCCTTTGGCAGGTGTACCGCGCGGTGCTTGGCCCCTTAGACGTCCCAGAATCCTCTCCTTTTGACAAGCCTGAACTCCTTTGGCGGCTGATGAAGCTTCTGCCTCTGTGTTTGGACCAGCCTCTCTACGAACCTATTCGCCGTTTTCTTTCTGACGATCAGGACCTTAGAAAACGCTATCAGCTGGCCGAGCGGCTGGCCGATCTCTTTGATCAATATCAGGTCTACCGATCGGATTGGCTAGAAGCCTGGGCCCGGGGGTCTAACAGCTTGATCACCCACCAAGGCCACGAGAGACCCCTGCCTGAACCCGCCCTCTGGCAACCCTCACTGTGGCGCAGCCTTTTACTGGATGTCGCCGAATATCCCCTCACTGAGCCTCTAAATCCCCCCAAGGATGTCTTAAGCCGCGCCTCTGTCCATGCTCGTTTTATCGACAAGGCCAGGGGCTGGGGCTCACTAGAGCGGCCACCGAGACTCCCACGCCGACTGATGATCTTTGGTCTCTCAAGCCTTCCTCGGCAGTCTCTGGAAGTCCTCGAGGTGCTCTCAAAGTGGACGCAGATCTTCGTCTCTATCCAGAATCCTTCGGAACATTATTGGTCGGACATCGTTGCTGACCGTGAGCTCTTAAATCCTCGTCGCCATCAGCGCCAATCCCGAAAAGCCAATAGACCAGAGATCTTGTCTGAAGAACTCTTGCATCTTCATGCCCATCCCTTATTGGCTGCCTGGGGGCGGCAGGGGCGAGATTTCATTGCACTCCTCGATGAACTCGATGACCCCGCGCTTCGTGGCCAGTATCAACCTCTCCTACAAGGCCTAAATCGACGCATCGACTGTTTCGAATCGCCGGGAACAGCGACGCTCCTTCAGCAACTCCAAGATGACATTCGGGACCTCCGCCCTCTATCAGAAAGCAAGCCCCTTTGGCCCGCCTGTGATCCACGGCAAGATCACTCGATCAGGTTCCATGTCGCCCACGGCCCTCTTCGAGAGGTGGAAATTCTTCACGATCAATTACTGGCGCTTCTTAATGAGGTATCGAGCCTTCGGCCGAGAGACATTATGGTCATGGTCCCTGACATCGAGGCCTTTGCTCCCCATATACAGGCGGTCTTTGGCCTCCATGATCCGGGGAGCGAACGCGCTATTCCGTTCACCCTTGCGGATCAAAATCGCCGGACGAGTGATCCCCTCATCAAAGCCCTTGAAAAGCTTCTCAACCTCCCTAACGCGCGCCTCGGGGTCAGCGAGGTGCTCGACTTTCTTGATGTCGTGGCCTTAAGACAGCGCTTCAGGATTAAACCATCCGATATCCCGCTGTACCATCGCTGGATCCACAACGCCCATATTCGATGGGGGCTTCACGGTGCCCATCGAACAGCGCTGGGGCTTCTCTCAGAGGATGCCGTTGGTCAGAACACCTGGTTGTTCGGCTGTCGTCGTCTCCTTTTGGGCTACGCCACAGGGGATTCGGTCGATGAATGGCAAGGGATTATTCCATCCGATGATATTGGAGGCCTTGAGGCGTCGTCACTCGGTCCTTTGATCGAATTTTTGGACCAGCTTGAAAAAGCTTGGAGCGCCCTCAGTGAGGTCCGAAGCCCTGATGAATGGGCCCTGACGCTCAATGCCCTGATAGAGGATTTCTTTGATCCGACGGGCACTGACGATGGCTTGACGGTCCTTGAGATGGAACGTCAACTCGAAGACTGGCGGGTGACCTGTGAACGCTCTGGATATCAGGAGCCGCTCCCTTTGTCGATAGTGAAAGACCATTGGCTTGCGGCCTTGGGGGGCCAGGGTCTATCGCAGGGGTATTTAGCCGGTGCCGTCACCTTCGCAACCCTCATGCCGATGAGAGCGATCCCTTTTGAGGTGGTCTGTCTCCTTGGTATGAATGATGGCGACTACCCAAGGCCAAGAAATACGCTTGATTTTGACCTCATGGCCCACGATGTTCGCCCCGGCGATCGCTCTCGAAGAGAAGATGACCGCTACCTTTTCCTCGAAGCCTTGCTGGCCGCCCGCCGGCATCTCCATATCTCCTGGGTGGGCCACAGTATCAACGACCATACGGAAAGACCCCCCTCGGTTCTCGTCGGGCAATTAAGAGATCACCTCGAGGCAGGTTGGTCCCTCGCCAATGATGTCGTGCCTGGTTTCAAGCAGCTCATGGAGGCCTTGACCACGGTCCATCCGTTGCAACCCTTTAGTCCCCGTTATTTCAAACGCTTGGATCCCCCATCAGGCCTCTTTAGCTTCGCCCATGAATGGATTTCATCTGCCGATGAACGAGACAGCCAAGAACCACCCCGCGGGAATCCCATTGAACAGAGACTGCCGCCACCTGTTCTCGACGAACCGCTCACGTTAAGAGCGATCACCGCCTTCCTCCAATGCCCGGCCAAGACCTTTTTTCAAGAAGCACTCGCCATATTTTTTCATGGGGATGAGGAGCCTTCGGAAGATGTTGAACCCTTCACCTTATCGCCACTCGATCGCTGGTCTTTGGGGGAAGCACTGATACAGCATCAGCGTGGGTTCATTAAAAACATCGAAAGCCAAGGCATCGATTCGCCATCAAACGGTCTCATGGCATCTCTGAACGACAGAGCCACAGTCTTTATGCGCCGTTATCAGGCAAAAGGCGCCTTAGTCTCCGATAGTTTTGGCGATCTGGCTCTTGAAGAACTCAAGACGTCCCATCAAGCTCTCTTGCCATCCTGGGGGGCCATTCTTGTTGAATGGCCCCATGAAAAAAACAATGACGCGCTGTCCATCCATCATGAAATCCATCTCGACGGGCAGGTCATTCGTCTCGTTGATAGTGTCGAGGGCCTTCGTTTCAACGATCAAGGTGACCTCCTCCATCTGGTTCTTGAAGCGAGCGATCTCAAGAAAGATGGACGTTACCGGAAGGATGTCATCGCTCGGCACTGGGTCACCCATCTGGCACTCAATCTTGAAGGCCGCAAGATCAACACTCAGATCCTCAGCAAGATGGACTCGGTGGTCTTAGAACCTCTGCCCTCTGATGAGGCGGCGCATCATCTTGATCACCTTTTAGAGGCCTGGTTTGAGGGCATGCAGCGCCCCCTCCCCATGGCGCTAAAGACCGGGTTTGCCTGGATCGAAGAGCACGATCATGAAAAGGCCAGGAAGGCCTATGAAGGGGATCCTAGCCGCCCGGGAGAAGGCATCCGAAACCCCTATCTCAGAAGGGCTTTCCCAAGTTTTAAAGCCCTGTTTGAAACGGGCGTTTTCGAATCTTGGGCCCATCAACTGTTAGAGCCGCTGCACCAGATGATCCTCCATCAAGAAGATCGAGGCCGTCAACGTGGTTAACGCCCCTCATGCCCTGGAACGACTAGATCCCTTGAGCTTCCCCCTGTCGGGGAGCCGCCTGATTGAGGCCAGTGCCGGGACCGGCAAAACCTACACCATTGCGACGCTTTATGTGCGATTGGTCCTTGGACATGGCGATCTTCGTGGATTTGGCCGTTCCTTGATGCCACCTGAAATTCTTGTAGTGACCTTCACAGAGGCCGCGACCAAGGAACTGAGAGACCGCATTCGAATCCGACTCTTTGAAGCGGCCCATCTCTTCCGCGTAGAACCTGGCGTAGACCCCCCCATCCAGTCGGACCCCCAACTCCTTCAGCTTCGCTTATCGCTCCCTGAAGCCACCTGGCCAGGATGCGCCAGGCGCCTCGAATTAGCCTCCGAGTGGATGGATGATGCGGCCATCTCAACCATTCACGCTTGGTGCCAGCGCATGCTCCGTGAACATGCCTTCGACAGTGGGTCCCTTTTTACCCAGGAACTGGTCGCCGAGAAGGATCAACTCCTGGTGGACACCGTCCGAGATTACTGGCGTACCTTCATGACGCCCTTGTCTGTTGCCGAAGCCACAATCATCGGGGCTTTCTTCAAAGACCCTTTGAGCCTTTGCCCTCGGCTGATAGGTCTCCTCGAACAAGCTCATCAGTTAGAGGGAACCGATCCTCCCCGCGTTGTTATCGAACAGACCGAACGGGTTCGTCTTAAGACACTCGCCTTGATGAAGCAGACATGGTCCCCTTGGATTGAAGAGATCCGAACGCTCCTAAAGAGCGCTGTCGACAATAAATCGGCGAATGGTCAAAAACTTCAGCCCCGATTTTTTAATGAGTGGCTCGATAAGCTCAAGCAATGGACAGATGATGAAACGCTGATCTGGCCTTTAATCAAAGTGGACGCCAAGGCCTGGTCGCGGCTGACCCGAAGCGGCCTAAAAGACGCCTTTGACAAGGGAGTATCGGCGCCACAGCATCCCGCATTTGAGGCGATGGAGACCTTCAGAGAAGATCTTGAAGCCCTCCCGAATGCCCTTCCAGCACTTCTAGGCCATGCCGCTCAGTGGGTTCGCTTGGCCATGGATAAAGAACAGTCAAGGCGCTCTCAAATGGGCTTCAATGACCTATTAACCCATCTCGATGCCGCACTCCAAGGACCTAACGGCACCCATCTTGCCGCGCTGATTCGGCAACAGTTCCCGGTCGCGCTCATCGATGAGTTTCAGGATACTGATCCCATCCAATACCGCATCTTCGATCGGGTTTACAACGCCCCCGACGATAAAACCCCTAAGGCCCTCATCTTGATCGGTGACCCCAAACAAGCGATCTATGGCTTCCGGGGTGGAGACCTTCACACCTATCTCAAGGCCCGGAAAGACTGCCTGCCACCGATTTATTCCTTGCAGCGAAATTACCGATCGACCACCGCCATGGTCGCGGCGACCAATCACTTATTTCTTTTGGCAGAATCTCGCCCTATCGGACGGGGCGCCTTTTTGTTCAGGTCTCCAGATGCCAATCCGGTTCCGTTCTCTCCCGCTGATGCGCAGGACCGTCAAGAGCAATTAGTGATTCATACCGAACCCAAGACAGCACTTTCTATCTGGACTCTGCCCGAGCGTGATGATCTGAAGCCCTGGGGCGCTGGTGCCTACCGGTTAGCGATGGCCAGGACCTGCGCCAGTGAAATCGTCCATCTTCTCCATCTTTCAAGAACCGGCGCCTTGGTCTTTCAATCTCAAGAGAGCGGCCGCAAGATCGCCCCCAAGGATTTGGCTGTCCTCGTAAGCAACCGAACAGAAGCCGGTCTCATCCGCCGTGAACTCGCTGCCCGAAGCGTTCAAAGTGTTTACCTTTCAGATCAGGACTCGGTCTTCCAAAGCCCTCATGCCCCCGAGATCGAGGCCTGGCTAAGAGCGTGCGCAGAGCCTGATGATAGTCGCCTCCTAAGAGCAGCCCTTGCTACGCCTCTTCTGGGCTGCTCCTACCAGGAGCTCAGACGCCTTCATCACGATGAAAGGGCCCTCGAACAGCGCATGCTCCAGTTCAGGGACTACCATACGAGATGGCAACGACGGGGCGTTCTTCCTATGCTTAGACGCCTTCTGCATGATTTTGATGTCCCAAATAGACTCCTCAAAGTCCACCCGATAGACCCGGAGGCCGGAGGCTCTGGGGAGCGAAGTCTGACCGATGTGCTTCATCTCGCCGAACTCCTCCAAGCAGCGAGCTTAAAGCTCGATGGCGATCATGCGTTGATCCGCTTTCTGCAGGAGCAACGCGCATCTATCGATCGCACAGGGCTCGGCAGAGCGGCTCAACAAGTCCGTCTTGAAAGTGATGAAGACCTGGTGCAGGTGGTGACGATCCATAAATCCAAGGGGCTAGAATATGACCTCGTTTTCATCCCCTTCATTGCCCTCCTGCACAAAGAGGCCTCAAAACCCGGAGCACTCTTTCGATGGCACGATGATCAAGGTGATCTGTGCGTGAGCTTGACACCGGATATCGCCGCGAGGGAGCGGGTTCAAGAGGAACGCCTCGCGGAGGACCTTCGTAAGCTTTACGTGGCCATGACTCGGGCCCGCTATGCCACATGGGTCGGGTTTGGCCCGGCCGAAAACGTTGAACAAAGTGCCTTGGGCTATCTTCTGACCGGAGGCGCCCCGATCCCTAGGGGCGCGTTCATCGAACACATGAATCACCTTCAATCGGGGGCTTCCAATCGCCTTGCGTTGATTGTTGACCCCATGATCAGTGATCAACGATGGACCGGCTCAGAGGATCAGCAACATCCTCTCTTAGCCCGATCTTCCGTCCGGCGTTTCCGTGAAAACTGGTGGATTGCGAGCTATTCTTCACTCAAAAAAAGAGGATCATCAGAGGGGGACGCTTCAGCATGGGGACCCCCCCCTGAAACCCCCGATGCTGATCATTACGGATCGGCCTTGCAAGAGGAATCCCAAGAACCATGGTCGGTTAAAAACACCCTTGGGCCAACAACCGTTGAAAAGGGTTCACTCCATAGCTTCCCTTCAGGTGCAGATGCCGGCACCTTTCTTCATGATCTTCTTGAATGGGTCGCCGAAAAGGGGTTTCAATCCATCGTGCAGCAGCCGACGCTCCTCCGTGAAGAAATCACTCGGAAAAGCGCGATCCATGGCTTTGGCCATGCGGTCGACCAGCTCGAAGACGGGCTGCATCATCTTTTGAAGATGCCTCTCACCTCACCCATCCTAACGGGTTCGATGGCCCTTCAGGACCTATCGATTTATCAAGCTGAGATGGAATTTTGGATGGCCGTCCGGACTGTCTCCATCCTTGAGATCGATGACCGGATTTGCCGTGACACCCTGAAAGGACGAAAGCGCCCTCCCCTTGAGGCTAAAGTGCTCAATGGCCTATTAAAGGGCTTCATTGACCTCGTTTTCCTCTATGAGGATCGCTACTATGTGCTGGATTACAAATCAAACCGGCTAGGCTCTGATTCATCTGCTTACACCCCTGATAAGATCGAAAGCGTGATGCTCGAGGCACGCTATGATCTCCAGTATGTTCTCTACCTCCTTGCGCTCCATCGTCACTTAAAATCCAGAAAACCAGACTATGACTACGACCGTCATATGGGCGGCGCTATTTATTTCTTCCTCAGAGGGGGCCATGCAGAAACTCGCGGACTTTTCAGTGAACGCCCGCCGAGGGCATTGATCGAGCACCTGGATGCGCTCTTTGATGGACAGGAGAGCAGCGTTTTCACATGACGATTAAGTCACAGACCGAGACACTAAGTCTTCAGCCCGCGCTACAAAAAACCGCAGGGATAATGGCCCTTCTGAATGCATGGCGTCAACAACACTGGATCAGACCTGTCGATCTGGCGTTTGCACGCTTTCTCCTAGAGGAATGTAGCGATGCTCCCCCGCTACTGATCCTCTCAAGCGCGCTATTAAGTCACCAACTTGGCCGAGGCCATGTCTGCCTTGACCTTAAGGCAACCCTTTTGAGGCCCTGCGAAGTCCTCCATATCCCCCCTTTGGGCGAGATGTTGGAGGATAACCTCCTCTTTGAAGAGCGCCCTCATATCCTCTTAAAGGACCTCAACGTTGAACAATGGGAACAAAACATTCAACACGAAGCGCTCATCAGCGCCGGCGCCGGATCGACGCCTCTGGTCCTCGAGCGAGGACGACTTTACTTAAGACGCTACTGGGCTTATGAAAACCAGGTACGGATGGCGATCCATGCAAGGGTGGATCGTTTCATGGCCCGGTCGGATCCGACCGGGGATCAAGATCTATCACGTCGCCTGAACCATCTCTTTAAGGATCCGGGCATTGGGCCGATCCATTGGCAGAAAGTCGCCTGTGCCTTGGCTGCCCGACAATGGTTTACGATCATCACCGGAGGACCTGGTACCGGAAAAACCACCTCCGTCCTCAAGCTACTCGCCCTGCTCCAATCGATTCGGAGCGAGGACAGTGACACGGGAACCCCTTCAATGCCCCTCAGGATTCAATTGGCAGCGCCTACCGGTAAAGCGGCGCAACGCCTCAACGCATCCCTTGCAAAATCGATGCGCTCATGGGCCATGGAACCCTTTCAGGATGAAGCCCCTTGCCTCAAGGTGTTACCTCAAAAGGCCCTGACGCTACACCGTCTTTTGGGATACCAGCCAGGCTCCAGACGCTTTCGTCACCATCAGCAGCATCCGTTGGCTATCGACGTTCTGGTCATTGATGAAGCTTCGATGATTGATCTTGAGATGATGAACGCCGTCCTTCTTGCGCTGCCTGCCTCTGCGCGGTTGATCCTGTTGGGCGATAAAGATCAACTCGCCTCGGTCGAGGCCGGTACGATCCTAGGTGAAATGTGTCAACGCGCTCATGCGGGCCATTATTCTGAAGCGATGCGGGAATGGCTCCTTAAAACCACCGGGGAAACGCTGCCAGAAAAGATGGTAGATCCCGCCTCAACGACGATTGATCATGCCATCGTGATGTTGCGCGATAGCCATCGATTCAAGGAGGACAGTGGGATCGGCGCCCTCGGTCGAGCCATCCGGGATGGCAATGTTCAAGCACTCCGTCGCCTTCGGACCGAGGGCTATAGGGACATCGCTGAAGTAGTCCTGATCGAGAGGGACCTCGAACCGCTTCGACAGTTGGTCATCGAGGGCGACGTCCTCTCCAAAGAGGCAGGGCGTTATGGCTATCGCCACTATCTTGACATCATCCATCAAGCAGAGCCCTCAGAAGATGCGCTGCCTGAAACATTTGCCGCCTGGGCCATCCGGTCACTCGAAGCCCATAGGACTTTCCAGGTTCTCGCCGCTGTTAGACAGGGGGCCTTTGGGGTTGATGCGCTCAATAACCTCATCACGGAAAGCCTCCACCGCGAAGGACTGATCTCGGCGAACGATGGCTGGTACTTCGGGCGTCCGGTGATGGTCATTCGAAATGACTACGCCCTCGGCCTCATGAATGGGGATATCGGGATCACCCTCCGGCTCCCGGGCGAAGGAGGATCCTCTAGCCTTCGGGTTGCCTTCCTCCAAGAAGAAGGAGCCCATGGCGTTCGTTGGGTCCTCCCAAGCCGGCTCGGAGACGTTGAAACAGTCTTCGCCCTGACGGTCCATAAGTCCCAAGGCTCTGAATTTGCCCATACCGCGTTGATCCTTCCGCCCCATCATAGTGGCAACATGACCCGGGAATTACTTTATACCGGGGTCACTCGAGCCTCCGAGTGGTTCACCCTCGTCCATAGCGGGGATCAGACGATCCTTCAAAAGACCGTTCTGCAACGCGTGGAGCGACACAGCGGGCTGATGGCTGAGCTTTAGATAACGCTGAGAATCAGCCCCCATCCCTCCCCTCTTCGCGGGCATCAAGATCTTCCTCATCAAGATCCAAAAGGGTCGCGGGCAAGGTTTTAGAAGACTTGACCCCAAGCTTCCGAAGCTTTTCAGCGCGCCCAAGAAGATTACCCCGGCCATCCTTTAACTTATTGAACGCTTGGGTATAAGCGCCTTGTGCCTGTTCGAGATTCTTGCCGATAGATTCAAGATCATGAACAAAGCCGCACAGTTTGTCATAGAGATCCCCCCCCTGCCGCGCGATCTCCTGGGCATTTCGGCTCTGTTGCTCTTGACGCCAAAGATGTGAAACGGTTCGAACGACAAAGAGGAGGGTGCTCGGACTGACTAAGAGAACGTTCTTCTCCCAGGCCTCCCGCCAAAGATCTTCATCCCCTGCAATGGATAACATGAAGGCCGGTTCCACAGGAATGAACATGATCACGAAATCGAGGGAATTGAGCTGATACAGATCTTGATACTGTCGTGACGCAAGACCTTTAATATGGCTCCGAACCGATTCCAGATGTCGCTTTAGTTCAACGGCCCGCTCAACATCTGTCTCGACTGAACAATAGGCCTCGTAGGCGAGGAGTGACACCTTGGCATCAATCACCAAATGACGCTGCTCTGGAAGATGGATGATGACATCCGGTTGGGCCCTACTGCCATCATCCCGCTGATGACTTTCCTGCGTGCGGTAATGAAGCCCTTCGGTCAGCCCCGAGGCATCTAAGACCCGTTCGAGTATCAATTCTCCCCAGTTACCTTGAACCTTTGATTGGCCCTTAAGTGCCTGGGTCAAATTGGTGGCATCCGAGGAGAGTTGTTGATTGAGGGTGAGGAGATGGCGCACTTGTTCTGCGAGTGCGCTGCGATCCTGACCCTCCTTGACATAGACTTCCTCAACCTTCCCTTGAAAGGCTTGAATCCTCTCTTTGAGAGGATTCAAAAGTTGCGACAAATGCGTTTCATTTTGTTCGACAAACCGTTTGGATTTCTCTTCCAGGATCTCATTCGCCAACAGCTTGAATTCTTGGCTAAGGGATTCCCTGGCCTCCGAGAGGAGCCTCACTTTGTCTTCATGCTGGTGACGTTCAGATTCAAGGAGGGTATCTGATTCTGTTTGTGTTCTGAGGAGGTTCTGATACCGAAGCTGCAGGCTCTCGTAATGAAGCTCAAGCGTCACTAGATGATCTGCTTTTTCCTTTAGACGAGCGTTATCCATCTGAACTTGCTCAAAACGCAATCGATCATCCACCACCTGTTGTTTCAATGTCTCATAGTCGCCTCGAAGGCGATTTTCGCTGTCAGTCATGGTAGACAGCCGCTCCTCGAGGACCGCCCGCTCGATCTTGAGTCCTTCACCCGCTTTAAGACGTGACCAGCGGATTATGAAGGTGAGCAGAAGGCCACACCCTGCCCCCAAAAAAAGGGCCTGCCAAACCGGGAGATGGGTTTCAATCAGAAGATGTTCCATCAGTGGTTCGCGTTATGTTAAGGGAGGACATGGTTTCATGAGTGAAAAGGGCTTTGGGGCACTCTTGGGCCGGACGATGTGAAGGAGAAAGGGTTCCAGAAACATCTGAGCGACGGTTCATATCATCACACATTTTTTATAGCACCATCGAAAGGTAGCTTCACATCTGCTATTCATTATGCTATCTTTGGTCCATGGATATCAATAATAAACGCCTTGAATCGCTGCGCCGAGAAATTCAAAAGTTTCGGAGCATTGCCGCCTTTGCGAGACATTACGAGCTTGATTCGACCTACATCTCACAATTGCTCAATGGCCACCGAAATCTCGGTGAAAAGGCCGCCCGTAATATTGAGCAAAAGTTGGCTCTGGCTCCTATGTCGATGGACTATGGGGACGATCCTGAACAGGATGACAGCCACCACAAACTACCCAAGGGTTTGAGACGAGTGCCGCGCATCAGCTTTGTTCAGGCCGGGGTCTGGACAGAGGCCGTTGACCCTTATGCCCCTGGCGCTGGGGATGATTACCTCCTCACAGATACCCCGCTCGGGCCTCATGCATTTGCCTTAACGATCAGGGGCGCCTCGATGGAGCCGGACTTTAAAGAGGGTGACACCATTGTGATTGATCCTGATATCAAACCGTCTCCTGGGGACTTTGTCGTTGCAAAAAACCAAGAGGATGAGGCTACCTTTAAGAAATTTAGGCCTCGTGGCATTGATCATCAGGGACGCTCCGTGATTGAACTCGTCCCACTCAATGAGGACTTCCCCTCACTGCGTTCCGACGTCGTGGCTTTTGAAATCATCGGCACCATGTTGGAACATCGCCGTTACCGCACCTCCCGTGACCAGTCATAAACCATAGCAGAAATTGAGCTTTTGCTATTGTTTTTGTATTTAGCGCATGCTATCGTATTCCGGCGTCTACTCTTTCGACGCTTCAGCAAGGGAATTCGATATGAAAAACACAGCACTCTTTTTGGTCATGGGCATCATTTACGCTCTCTCATCAGAAATGGATTATCTCGACGCCGAAATGATGCGGCGAAACAGCCAAGATATCATCGCGACGACCCCTCAAGTCGTGGAACCATCATGGGTTACCCTCGCACTCGCCGAACAAAAAAACCCGGCCCCGCGCCCTTAAAACCTTATCCGCTCATCCTTATATCCCCGCTCTGAACGGGATGGTTTTTACGGCAAAACAGATGGATGCTCTGCGACTATGAAAGCCGCAACCCCTTAGATCAAGCCTAAGACGGCCCTTATCTTTTGGCGGAATGTTTCCGCCCACAACTTGGGCCCCCAGGTCATTGTGTAGGCCGATCTTTTTGATCTGGGCCAACTGATCGGTTTAGAACCGAATGTGACTCCCGCCACCCGTAACCCATCCCCTTGCGCACTATATAATTGCTCACACAGTCTGTGCCGACATAGATTTACCGCAAGCAGATGCTAGAATGTCTGACTGCTCTATGCAGCACCTTGGGGGACTAATGATTCGATGGCTGTGTATTGATGGCGCGATCCACCCCTAACGCCAGACCGTTTTGAACGAAGATGAGCCGCCCATCCGACATGGATACCGTGGAAAGAAAAACAATGACTGCAGAGGCCCTGGTTCTTGGCCTTATGACGCACTGCGAAAAGGCCTGTCAAGAGGCATTCCCCGAGTGGATTGACAAACTCGAAAACGAATCTGTCGAGCACGGAATTTCAGAGGAAACACTGACGACTCTGTTTATCGCAGATACTGCGATGAAGAAAACGGACATGTACCACTGGTACTATATTCTGTCTGTCACCGTAGGATTGATGTATTTCTTTGGCCGGAGCGACAAAGAGGCCCTGACCGCAATATACCGCGCTCTCCAAGCGGCTATTCGTGAAAAATTTAAAGATGACATCGCCGAGCAAGCGAGCGAGGCCATGGGATCAACCCTTTCGATCTTTCGAAAAAACCCCTACGATGCCTACCAGACAGCTGCGATGACCTTTCTCAGCATGATTGGTTATCTTCACCACGAGGATTCGACGGAGGCGGCAACCAGCAAAACCTTCCTCGACACCATAAAGATGGGATTTGCGCTCGCGATTCCCTTCGTTCACGCTCTGTCGGCCGACGCGGACATCGTCGCCTGACCCCGCCCTCGCCCTTGATCACTCTAGAATCGAAAGACGCAGGGGGCCGGCACCCTCAGTGCCTAAGCGCATCAGGCTTAAATCGCGCGCCTTGGCGCTTAAGAAGCAAAGAGAGCTCCGCCACCTCACAGCCAATAATTTTGGCGAGCGTATCAAAGCCCCAGGCCGGCTGACCGTCCTTTAAGACGGTATCCGCTGGCGGCAGAAACCCACTACTGATCAAATTAAAGATCTCTTGGACGCCTTGATCAAGCGGCTCACCCTCTTGGTGCTGATTGAGTTTGAGGTTCAAATCTGGCTCTGCTTTACGTTCCTTCATGCCTCTGTACCTTCATGTTAGCGATCTCAACATGGTTGGGACGTCCAAAGAAGATTTCAAGTCACAGTCAGCAAGATTTCGACTGAAGTATTTCCTTAAAGACCCTTCCAACCTAAAAAGGTCTTGTTTATTATAGGATTACCCACCTCTCACAGGAACATCAAGATGGCCAAGACCACTGACATAAAACCGACCAAAAAGACAGCGGACGCAAAACCCAAAGCGGCCACTGAGGGAAAACCAGCAAAGGCCTCAAAAAGCGCCACAGTAGCCAGCGTGAACGCCGCTGCCGCCCCCAAGGAGAAGAAGGCTGCCAAAACAAAAACCCTTCAACCCGGACAGGACATGATCAATGGAATGGTTGCGGTTGCCGCTTATTTTCTGGCAGAAAAACGCGCGTTCGCTCCAGGCTTTGAAGAGCAGGACTGGCTAGCAGCAAAAGCCCAGATCATGGCCCAGCTCGCCGAAGCCAAAAATCCTCTGAAATAAGTCAATTCAGGAGGCCGCGGGGCACCAAAGTGATCCCGCAGCTTTCTTAAAAGGCAACAGCAAATCCCATATTACTTAACATGGATGGGGTCGATGCGTTGGTGCCCGCACTGGTCTGTCCCCACATGGACACTCTTGAATTAATCGTCCAGATCAACCCTGCTCCCACCACATTCTGTTGCTCTCCCACCACGGTCCCCGTTGCGCTTTTTACCCCCTGGGTATTGGGTACCCTTGGAAGGCTTGGCGCATTGTAGTAACCGTGTATAAACCACGCCAGATTTTTGTCCCAGAAATCGCGCTGCAAGGACCACTGAAAACTGAACCCCCAGACGTTGTTTTTTTGGTTCGAAGTAACATCCTGGGTTCTGACAGCGCCAAGGTTGTATTCAAAATCGATCTCAAAAGGAAGCGACTGGTCAAAATTGAAGCTAACCCCAGGCTGGGTCCCGCTGTTGGTCGTGGTATTCCCCAGCCATTCGGTTTGAAGAAAGGCCTCAATACCCATCGCAGGAAGGAAGATGTCTTTTTGTTCCCCCCAGCAATGAATCTTCGTATCGAAACCCAGGGGCGAAAAATTCCACGAATTAGTCGAGCCTCCCGTATACGTCGGACCATTACCGAAGAGGCGCAACTCAATGTTATCCGTTAACCCATAACGAAGCAGGTAGTCCATCGAATATTGCACAGGCTGCGGCGTTCCAACGGCCACTGCGGAACTGAAACTCAAAGGTTCAAACTCGATATAAACCCTACCCTGCGGCAGGGTAAAAGCGCTGTTGGGCCAGTTCGCAAGATCAGCGCCTGGATTCCCAATATCAGGTTCACTGCGCCAACGTTCGATATTCTCTGGCAACCGGGCACGAGAACGATCATAGCGCCCCTTGAAGAAAGCGGTCTGATCATCCTTGCTGAGGGCCTGGGCATAATCGACGAGGGAAGCATAGAAACCCCCTGCTTCTCGGATATTCAGGCGTTCGTGATATCCCGCCTCCTTGAGCATGTCTTGGCCAAGCCGTCTGCCATACTCCCGAAAAATCGCATAGGACTTTTTATTTATGGCCTCAAGCTTCTCCACCCGAGCCTCTAAGCCAGGGTCATCGGCCTCTTGCCCTTGAGCAGCCTTCGATGGCTCTGAATACTCATCGGCCCATGCGGCCTCGGTATGGATTCCGAAGATCAGCAAAAAGAAAATCCATCCACAATCGAGCTGTTTTTGAAATCGAAGGGGGCACATCGTTCAAATTAAGGCAATAAGACTGATGACGTTCGACGGGATTCACTGAATGAGGGGGATCGATTCTTCAATTCCTGCCTCCACAAAGGCCCGGATCTTGGTCTCTAATTGGATATAAAGTGCCAGATTGCGGTAAGACATGAAAGTGGCCAGTTGGTTGAAATACTTTCGGGTAAACTCCGCTCTCTTCTGATCAAGTTCCAATCGGTCATTCACGTATTCCTTAGCCTCTTCATCGCTCATCCCATCGAGGCCCTTCCCAAGATCAAACAAAACCTCACGACGCTTCAGTCGAAAGGAGTCGAGTTGGGTCTGAAATTGATCATAAAGTGGCCAGAACCGCTTTGAACTCTCCGGCGATAAATGGAGATGCTCACGAATCAGAGCACGTCGCTTTTGACTGAAATCCTTGAAATCGGCTCCGGCATCTTCATGACCGGAGTCTGACGTCTCAGCGGCAAAACCGTTCGATGAACCGGCCAAGCCAAACAGCAACAAGGTAGCCACCGTCAAAAAAAATCTTATGGATTTTGGCATAGACTTCATCAGTATCTGTTGTCTTCGCTAAGAAGACCCCCTATTGAAGACGAGCCGGTGGGCCAAGGGAAAGCTCGCAAGAAGGCCTGAGATTAGATCGATATCATGGGTGAATTCTGACACAGACCAATACTTCCTACCAGTCATCAACTGATCGGAGAAGCCGGTCATCTGAGGCTTTTCAATGAGGACTCCGAGCCCTTGTGCCGTATTCTTCTGATGGCCCATCCGCTGATTCTAAAAATGGCCAAGCGTCGATCTAAAGGGAAGGACTGGAAAGAAAATGCCGGGTCTTTGAGGACGCTCAGCGACAACGTGCCGCGGCCTCATCGTCAACGCCAGCACTCCATAAGGAAAATTGAATTACCGGGATTTGGAGTCCCGCTCAAGAGTCGATTTGCCTTCGAGGAGATCCATAAACAGTTGCTCAAGCCGATTCGTCGCCAACCGAAGGCTCGCGACTCGAACCCCTTGTTGATTCAGCGCATCAAACAGCCCATGGAGCCCCAAATAATGAGGGACATCAACCGCAAGCGTCGTCACATCGACCCGCTCAAGGGGGCAGCCTTCGATGTTTGGCAAAGCCAAGAGGGGTGCTTCAAGGCTTAGGAGATACCGATTGCTGTGCATGCGAGAAAGGAGATTCTCCATCGTTGTGTGCTCCACGATCAGGCCATCATTGATGATGGCGATATGGCGACACAGCTGCTCCGCCTCCTCCAGATAATGGGTGGTGAGAATGATCGTCGTCCCCTCGCGGTTAATTCGATTCAACAACTCCCACATGCTGCGACGAATCTCAATATCAACCCCTGCCGTTGGTTCATCAAGAATCAGCAGTTTAGGCGCATGAACGAGCGCCCGTGCAATCATCAGGCGGCGTTTCATACCGCCAGAGAGCGTTCTCGAAACCGTGTTTCTTTTCTCCCATAATCCCAGCTGATCGAGGCAGCGTTCGGCCCGGATGATGCCCTCTTTGCGGGTAATTCCCTGATAGCCGGCCTGATTGACCACTACCCCCAGCAAGGTTTCGAACTGGTTGAAGTTGATTTCCTGAGGCACCAGTCCAATCATTCTTTTAGCCTGATCAGGCTGGAGATCAAGATCATGACCAAAAATTCTGACGGATCCCGAGGTCTTGGTGACCAGCGAACTGATAATCCCAATGGTGGTTGATTTCCCGGCGCCATTGGGTCCAAGAAGCGCAAAAAAATCGCCGGCGGCCACCTCGAGATCAATTCCCCGCAGCGCTTCGGCCCCATTTTTATAGGTTTTACGCAATCCCTTCAGGGATAATGCTTTCATCTTGGGTGTTTTATGATGGTTTTTTTGTAAGAATAAGGGGTTTGGTCGGCCGTCATCCAGAACATTGATGCTCTCTCTTTAATATCAAACCCTCACCTATTCTAGCCGAACCAAACTGAACCTTGGCCCTGACACATCACCTGAAGACCCCTTGATCAACTTAAAACGCCCCACACAGGTCGCCGCCGTCGACCTCGGCTCGAACAGTTTCCATCTCATTGTGGCTGAACTGCGCGCTAACGAGATCATCGTTCTCGATCGATTACGGGAAATGGTGCAGCTCGGCGCCGGATTGACCCCTGAACGCCATCTCACCCCTGAAATCCAGCAGCGCGCTCTTGAGTGTATTGAGCGGTTCGGCCAGCGTCTCCGCCACCTCCCGCCAGGCAGTGTCCGTGCCGTCGGGACCAATACCCTTAGGGACGCCCACAATGCCGGCGCTTGGCTTCATGAGGCCGTCAAGGCTTTGGGCCACCCCATCGAGATCATTTCAGGGATTGAAGAAGCACGACTGATCTATCAAGGGGTCTCCCAGTGTTTCCCCAAAGATGGCAAACGCCGTTTGATCATGGATATCGGCGGCGGCAGCACCGAGTACATCATCGGAATTGATGACACACCGCTTCAAAAAGAAAGCCTCAAGATGGGCTGTGTCGCTATGAGCATGGCTCATTTCGCTGATGGCAAGATCAGCCCCAAACGATTCAGGCGCGCCATTATTGCCGCGGAACGAGAGCTTGAGCCTTACCAACACTTATTCCATAGCCGCCAGTGGAACCAGGCGATAGGCGCCTCCGGCACCTTGCGAACCACCCAAAAGCTGCTGGTCGCCCGGGGCTTCAGCCGCGACGGTATTACCGCGGCAGGGATCGATCAGTTGGCCGAGATTATCCTCACCGCAGGCCGGATGACCCGAACCGATTTCCCCGATCTTGATCCCGAACGGTTCCAAAGCTTCCCCGGTGGTCTTGCCATCATTAAAGCGACGTTCGAACTGCTTGAGATGGATCAAATGATGATTGCGGATGGAGCCCTAAGAGAAGGCCTGCTTCATGATTTATTGGGCCGAATCAACCATCACGACATCAGAGATCGAACGGTTCAGGCGCTGGCGCATCGTTATCACGTCGAAGCTGAACACTCCCGTCTGATTGAAAATACCGCCCGCCGTCTTCTGGACCAGGTCATCCTCCCCCCGGCCCTTGATCTTGAGACCGCCCGCCAATGGCTCGAGTGGTCTGCTGCGCTCCATGATATCGGCCGTGATATTGCACACAGCGGCTATCACAAACATGGGGCCTACATCCTCGCCAATGCTGATCTACCCGGCTTTTCCCGTCAAGATCAGCTATTGATGGCCACGCTCGTCCGGTCACAACGCCGAAAATTTCCCGCTCGCCTGTTCAAAGAACTCGCTACCCCCTGGGATGAGGTCGGTCCCTTTCTGGCCCTGATCCTGCGGATTGCGATTCTGGTCCACCGAAGCCGAGCGCTCACCCATTCACCGCCGATGTCCATCAGGATCGATCGCCACACCATCTTCCTGAAGTTCCCACTGGGCTGGCTGGAAGACCACCCCCTCACGAACGCCGATCTGGAGCTTGAGGTGGGTTACCTTGCCGCCGAGAACATCCATCTCACTTACCTCTAATCGCCGACCCATCGATAGATCAGCGCGTACCAAACGAGGCCAAGGATTTCATGAGCTGCTTCATAGCTTCGAACCAAGGCCCAGATATCTGGGACAAATCCCTCGATATCCGACTGCAGTCGGCTCTCGCAACCTGTCGCGGCTGCCTTGACGTCAAGCCCCTGGCGCTGGAACTCCCGAACTGCGCGGCGAAGATGCCAAGCTTGACTCACCAATACAATGCGGGTGAATCCTTCATTTTTCAGTAAGGAAGCCGAATAGGCTGCATTTTGTCGGGTGGTTTTAGAAAGCCCTTCCTCCCATCGCACCTTGATTCCATAATCCTTTTCAAAGACCTCTCGCATGACCGTTGCCTCCGCTACCGTCCCAAAGACCGAACCGCCCGAAACCAGTATGGGAAGACCCAGCATCCTATGAAGCCTAGCGGCATAGCGAACGCGCTCAAGGACCCAGGGCGTAACCGCGGCATCACCCCCATATTCCTTGGCGTTTAACCGGACGCCGCCGCCAAGGACCACGATGACGTCCCGCTCCGGCTGCGCGGCGATCGAGTCACAGGGAAGTTCAATGAGCCCCATCAAGGCTTTGGAGACGTTGGGCACTGAAAGCAGAAGAATGCTCCATAATCCCGCCTGAACCATGTATTGGGCGATTAAAGGAGAGCGCCGATAGAGGACCGATCCGATCAGTGCCAGCATGATCAAGCTAAACGGCGGCACGATGAGAACCGTCAACGCCTTGCCCATCACCATCACGGCCGACTCCACTAAATTCATAGCGTCAATATCCCCATCGTGTCATTCTGGCGATGGGCCTTGCCCATCCCCTTTAATTCAATTGAACAAATTGATCGCGCTCTAGTCTGACTTCTTGTTGCGGCAATAAACGGTTCCAGACAAGGTCATGACCCCCGGAAACGATCGTCCGTAGCAAAAAAACGACACGGATGGTCCGTGTGTTGCGGAATGAGGTTTTCTTCCCTTAGAAAACCCGGCCGCAACCGAACTCAGGAACGGGAACCAGACGAGGCAGCCCCAAAGCTTCCGCTACCTAGTGGTAGCTGAGTAACGTCTGGATTTTAATACCAAGAAGAGGAAGAGACATGAAAGACATGACCAAGAACATCCTCCTGTGGGTCGTCATCGCATTTGCGTTGCTCTCGATGTTCAACTATTTCGGTTCGCGCGGAAAGCAGCAACCGGCCATGACCTACACGAATTTCATTTCAGCGATCAATCAAGGAACGATCCGGCAACTCAGCATTGATGGCGAAATCATCAGTGGCATGATGACGGACGGCGACCGCTTTTTGACTTATAACCCAGGCGACCCGCATCTCATCGATGATTTGCTTAAAAACCATGTCGACATCAAGGTTGTGCCTGCTGATCACCCTTCCTTCCTCATGCAATTGTTCATGGCAACCTTCCCCATGTTGCTGTTGATCGGGGTCTGGGTCTTTTTCATGCGCCGGATGCAAGGGGGTGCTGGCGGTGGTGCGATGAACTTCGGCAAGAGCAAGGCGAAGCTCATCGAGGAAGACAAGGTCAAGGTGACTTTCCATGATGTCGCCGGTTGCGATGAAGCCAAGGAAGAAGTTCAGGAAATGGTCGATTTCCTGAGAGACCCCAGCAAATTTCAGAAACTAGGCGGACTGATCCCCCGTGGCGCCCTGATGGTGGGGCCACCCGGTACCGGTAAGACCCTCCTCGCCAGAGCCATTGCGGGGGAAGCGAAAGTGCCTTTCTTCTCCATCTCGGGCTCTGACTTTGTTGAGATGTTCGTGGGTGTCGGCGCCTCTCGCGTTCGGAACATGTTTGAGGAAGCTAAAAAACGCGCACCTTGCATCATCTTCATCGATGAAATCGATGCGGTTGGTCGTCAACGTGGCGCCGGTCTTGGTGGCGGCCATGACGAAAGAGAACAGACACTCAACCAGCTCCTGGTGGAGATGGACGGATTCAGCGGTAACGAGGGGGTTATTATCGTTGCCGCAACCAACCGTGCTGACGTTCTCGATAAGGCGTTGCTCCGCCCAGGACGTTTTGATCGCCAAATCACCGTGGGCCTCCCAGATGTCAGAGGACGCCAACAGATCCTCGCGGTCCATATGAAGCGAGTTCCCGTCGCTGACAATGTCGAACCAGATTGGCTCGCTCGAGGGACGCCTGGATTCTCCGGTGCAGACCTTGCAAACCTTGTCAATGAAGCGGCCCTGTTCGCCGCCCGGTTAAACAAGAAACAAGTCGAGATGGATGACTTTGAAAAGGCAAAGGATAAAATCTTGATGGGCGCGGAGCGGAAGTCCGCCGTCATGAGCGAGGATGAAAAGCTGGTGACGGCCTATCATGAAGCAGGCCATGCTATTGTCGGTCGCCTGGTCCCAGAGCATGACCCGATCTACAAGGTCAGCATCATTCCTCGTGGTCGAGCCCTTGGCATCACCATGTTCCTGCCAGAACGTGATCACTACAGTGCGAGCAAGCAAAAACTTGAAAGCCAGATCTCATCACTCTATGGCGGTCGCATCGCAGAAGAACTGATCTTCGGTGCTGAAAAGGTGACCACCGGCGCATCTAATGATATCGAACGCGCTACTCAGCTGGCACGCAATATGGTCACCCGGTGGGGCTTATCGGAACGTCTTGGACCCCTCGCCTACGGTGAAGAGCAAGGTGAAGTCTTTCTAGGTCGTTCGGTCACCCAAACCAAGTCCGTGTCTGAAGAGACGGCCCATCTGATTGATGAGGAAATCCGCTCCTTCATTGACCGAAACTATGAACGGGCCGACCGCCTCCTCAAGGAAAACCTCGATAAGATGCATTTGATGGCTGAAGCCCTCATGAAGTACGAAACGATTGATCGGTTCCAGATCGAAGACATCATGAACGGCCGGGTTCCACATCCACCCAAAGACTGGATGAACAACCCGCCTACCCCTACCGACACGGCAGAGGGCGCTAACGCTGCAGAGATCCCCAGCATCGTCAATCCTGCGCCCTCTCACTGAGGAACGTCCGCTTAAAACGGCCCGCTGACAGACCCCTGTCAGACGGGCCGTTTTTTTTGCTCGATCTATAAAGAGTGGTCTCCTTGAAAACGAAGAGTCGGATTACAATGGCGGCATGAAAAAGATAAACCCCACCCAGAATGCTCAGGGAATCGCCGATTTGACTCCCCTCGAGGCGGAAGCGCTGAGGATGACCAAAAAGATTCAGGTCGAAGGGCAAACCAAAGAAGAAACTAAGCGCATCACTAAAGGGATTGCCAAAGGGATAGAGCTTTTCAAACGGCAGGAAAGCGCTAAAGGTCGGGAACGCGACAAGCAAAGAAAACGTGAGATCAAAGATCGAACCCCTGCGAGTCATGTTACCGGGACTCTAACGATCCATGATCTTGCGCCTTGTCGCCCTTGGCTTAAGAGCCAGATCGCCTCGGTGATTGCGTGGTCCCTTTTGGCCTTATTGAGTGGGGGTCTGGGTCTCTTTGAAGCGCCCCTTGTATGGGATGGATCGCCTCTGCCCAAGGGGATCTTCATCACGTTCAGCGCGCTAACCACCGCACTCGCCCTCTGGCAAACCACATCCATTTTAGAGACCACCACACACTAGGCACTGATCATGAAAATACTCTCCGGCATCATTCTTGTGTTCCTGATAGGCAGCCTCTCCTATCTCATGTTCGGAAAGCTCGGCATTCCAGAAGGCCTCAGCGCCGTCAAGGGTTTCAATGTGCAACGCTTTCAAGGAACGTGGTATGAAATCGCCCGGCTTGATCATGGCTTCGAAAAAGGCATGAGTCATGTCACCGCCGAATACACCGCCAAGGACGATGGCAGTCTCAAAGTCATCAATAAAGGTTTCAATGCCAAGAACACCAGCTGGGAAACTTCGACCGCGAAAGTCGGGTTTATTGATGGCCCAGAGAGCGGCCGCCTGAAGGTCTCGTTCTTTGGACCCTTCTACGGCAGCTATAACATTATTGATTTAGATGAAAAGGACTATTCCTATGCGATGATCACTGGACCCAGCAAACGCTTCTTCTGGATCCTTGCAAAGAAGCCTCAACTAGAAGATGCCATCATGCAGCGCTTGATCCAGAAGGCGTTGGCCATGGGCTTCAAGCTTGAAAAGCTGATTCTGGTCGACCAGAAAGAAGAGACCGCACCTAAGGAAACTATCTTGCCTATGGACCACACTAACCCATAAGAAACACTTTGTGACACCCTTCGTGATGGACGCTGTTTAACGGCCTATGTTAGGGTTCGAGTTGTGTTGAAAAGTTTTACTGATGCGATCTGCTGACTTCAATGGTCCCTTAGGGGGAGATGCCAGATTGAGCTGAACCCGTGATCAGAGCCGTCATTATCTTAACGAATTTTGGAGAACACCCATGGCTAAAGCCGCACCCGCCGATACTGTCGAAAACGATCCGCTCCGCTCCATCTCCGATGCGATGCGTGACGCCATTCACAATGCCTCGGAAGACGCCCATCGCGCGCGTGAGCGGGTCAAGGAAGCAGGCGCAGGCATGGGACAAAGCGTGTCCCGATTCACCTACACGAGTTCCTACATGTTGTCCTACGGCTTGGTCTATGCGACGGTCTTCGTTGCCCGCTCGATTCCTCAGGAAAACCCCATCGTTGAAGGTCTCATCGATGGCGGGCGCGCAGCGATTGAAGCCTTAAACGAGGCCAAATCAAAACCGACTGAAGCCGCTTAGTTGCCAGAAATTCATCGTTTTTTAATTTAAGGAAGGCTCTCTTTTTGATCCTCCCTCCTCGCTTCTTAAGTCGAAGCCCCCTTTAGTCATTAAGGTGTATTCATGATGGGTTTGCGCGAACGTAAGACGAAGAAGGGCCCGGGTTCCGATGTGGAGTCCTCCCAAAAGACCTCGATTTCGGTCCAACACCCCGGCGTGATTCGAATCCGCGGGGCTCGTAGCCTTGGCTTACTTCAAGAAGAGGCTCTCCTGCGCTTTGTTCGCGGTATTTTCGAAACTTCGTCTATTCGAAGCCTTGAAATTCCTGCAGCGAGGAACGGCGCCACGGTGTTGTTTGATGCCAAACAGCATGCGCCTAAGTCGGTTCTCATGGCCTTGGCTGATTCTTTGGACGCCGCAGCGACCCCGCCAAATCGCAAGGATACCCAGCCACACGCCGGAAAGGAGCTCAAGGTCTCATCCCTCCGGTATGCCAGCGACCGGGGCGGCAATCTTCATTACCATCGCCATGGCCATCTTGTGACGGGATGGGCCGTGATCAGCGAGAAGACGGGAATGATTAAGCTCAAAAACCCGGCCCTTTATCGCAAGAGCAGCTATTTTGAAGCCATTGAACGGGAACTCATGAGCGTCCTTGGGGTTGACCGCTACAAGACCAACTCTTTAAGGTCGACCATCCATGTAGATTTTGATCCCCGCCGACTGAATGCCACCAGCGTCATCGATATTATCAATGACGCGCTGGCAGCGGTCGAACACCAAGAACAGCTCGATAAACTCGATCTTGATCTTGCGATCTGTAGTGCGTCCCTGCCGCTCGCCGCGGCAGCCCAATTTGTTTTCCCCCCCCTTATGCCGGTTGCTGCAGGGCTTTTCGCCTATACCGCGATCCCCAGCATTAAGGGCGCCTATGATGTGCTGGTTAAAGAGCGACGACTCGGAGTCGATGTCCTTGATTCTTTAGTGGTCATTGGGTGCCTAGGAACCTTACAGATCCTGCCAGGGGCCGTGATGTCCTGGTGCCTCTCTTTTGGCCGCTTGCTGGTTAAAAAGACCGAGGACAACTCTAAGAAAATGCTCCTTAACGCCTTTGGTAAACAGGCACGTACGGTCTGGCTGGTTAAAGATGGGGTTGAACTTGAGGTTCCTCTCGATAAGGTCATTCAAGGGGATCTCGTGGCGGTCCATACCGGGGACATGGTGCCCGTCGATGGCCACGTGGTCGAAGGCATGGCCATGGTCGATCAGCATGCCCTCACCGGTGAATCAACTCCGGCTGAAAAAGGGATCGGTGACCGCGTGTATGCCTCAACGATCCTCGTTGCTGGCAAAATTTTCGTCTCGGTCGAACAGGCCGGTAGTGAAACCGCTTCGGCCAAAATTAGTCAGATTCTGAACGATACCGCAGGTTACAAACTCACCTCGCAAAATAAGGGCGAAAAGCTCGCAGACCGCGCCGTGATCCCTACGCTCGCCGTCAGCGGTCTTGCCTTCTCTACCCTTGGACCCTTTGCTGGGGTTGCGGTCCTCAACAGTGATCTCGGAACCGGCATTCGGATGGCCGCCCCCCTCGCGATGTTGTCGTCCCTCACCCTCTGCGCTCAGAAAGGAATCTTGGTCAAGGATGGTAGAGCCTTGGAGCTGATGAACGAGATTGATACGGTTCTCTTTGATAAAACCGGCACCCTGACGCGGGAGCGTCCAGAGGTGGGTGATATCGTGACCGCTAATGACTTTCAGCCAAAAGACATTCTCCGTTACGCCGCGGCGGCTGAGAGAAAGTTTCATCACCCGATCGCCCTTGCCATTCTCCACAAGGCCGAGGAACTTAAGCTGACGTTGCCACCGACCGATGACACCCAATATAAAGTCGGTTTTGGTATCAGCGTGGGTGTC
Organism: Methylococcus sp.; assembly: GCA_007280285.1. Lineage (GTDB taxonomy): Bacteria > Pseudomonadota > Gammaproteobacteria > Methylococcales > Methylococcaceae > UBA6136. The sequence goes on along the minus strand of QYQA01000121.1, from coordinate 12,026 downwards.
GAGGGAAAAAACATCCGGGTAGGCAGTCGTCGTTATCTTGAAATGGAAGGCATCGCCATTCCGACTGAGATCGACGAAAAGCTTGATGCAGTCCATCAAGATGGCGACACCATGGTCATGGTCGCCATTGATCAGCAGCTCGGCGGAGCCCTTGAACTTCGGGCTGCCTTAAGGCCCGAGGTCAAAGAGATCATCAAAGGGCTGCGTGAGCGCGGCATCAAACATCTCGCCATTATCTCGGGTGATCATGAGGCCCCGACTAGAAAACTGGCTGAGGAACTGGGTATGGATCGCTATTTTGCCCAGGTCCTGCCCGCTGATAAGGCCGCCTATGTTGAACAACTCCAAGCAGAAGGCAAGAAAGTCTGCTTTGTGGGCGATGGTATCAACGATTCAATTGCTCTTAAAAAAGCGAACGTGTCCATTTCGCTCCGGGGTGCAAGCACGATTGCGACGGATACCGCGCACATCGTCTTCATGGAACAAGGCCTTGGCAAGCTCTGTGATCTTCGGGATATCGCAAGGAGCCTTGATCAGAATATCCAGCGCAGCTGGGGGATGATCCTCGTTCCTAACCTCGCCTGTGTGGCCGGGGTCTTTACCCTAGGGTTTGGTGTCGGCGCTTCCGTATTGACTAACAACGTCGCCGCCATTGGCGCCCTCGCCAATGGCGTCTGGCCGCTAAGGGAAGTAGCAAAGCTTGAGGCCGAGCGCCGTCATCTGCTCGATCTCGAACTGAGCGCCCATCATGACGAGACCTCACTTTCCTCGGGAGATACCCTGGAGACGACCGCCACGAAAGAGGTATCACCCCCGATGGAAAAAACCACCAAGAGCCGCCGTGAACCCCGAAAAATCGCGACTCGTGCGAAACCTCAGGCCTCAAGTGGCAAAAAAATGGCGGGCTAGGCTTTTTCCAAAGCCTCCCTCGTGATAACCGGCAGACCCGAACAGTGACAGGACTGATGATATGACTCAAAAAAGCCCCCCTCCGTCATCGCCAAAAACAACTAAACCTTTGGCTCCCAATCTTTTAAGGCCGCAAGCAACGACCACGGAACCTTCCATCCCAGAGGTTGAGAGCATGGAGGCCCCAACCCAAAGCTATTCGGTCAAGGAGCTACCGCGCTTTCAGTTTTTCTTGATCGACAGCGGCTGGATTGGGCCGGTTCCGGAACTGATACGCCAAAATCTGGGCATGATTACGCATCTTCATAACAACGATCCCTTTTTTATTCTTTCACGCGAGCAATCCAGTGAACTCCTCAAGAAGCACCCGCATTTGATCGGCAAGGACCCTATCCTACTGGCGCGGGATCTCCACGGCAGCAAGACGACCGGCGCTAAGGAGTACCATGGCTTCCACCTCAACCTCGGCATCATCAAGGATCCTGAGAAGGCCATGGACGTTTTGCAGCATTTCCTCAATTTCCTGGCGGTCCACCGTAAGAGTCGTTCGATCGAAGCCAAAATACGGCAGCAGCTGCATCGAGACGGCTTTGAAGGCGCTATCGAGGTTCTTCGGGGTGGTGCTGAAAACCTCATTTGATCCGATCCGCCCCCGGGTAAACTTAAGAAGGAGTGTCTAAGAATGAATAGTGTCTCTGAAATCATTACCTCGGCCTTTGGGATCATTCTCCTCGCCGCCGTGGGGTATGAGCTGAAGCAACGCCGAAGGCGCCTTCGGGAGCTTTATAACGTGCTCGATGCCGAAGATAAGCATGTGGTCGCTGACCTCGATGAGATGGTAAAGCATGGCCTGATTACGCCCTACATCGCCCACTAACCCTTTCGAATGACCCCCATGAAACCCGTCATCCATGTTGTGCCCGGTGAAATAACGATCGAACACGCTGATCTATTGAAGATGAAAGGCCAAAAGTTGGGCACTTCATTCGCTCGCCGCGCACTAGCGGTCCCGGGCGTTGAGGCGGTCGCCATCGATACCTTGAAGGGTCGTGCGCGAATTACCTACCATAAAGACCCAAAGAACCACAACAGATTACTTGAGCGGGTGATAGGGGCCATGGGTTCCGAGGCGGATGCTCTAGGCGAAGATCAGGTTCCAAACCTTGAGGCGCGCACCATGATGCATTGGGTCCGCGCAGGCGCCCATATTCAGCCGCTCACCATCAGCGTCCTTAAAGAAGGCCATCTGATCGTTGAAGATGAGGCGTTCATTGCGACAAAGTCGCCGCTCTTGCGCTTTATCAAGGATAGTGTTAGGACCCTGACAGGGATTCAGTCGATCACACTGGAGTCACAGGGTCAGGTTCACATTCACTACAACACCCGGCGCATCACCCCTGAAAAGCTGATCCCGCTTATTGAGCAGGCCTATAGTCGTCACTCTGATATTCAAGATCTCAAGGACCCAAAGTCAGTGCCAATGAAGGTCTCGGGGACAACGGTAGGCATCGGTACCGTCGGCGAATTACTGCTGCCGGCGGTCACACCCATCGCCGCAGGGGTTCTGGTCGTCACTAATTTCGGGATTATCAAAGATGCCGCCCAGCAATTAAGTGAAGGGAAGGTCGGGGTTCCCCTCTTCCATACCGCGCTCCTGACCTGCTCGATCGTCACCGGACAGGTTCTGGCCTTTGCGCTCACTGACTTCTCTTTGCGTTACTGGCAGCGCCGTTGGCGCCAACGTCTCGCCGATGAAACACAAGCGACGATTAATCAGACGCTGCCCATCATGGAGGATTCGCGGCGAATCGATTCAAAGGCACAGGAGCAGCGGGTTGATCCAGAATTACTGCAATCGGGTGACACCCTCCGCCTCTCGGGAGGCGAAATCGTTCCCGCTGACGGCCTGATCCTAAAAGGCTGTGCCCTGGTTGATGAAACGCTCATCAGAGGAACCCCTGACCCCATTTTCAAATCCGTGGGTGCAGCGATCTATCAAGGGTCTCGACTCATTGGCGGCGAGGTTGACCTCAAGATCACCGCCGTCGGCCTCAATACGAGGGCCGCAGAGATTGCCCAGCGCTTGACCGAAGCCGCTATCGTGATTCCTAAGGATAAGGCGCTGAACGCAAAGGTCGCGTCGATGGGGGACAAAACAGCCCTGCCAACCCTCGCCACGGCAGGTGTTGGTTGGGTAGCCGGCGACCTGATCACGGTCGGCGCCATCTTGCATCAGGATTGGGTCAGTGGTCCTTTCCTCGCGGTTCCTTTAATGACGCTCCACCACATGCGCAGTGCCTTGAGGATGGGTGCCGTCGTTCAGCGTCCAAGCGCCCTCATGAAATTATCAGAATGCCGATGCATCGTTATCGATGGCGACGATCCCAAACTCGCTGAAATGGACCTCGAGGTCCACCGTATCGAATCTCAGCTGGCTGATACGGACAACCTACTCCGCCATGTCGCGGGGGCTGGGCTTTACTTGGGTGATGCCAGAAGTGGAGCACTGGCACGGGCAGCTCAAGCAAAGGACATGATTGTACGTCAGCCAGAACTGATCCGACTCGATGAGCAGGGCATCCTCACCCGGCAAGGCGATCATCAGTTCCTGTTGAGAAATGGGCCTCAGGGCGACCAGACGATGCTCGAGGTCCTGATGGATGACCAACCGGTGGCCACCTTCCTTTTTGCCGACTCAAAAGAACCGGTCCAGAAGGCGACCATCGCTCACCTCACCCGCGAAGGCTATGACGTCTTTCTCATCTCATCCAAACCTGAAAAAGACACCCAGGCACTAGCCCACCGTCTCGGCATCAGCGTGGCCGGCGGTGATCTCGATCAAGAAGGGAAATGCCGGTTCTTTGAGGGTCTCCAAAAGCGAGGTGTCAAAGCCATTTTTGCAGGGTTGGTCAGCCAGAATCCACTCCTGGTCAACGCCGCCAACGCGACGATTGCCGTCGAAGATCTGTCGGATGAAACCCGCACGGCTGATGTGGTCCTGATGGGGGGCTGCTACGCGACACTCGATGAACTGCTGAGCGTCACTCTCTCCTATGCGCCTGACATCAAAAAAAGTGCAGGGATGGCCACGATCCCGAATCTTCTTTGTGTGGCTGGCGGCTTCGGCGGTGTTCTGAACGGCATTACCTCAGGGATCATTGCTAACATAGGGGTTCTCAATGTGGATCGCCAAATCGAACGGAAGCTCAAGGAGTCCGGTCGGAGTCAGCGGCGTCTTTTACCCCGCATGAACGGCTAAGAATCTTTCCATTACAGCGACAGCATTCATGACAAAACCACCCCTCAAGCAGCCTATTCGCCGCCTCCAGCGGGACCTCCATACCGAGCAAAGTCCTTCAGCGTCCGCTAGACCGTTGAACGATGATCAAGAGGCTGAGGAGATCATTGCTCTTGAAAAGAGTCTGGTCGCACTGAACGTCGATGTCGCGACTATTGAGCGTATTGAAAAACTACCGCATGACATCGGCTGGCTCTTGTTCACCGCTGGGGTTTTCGGCATCCTCCTGCCCGGCATCGTTGGAACCCCCTTTCTGATCCTCGGAAGCCTGATCATCTGGCCCGGCACGAATCAACGCGCTGAGCGCTGGCTCAAGGGGCAATCGCCTAAGATGTTTAAAAGCAGCATTCGGCAAGTCAACCGTTTCCTCGACGATCTTGAACGCCGTTATCCAGCCCCTCGAAAACTCCCACACACAAAGTCCTAGAGGGCGACGAGACTTAAAGAGCCCCAGATGAAGCTCTTCGGTCCATAGCCCCCTTTTGCCGGCGGCGCTCACCATAAAGGATAAGACCCAACAGCGTACTCCAGAATAAAGCCGGCATCAGGTAGGGCACTTTTTGATAGAACGTCACCGGCGGCTTATGAAGGTAGGGGACGTCGAAGATCCCCGCCCAGACTTCATGAACCGGTGACTCACCCATCCTCTCACCTGAAGCCAGCCCCACGGTCGAAATGCCGGTATTGGTGACCCGAAGGACGGGGCGGCGGAATTCCACACCTCGTGCCAGTGTCATCACCATGTGCTGCCAAGGCTCCTGCCAGTCGCCATACCAGGAATCGTTGGTGACATTGACAATGAACTGGGCGCCTCTATTAGACAGCTCTCGGCTGAACCAGGGGAAGAGGCTCTCATAGCAAATCTGTGGCCCCATTTTGAAACCCTGCCATTGCAGCAAGGTGGTTGGGCCTTGGCCTCGGGCAAACAACCCGGTCTGCGGAAGCCACTCTCGAATGACCGGAAACCAGTCTTCACCAGGGATATATTCCCCCAAAGCCAGGAGAATGGTCTTACTGTAGTGGGGTTCGACCACCTGCCCTTCGGGATTAACGACAAAGAGGGAATTGGTCAGTCGACCACTTGGAAAGTCCACACCATAGGCGCCGGTGAGGAGGGTCAACTGGCGTTGCCGAAGAAACTCCGTCAGTGCCACTCGGTATCGATCCGGTCGAAGGCCTTCACCCAAGATGGCCGGAAACGCGGTTTCAGGCCACATCGCAAAATCGACGGGTTGGGTATTGTTCTTGAGGGCCTGATCGGTTGCCGCCATAAACGCTTTGAGGATGCCGTCTTGGTAGCCGCGACCCAACTCAGCCGCCATCTTTTCAGCATTCCCTACATTGCCTTGTGCCATGAGCACCCTGACCTTGGCATCTGGCACTGGAACACGTCCCTGAAGCCAGAGGCCGCTGAGATTGAATACCAAGAACCCGAATGCCAAAGTCGCCGCCAACCCTCCTCTTAGAAGGACCCCTCGCTCTGTGAGGAGTCGCGTGGTGAGGACATTGGTCAGGATGGTCAAGGCACTCAAGCCCTGAAAGCCTACAACCTCGGCCCAGTGATAAAGGGGGAGACCCGCTCCATACCAAGCATAACCAAAATTCCAGTCAAACAGCATCGGAATGGTTGCTTCAAGCAGGATCGTTAAAACCGCCATCATAAGCAACGAAAGCTGAGGCTGGAACCGATAGCGACGCTGAAGAAGCCACCAGAAAATGCCCGCGAGGGGGACGAAAAGGTGGGCTAAAAAGGCAAACAAGAGCATCCCTATACCGGCCACCCACCAATCAAGATGGGCGAACTCATGGAGCACATAAGTCACCCAGTTGAACCCGATCAGAGTAAACACAAACGAGGTCACAAGCCCACTAAGAAAAACCCGCGAAAGGGAGGTCTGGTCGCGCCAGAAAATCCATAAGGGGACGAAGGCAAACAAAGAGGCCCACGGCGGGAAAGGGATATAGCTGGTTCCAATGAGCACACCCGAAAGCACCGGGAGGCCCCATAAGAGGAGAGCACGAAAAGAGTGCTGGGTCATGAAAGCCGGCTCCTTAGTATGTGCCCAATCTCCCCATCAGTTAAAAGGACCGGGTTGGTTTTCATGCTGGACCCTCGAGAATGAAGCACGATGCGCTCGATATCGGATTCAAGAACCCCAAGCATCGAAAGGTTGGGAAGTTGTAAGCGGTGGGTTAAGGCCTTGAGCTCGGCGATCAATCCATCTTGCGCCGAAACATCCGACAGTGCGGGTTGGCCTAAAAGATCGCGGCCCACGTTGGCGTACTTATGAAGTTGGGGCGCGTCAGGGGCTCGCTGGCGAAGGGCTTCGATATTGGCTTCCGTCGCGATCGCCAGTAAGGTCCCACAAACCACCCCGTGGGGAATTGGAAAAAAGGAGCCTAGCGGTTGGGCGAGACCGTGGACCGACCCCAATCCGGTCTGGGCCAGGCAGAGACCTGAAAGAAGCGCAGCGTAGGCCATTAAAGACCTCCCCTCCGCGGCTTTATCGCCGCCCTCATACCAGGGTAACAAACCCTTGAACGCCGCTTGAAGTCCGCTCATGGCTAAGGCATCGGTCAAGGGATTGGCCCCAAGGGAAACATAAGACTCGAGGAGTTGAGTCACCGCATCCATCCCATTGGCGGCGATCAAAGGCTTGGGGCAGGAGGCCAGGAGATCAGGGTCAATCATCGCTAAGTCCGCAACCAATCGATCATCCCGAAAGGATTTTTTAAAGCCATCGGGACCTTGACGGGTCAAGACCGCATTCTTGGTGGCTTCAGATCCCGTACCTGCGGTCGTTGGAACCAAAATCAATGGCGTGGTTGGGCCACCATAGGGCCGCTCAGGGCCGACCCCTTCGAGATGGTCCATCACGCTGTTCCCCGGCTTTAAAAGCCCAGCGATCGCCTTCGCCGCATCAAGGACACTGCCGCCTCCCACCCCAATGACCACCTCAATCCCATCGCCGCGGTGACGTGCCACCGCCTCATCAATATCCAAAGGAGAAGGTTCACCCCCGATCGTCAATATCGTATAGCGGACAGACAAGGCCCTGAGACCGCGTTCAAGGGCGAGAAAGTGACGAGATCCCAAGAAGGACTCGGCGCCAGTGACTAAGAGACCATGGGATCCAAAAGCTTCAATCTGCGTGGGAAGATGGCGGATTTCACCCGCGCCAAAAACTATTTTGGGCAGCCGGCCGATGGCAAAGACGTCAGTGGCGGTGATCACGCCGGAAACAGCCAGGCCATGGGAATGCCCTGCCGTGGTTTGGCCATCATCTCCTCGACCCGAAGCCGCCACCTAGCGTAATGATCGGTGGTCTTGTGATGGGCCGCGTCCTCCGGCGATTGATAGACCTCATAGAGGACAAAATGCCCGGGATCTTGAGGGTCCTGGAGCACATCAAAGCGAACATTGCCGGTTTCTTCGATAGAGGCCTCATGATTCTCCCGCGTCGCTTCGATGAAGTCACCGATCGATTCTTGAAGGACATAAACGTGGACGAAGGTCACATGCATGGTTGGTCGAGGGGTCAGCGGGTTAAGACCTCCAACGACTTAAAACCGCGAAGGCACACGATCTTTTCATTTTGGCATAAATCCAAATCCAGCTAAACTCGACATGATCCCCGAAAGCGCCTTGCAGGGGCTATTTTCCTGGAGTATCGTCGATGGAGACCTTTTTTAATCTGAGTGATAGCACCCTCATGCCGGCATCGAAACTCCCGTTGATCGTCCGAATTCTAGTGACGACCCTGATCCTCATAGGGGTAGTCACCGAAACCTCTGCCGGGATGGTTCCTGATCTTTTGGTGATGTTGAAGAAGGATGTCGATGCGGCTTCGCCGCATCCCATTGATACCGCCCTTCTAAAACAGCTTGAACTGATTGCCGGCGTCCAAATGATCTCGGTGGGTCAGACCCGAACCCATGCGCAGATTCTCTCCATCACAGGTTGGGTCACCCTCGAGCAGGCCGAAGCGGCCGCCCATCGCTTAAGTCAGCTGGAGGGTGTCCTCTGGGCAGCGCTTGAAGCGGAACCCGCCAGAAAACCCGCCGTCCAGTCGCTGACCCCAGAGCCCGCGGTCATTTTAGAGTTTTTGGTTAAATTGAAGGACGATCGGTTGGCGCTTTCCCCAGACAACAACCTCCTTGAAAAATTATCCGCAACCATCGGCCAGCGCCTGACCTTTTCAAGGAACACCACCGTTGGCCGTGTCCTAACGCTCAATAAAGCCATCACTCAATCACAAGCGAGAATCATCGAACAGCAATTAGAATCTTTGTCGGAAGTCCTTTACGCGGACCCCCTTCAGTGGGCTAAAAAAAATACGATAGTCCCAAATGATCCCGACTTTTATGGTCAATGGCACCTCTATGATGCAGTGACCTCCGCAGGGGGCGCCAATGTGCAATCCGCCTGGAACATTACCAAAGGGACATCGAACATTGGCGTTGCGATTATTGATACCGGCGCCCTTTTTAGCCATCCAGACCTCGAACGCGCTTTGGGATCCAATCGCCCAAGAATGAAAGAGCGCGGCTGGGACTTGATCTCAGACCCCACCAATGCCCGGGACGGCGATGGCCGTGATCCCTATGCCGGGGATGAAGGCGATTGGACACCCGCGGTGTGTCTTGGCAGCATCAGCACCGATACGAGCCCGAGTGACTGGCATGGCAGCCATATGACGGGGATTGTCGCTGCCACCACCAACAATCATCAAGGGGTTGCCGGTATCAATTTCAAGGCCAGGGTGGTCCCGGTTCGGGTCTTAGGTGCCTGTGGGGGTTCCTTTGACGATGTCAATGACGGGATCTATTGGGCCGCCGGCGGCAAAGATGTCCCCGGAACGAAGCCCAACCTCCAAAAAGTAAAGGTTCTCAGTATGAGTCTGGGTGCTGATGTTCCTTGCTCTGACAGTGACCAGGCGGCCATCGACTACGCCCTATCAAGGGGCATCACCGTGGTGGTTGCAGGCGGCAACAGTTCGATCGATATGAAGCTGTCCACCCCCGCAGGGTGCCGCGGGGTCATCGCCGTGTCTGCCGTTGGCCCGACCGGTGATCTCGCCTATTACAGTAGTTTCGGCAAGATTGTCTCCATCGCCTCACCTGGAGGCCAAACCCGTTGGAACGTGATGAATGAGGCAGGAACCGTCATTGATTCAAAACACATCCTTCCATTTGGGATCTATGCACCGGTTAATCTCAGCCTTGAACGACCAGATCCCAACGCCATGGGCTATGCCTGGTATCAAGGCACCAGTATTGCAACCCCTGTGGTCTCTGGCATTGTATCGCTGATGCTGTCTCTCGACCGCCACCATCGATTAACCCCGGCAAAAATCAAGAACATCATCCAAGGCACCGCGCGGCCATTTCCCCTGACCACGATCCAATTGGTTAAGAACACTGGGACCCAGGTTGTCGAGGAAAAGGAGGTCCCCTCAAGCTGCCAGACCAGCCTGAAGGGACTCTGCGGGCCCGGTATCATTGATGCAGAAGAAGCTTTGAAGGCCGTTCTCGATATGGAACGGTGAGGCTCGACGCGTTTGTCTAAGACCCTATCCCTGATCGTCTATGGCTACTGACATCCTCATCGTCAATACCAACCCCTTGCTTAATTTGGTCCATCAGGACGTTTTTAAGCCGGCCGCGATCCATCGCGTTGAGGAACTCAAGGTTCATGCCGAAGGCAAAGGAGTCAACGTAGCCCGGGTTCTGGTCCGACTTGGCCATCGAGTGAACCTCACAGGGTTTGCCGGCGGCCATTCAGGGGCCTGGCTTCGAGAGATCGTTAAAGCCGATGGCATTGAGGAGTGGTTCATCCCGACGAAGGCGCCGATGCGGATGGGCTTCATGGCTTCAGCCCCTCAAGAGGCGCATCCCACCACCTTCCTTCCGGATGGTTTTGAGGTCCTTGAAGAGGAGATTAATGAGCTTCTTAAAAAAGTCGCGGTGCTGATCCAACGCACAGGCTTAGTCATTATCAGTGGCTCCGTCCCCCACCCCTTGGTGGCATCCGCCTATCCTAAGATGATCGCCATGGGCCAGGCACGCGGGGTCCCCGTCTGGCTGGATGCCCATGGAAAAGGCCTTGAGGCCGCCCTCGGGGGGGGCGTGCTCCCGCAACTAGCCAAACCCAATCGCGACGAATTTTGGGAGATCGAAAACTGGGAGGGGGTGCCTGAGCTTCATATCACCGATGGCCCCCTGCCGATTGAAGTCCGCACTAAAACGGAAGGGCACTGGCGGGTCACCCCGCCCTCACTTCGAGAAGTCAATCCGGTCGGCTGTGGCGACTGCTACCTCGCAGGTCTCGCCCATGGCACCCTCAAAGCCTGGTCGGTTGAACGACGCCTTCGATTTGCAGCCGCCGCCGGTGCCGCCAATGCCCGGCGCCCAGAGGTCGCGATGATCACACCAAAGGAGATTGATGAACTCCTGGATCAGGTAAAGATTGAGGGGCCAGAGTCGGCGTTGAAGGACTCAAGACCCTCCTAAAATAGTCAGGGACCATGCGCTCCAACCAATAACCTGGCGACCAGGGGAACCCCCCATCGACAAAGCCGACGTGACCACCGGAATCACTGAGGACCATTTCAACCAGGGGGGAGAGTTCATGATCCTCGGGCAAAACCTCAGGGGTCATGAAAGGATCATCAAGGGCATGAACGATGCGTGTCGGCCGCCTGATGCCTAAAAGGTAGCGCCGGCTGCTCGAGGCATCATAGTAGGCTTGGGCGCTCTCAAAGCCATAAAGCCCCCCGACAACTCGGGCATCATAATCCCAAAAAGTCTTGATCGGCCGAAGATCCCCAAGCGCCCGCAACTTTTGAGCTTCCTCCTCAAGCCCCAGGACCTCGAGCCTTGCAAGCTTACTGGCCACATACTCTTTCAATTCCTGAAGCAAGCGATTTCGATACACCCTAGACCACCCCTGATCAAGATGGGTGGCACAAAGATCCAGTCGAAGCGGGACCGAAACGGCCACCGCCACTTCAATATCGGCACCGGTGCCGGTCTCACCGAGCCATTTCAGCAAGACATTGCCACCGAGCGAGTAGCCAATCGCCAAGAAAGGGGTTTGAGGCTCTCGCCGCCTCAACTGTTGGATCAAGAATGAAAGATCGGACGTCTCCCCGGAGTGATAGCCCAAGGCCGTGTGATTAGGCTCCCCACTGCAGCCTCTAAAGTTGAGGGCCACCGTGCGAAACCCTTTTGCGGCCAATGCCACCTGCATCCCTCGAATATAGGGGGATTTCGAAGAACCTGATAAACCGTGCAACAAGACCACTAAAGGGCCTTCAGATGAAGGCTCAAACCAATCCATATCGATGAAATCTCGATCGGGGGTCAGCAGCCGCTCCCGGCGGGTTGCTGGAACCGGGCGATCTCTAAAGAGGGGTTGCCAAAGGGTCTGAAGATGACGGCCTGGTAACCACCAAGGGGGAATAAAATGTTTCATTGGGGAGACTCCCCAAGCGCTAAAGCCAACACCGACCAACTGACGACGAGGACCTGTCCTTCAAGCCTTGAGCGCGACCACAGGTCCCATTCATAGCGAGCGGTGACCTTACTTCGAAGGTCCGGGATCATGATCCCAATTTCGGGCCCAAGACCCGCCGCGCGTTCAAACTGGCCATAGGCAACGGCCGGCAAGGCGCTCCCTTGATCCTTGGCGACTTGCCACAGGCCATACCCGGTGACGCCAATATCAAACAACGAAAAGACGCGCGCCCCAAGTCCCCCTTGAATCTGAACGCTGTCACCCCGGGTAATATCAATGTGCTCTTTTCGCTGATAGATG
>QYQA01000113.1 GCA_007280285.1 Methylococcus sp. | reverse complement strand
GACCCAGCTGGGTCACCTCGGCTTGAGACTTCAGCTTGGGCAAACGACTCGGCTTTAGGGGCCCGAACGCTTTCTTGGCCTCCTTGAGAACATCAAGCGGCTTCACATCACCCACGACGATCAGTGTCGCATTGTTGGGCGCATACCAAAGTCCATACCATGTCTTAAGATCCTCCAGCGTCAGTCCGGCAACGTCCTCCGGCCAACCAATGACTGGATTCTTGTAAGGGCTGTTGCTATAGGCTACCGAATCAAAATGCTCCTGCATCTTGGCCCGTGGTTGATCGTCGGTTCTCAGTCGGCGCTCCTCAAGGACCACTTGATGCTCCTTGGCAAATTCCACCTCGGCAAGCCTTAGAGAACGCATACGGTCGGCCTCAAGCTCAAAGCTGACCGGGAGTCTCGATTTCTCCAGCATCTGGAAGTAGGCGGTATAGTCTTGGCCTGTGAAAGCGTTTTCGCGCCCACCGTTTGCTGCGATAATGCGGGAGAACTCACCCGGGGGATGCTTCTGGGTTCCCTTGAACATCATGTGCTCTAGCATATGAGAAATCCCAGTGATGCCTTCGTATTCATAGCTTGCGCCGACCTTATACCAGACCTGAGAGACAACCACCGGGGCCCGATGATCCTCCTGCACCAGGATCTTAAGACCATTATCTAGTCGAAATTCGAACACCTGAGGTTCGCCTGCCTCCAAGGACAATGGCAGCAGGAAAAGGGCGATGCGCAATCCGCGAAGCAACATAAGGACGTTCTCCAGAACATGAAGGTCTCAAGGCCAGGATCCGGGGCTACCGGACCACAATAGACATTGTAAACGATACCCAACGCTGACTATGAAATCCAACCAACCGACGAACCCTCCATTTACAAAGTGGCGCGCCTATCTCGGTCTGTGCAAACTGCGGGTAGTGGGCGCCATTGTCTTCACGGCCATCATCGGTATGTTTCTCGCACTCCCAGAACTCCCGCCTTTGGCAAAAACGTTATGGGCGGCGATCGGAATCGGCCTCGCCGCCGCCTCTGCGGCCGTGCTGAATCATGTCTACGATCGGGAAACTGATAGCAAGATGGGACGCACCGAAGCGAGGCCACTGCCACAATCCCAGCTCAAACCTTATGAAGCCAACCGCTTTGCGCTGATCCTCGGCGTCATGTCGATGATGATCCTGATCTTGGAGATCAACTTATTGACGGCTCTCCTGACCTTTCTCTCTCTGATCGGCTATGCCGTCATTTACACGCGTTATCTGAAGCGCGCGACCCCTCAGAACATCGTCATCGGCGGCGCCGCCGGTGCAGCGCCGCCGGTCCTTGGATGGTGCGCCATGACCGGCACGGTGGATCCTCATGCGCTGCTGCTATTTCTCCTGATCTTTATCTGGACCCCCCCTCATTTCTGGCCGTTGGCGCTCGCTAAGAAGGAAGAATACCGTTTAGCGGACATGCCCATGCTGCCGGTCATTTATGGCGACGACGTCACCAAACTCCATATTCTTCTTTATACAATTCTTCTTTTGATCGTGAGCCTGCTGCCGTTTCTGACCGGCATGAGCGGCCTCATCTACCTCTTTGTCGCCGTGGTGATGGGCGTCGCTTTTATGGCCTATGCCATTCGCCTCAAGCGCGCCACGAACAATCATCTGGCCATGCGAACGTTCGCCTTTTCGCTGATCTATCTGGCAGCGATCTTTTCCGCCCTGCTTCTTGATCATTACTACCGCATCGATCTCTAGGAGGATCGCTCAGCTTTAAGGTCGCTTTGGCTTCCACGCCTGTCTCAAGATTGTGCAAGAGCCATCCATCCGATCCTTTGGATCGGTCGCCATCCCTTCCCGTCCAATAAGGGCCGGGGTTTTTCGCGAGATAACTGATGACCCGCCCGCTTTATCACCCCTTTCGGCAACGTCTCATCTCCCCCCAAAGGGGAGACCCATCATCTCTTGTCGAAGCGGTTCCCGGCGTGCTTGGCCACGTCTATGCCCGGCGAGGCATCAAAGACCCCCTGGAACTCGATCGTTCCCTCGGATGTCTTCCTGAACCTTTCAAATTGAAAGGGATGCTGATGATGTGTACCCTCCTGGAGGCGGCCATTCGCGATCGGCAACGGGTTTTGGTGATCGGTGACTATGATGCCGATGGGGCCACGGCCACCGCAGTCGCCCTACAAGGTCTTCGACTGCTTGGCCTCGAATTCATCGATTACCTCGTGCCTAATCGGTTTCAATACGGTTATGGCCTCACCCCAGAAATCGTCGAACTCGCAAAGACCTATCAACCCGACATCCTCCTGACCGTCGACAACGGCATTTCAAGTCATGAGGGCATCGATGCCGCCAAAGAGGCCGGTCTCAAGGTTCTCATCACAGACCATCACCTGCCGGGGGAAACCCTCCCGAAGGCTGATGCCATCGTCAACCCTCATCTTCCGGATGACTCTTTTCCAAGCAAGGCACTCGCCGGCGTCGGCGTGATGTTTTATGTCCTCCTAGGGCTTCGCCAACAGCTGCGAAAAAACCATTTTTTTGAGCAGGGCGTTATCCGGGAGCCCCCGCTCGGGATCCTGCTGGATCTGGTCGCGCTCGGCACAGTGGCCGATGTCGTGCCCCTCGATTGGGTCAACCGAATTTTGGTTCACCAGGGTCTTGAGCGCATCCGCAAAGGCTTGGCGCGGCCCGGCATCCGTGCGCTCCTCCAAGGCTCCAAGCGAAAAGAACCCAGCATCCGCGCCAGCGATTTAGGGTTCCAGATCGGCCCAAGACTGAATGCCGCCGGACGCCTTGATGACATGAGTGTCGGCATAGAGTGTCTGCTCGCCACCGATGTTGAGAAAGCACGAGAACTCGCACAGACCCTCGAACAACTGAATCAGGAACGCAAGGACATCGAGGAAGGGATGCGGCAGGATGCCTTAAGGCATCTCGATCCCTTGATGGCCCTCGAAAGCCAGCGTCCCATCGTCTGCCTGTTTGATCCCGCCTGGCACCAAGGCGTTGTCGGCATTCTCGCCTCAAGGATCAAGGACCGCCTACACCGACCGGTGATTGCCTTTGCCATCAACGATCTTGATCCTAACCAATTGAAAGGCTCAGCGCGGTCCGTCACCGGCATCCACATCCGCGATATCCTGGCCGACGTGGCCACCCGCTATCCAGGACTGATTGACCGCTTTGGTGGTCATGCCATGGCTGCAGGTCTTGGCCTACAAAAGGATCACCTTGAGCGTTTTACGCTGGCCATGGAGGAGGAAATCCACAAAAGGATGCCAGACTTCTCCCTTGAACCCCAGCTTGAGACCGATGGAGTCCTCGCCCCCCGAGACTTCTCAATCGCACTTGCTGAACGTCTTGAGGCCGGGGGACCCTGGGGGCAGGGATTTTCAGAACCGCTGTTCGAGGGAGTATTTCGTATCGCGAGCTGCCGGATTGTGGGCGAAAACCACCTGAAATTGGTTCTCAGGCCCGATGACTCTGACCACGTGGTCGATGCCATTGCCTTTCGGGTAGAAACCCCTGAGGCATGGCAAGAAGGCACTCAGATCCAAGCCGCCTATCGCCTGGAAGTGAATGAATTCAGATCGGTAAGAACGCCACAGCTCCTGATTGAATACATGATGACGCTGAACTAGCCTTCAAGCGTCGCGGACTTTTATTGCCCCAATGACCTTGAAGCCATCCGCTTCAATCACCGTTTGAATCAGTCCTATTCCCTCCATATCCTTTTCATAGGGGAGGCGACGATTAGCGACAAACCACAACTGCCCGCCCACCTTAAGGGCACTGAGGGCTTCCCGAATAAAACAGCGGCCCAACCAGGGGACCGCTCCCTTACCGGCATGAAACGGGGGGTTAGTCACCACAAAGTCGAGCCCCCTCAGAGGCAGCCCTTGGGTCACATCGGCCCAGATGAAATCGAGGGCCGCTGGGTAGCCTGAGGACGTTAGATTCATCCTCGCAGCCTCGAGAGCCTTGGCTTCAGATTCAATCAGCGTCAACGCCTCAAGCCCTTGACAGCGGCTCAACAGGGCATGACTTAAGACACCATATCCGGCCCCAAGATCGGCGCCACGGCCTTTGAGGGTCGACGGCAAATGGGCCGCCAGTAGCTTTGACCCTTGATCCATGGCTTTCCAGCTGAACATTCCAGGGGCGCTAAAAAATCCCCCCTCCATGACTTGACGAAAAGCACCCGCCGCCTCCCATTGCGCTCTGAGAGGCGCATTGAGGCGCGCTGTTTCTTTAAGGGCGACCAGCACGCGGCATTTATGTTTACTGAAGGCGTCGGCGCTCCCTAGGAGTTCCATCAGACGCCGCTCGAGAGAGGGGGCCCCAAGACCATTCGCCGCAACCACCAACAGGCGACCGCCCTCACGCAAGAGGCGGGTGGCCAACGCCACCTGATAGAGGACCTCCTCACGGTGCTTGGTCGCAAAGACAATGATCTGGGCAAAAGAGCCCACAACGTCTGCGACGACCGCAAAACCCATGCGTTCGAGCTCGAAGGCCGCCGACCGTTCAGTCTGATGACAGTGAATCGTCCCAAGCGGCCTAAGCCATTCAAGATAGCCGCCTGGCTGAGCACGAAAGACCGCCTGAGGACCCCTGAAGGTCTCCACAGGGGCCACGTCTCGATCAAAATAGACACCCAGTGCCGCAATCTGGGATTCGGTCTCGTTCAAGGGGATACCTCCGGCTAATGGGAACTAAGGGGGCCGTCAGCGGCACTGAGATTTTCAGTGTGTTAGCGGGGACACTGATAGAATAGGACGTTTACGGAATTATCCGATTCAAGTTGGCCTTGACGCAAATGAACTGGTCCGAATTCTTTAACATGGGTGGTTACGCTTTTTACGTGTGGTCTTCGTTTGGGCTCATGGCCCTTGTGTTGACCGCTAACGTCGTTTGGACCCTAGAAAGGAAATTCACCGTGACCCATAAACTCAAACGATTAATAAAGTCGAGGGAGAAAGGCGTATGACGCCGCGACGCAAACGCATGTGGGTGGTCGGCTTGATCATCCTCGGGGTGAGTATCGCCACTTACTTTGCCCTATCGGCCTTCCAGAAAAACCTCCTTTATTTTTTCACACCCGCCCAGGTGGCTCACGGGGAGGCGCCGAAAGGTTACCCCTTTAGAATCGGCGGTCTTGTCGTCCAAGGGACCGTCCTTCGGGCACCCGATAGCCTCCTGGTCCACTTTACCCTCACCGATGGCATCGCAACGGTTCCGGTGACCTTCTCAGGCATTCTTCCGGACCTTTTTAGGGAAGGTCAAGGCATCATTGCTATCGGCAAGATGAATGCTGAGGGCCAATTTGAAGCCAGCGAGGTCCTCGCCAAACACGACGAAAACTATATGCCCCCTGAAGTGGCCGACTCCCTCAAAAAAAACGGCCAGCTGTCAACAACTTACAAGGATTACCAACGATGAGTGCAGAAATCGGTCAATGGTGCCTGATCCTTGCCGTCCTCTTTGCGATCGCTCAGGGAGTCTTTCCTCTTCTCGGTGCCGCCCGCGGCATCCCCCTGTGGATGTCGGTGGGTCGAGCGGCCGGAAGAGCTCAATTTCTGTTCCTGGCCATCGCCTTTGGCTGCCTGATTGACGGCTTCATTGCGAATGATTTCTCCATTCTCTACGTCGCCTCGCATTCCAATAGCGAGCTCCCACTCTATTACCGAGTCGCCGCCACCTGGGGAGCCCATGAAGGATCCATGCTGCTTTGGGCGTTGATCCTCAGCGTCTGGACAGTGGCAGTCACCCTATTCTGTCGCAGTCTGACCCTTCCTTTTCAGGCGCGCGTGCTCGGGGTCATGGGATTGATCAGCACCGGAATTCTTTTATTCATCCTGTTGACCTCGAACCCCTTCGATCGTTTGGTGCCGATGCCGCCCGATGGCAACGACCTCAATCCTTTGCTGCAGGATTTCGGCATGACCATCCATCCGCCAATGTTGTACATGGGCTATGTGGGACTTTCCGTTGCCTTCAGTTTTGCGATTGCCGCCCTCCTCGGGGGCACCCTCGATTCCGCCTGGGCCAGGTGGTCGCGGCCGTGGACGCTGGTTGCCTGGATCTTTCTGACCTTCGGTATCGTGCTCGGATCCTGGTGGGCCTATTACGAACTGGGCTGGGGGGGCTGGTGGTTTTGGGATCCGGTTGAAAACGCCTCTTTTATGCCTTGGCTGGTGGCAACTGCTCTCCTCCACTCCCTGGCGGCCACTGAAAAGCGCGGCGCCTTTAAGGCTTGGACGGTCTTGCTGGCGATCTTTGCCTTCTCTTTGAGCCTCCTTGGCACCTTCTTGGTCCGCTCCGGCGTCCTGACCTCGGTCCATGCCTTTGCTTCAGACCCCGCGCGAGGCCTTTTCATTCTGGTCTTCCTGGCACTGGTGGTCGGCAGCTCCTTGCTGCTGTATGCCCTGAGGGCGCCCTCGATCCGTGATTCTGCCCACTACGCCTTGATCTCAAGGGAAAATCTCCTCTTGATGAACAACATCCTCTTGGTCACTGCCGCCGCCAGCATTCTCCTTGGTACCCTTTACCCCTTGGTCCTCGATGCCCTCCAGTGGGGGAAAATCTCGGTAGGCCCCCCTTACTTCAGCAATGTTTTTGCCCCGCTGATGGCCCCCGTCATTTTACTCGCCGGAATCGCACCGCTGTTTGCTTGGCGGGAGGCATCGCTCGCCAAGGTGTGGGGAAAAATTCGTTGGCTGGCGCCGGCGGCCTTGACGCTCGGCATCATCACCACCGCGCTCTTTTGGGAGCTGAAAGATATCAAAGTACTGGCGGGGCTCAGTATGGCCTTCTGGCTGATCGGCGGGACTCTATTGTCGCTCTGGAGTCGTGTTCAACTGCGCAGCAGCGTGCTTGAAGGCCTTCAATCCCAGAGCCTCAGCTCCTATGGCATGACCATCGCGCACTTAGGGATCGCCGTCTTTCTGGTCGGGCTGGTTCTTTCGGATCGCCATAGCGTCGAAAAAGTAGTTCGCCTAGCCCCTGGAGACACGGCGGCTATTGGGCGCTACGACTTTATCTTTAAGGGGATCAAGACGGTGGATGGCCCCAACTTCAAGGCCCAGGAGGGTCTCTTTGAGGTCCGCTCCGAAGATCAGCTCATCACCGAACTTAAACCGCAAAAACGCAGTTACCGCGTGCAACGTAACACCATGACTGAAGCCGCTATTGATCCTGGCGTCACCCGTGATCTCTATGTGGCGCTGGGTGAACCGCTCGATGCGGGGGCCTGGAGCGTCCGCCTTTATTACAAGCCCTTTATTCGCTGGATCTGGTTCGGCGGTCTTTTCATGATGATGGGCGGCTTGTTGGCATTGCTGGACCGTCGCTATCGTCGGCATAAAATGGACCCGTTAGTGACGGCCTGACCTAAAAGGCCACCCAGGAACCGTCTTTGACCCACCCCGATACACTCAAGAACTATGCGCTTTCTGATCCCTCTCGGTGTTTTTCTGGTGATGGTCATCTTTCTTGCCATCGGCCTTTCGCTTGATCCGAGAAACCTTCCTTCACCCTTGATTGGAAAACCAGCACCGACGTTTCAGCTCTCCAAGGTCGAGGAGCCTTCACAGGCTCTCACCCCTGAAAGCTTTCGTGGCCGAGTTATTCTCCTCAATGTCTGGGCCTCCTGGTGCGTCTCCTGCCGGCAGGAACATCCCGTTCTTTTAGAGCTTGCTCAACGCCAAGAGGTACCGATCTTTGGCCTCAACTACAAAGACCAGTTAACGGCCGCCAGAGACTGGCTTTCAAAATTTGGGAATCCCTATGAAGCGAGCGGCTTCGATCAAGACGGGCGTGTAGGAATCGATCTTGGGGTCTATGGCGTCCCCGAGACCTTCGTGATTGATAAAAAGGGTCTCATTCGGATGA
The DNA here is from genome assembly GCA_007280285.1 of Methylococcus sp. Taxonomy (GTDB): domain Bacteria; phylum Pseudomonadota; class Gammaproteobacteria; order Methylococcales; family Methylococcaceae; genus UBA6136. The sequence goes on along the minus strand of QYQA01000113.1, from coordinate 14,539 downwards.
AACATACAGGACCCGTCACCCCGCAAGCCCTTGAAAAGGATATCCTGCCCTTGGTAGAGCGGCTCAAGCAGGAACCCTGATGAAAACCCTTATCCTACTCCTGACACTGACAGGGTCCTCGGCCCTTTTCGCGACGGAGATCCGGTCGTTCGCGGATCCTGATAAGGCCGCGCGCTATGACCGCCTGATTGGCGAACTCCGCTGCCTTGTTTGCCAAAACCAATCCCTCGCAGATTCCGATGCCGACTTGGCCCAAGACCTTCGCAACGAGGTCTATGAGATGATAGCGGCCGGGCAAAGCGATGCTGAGGCCATCCGTTTTCTGACGGACCGCTATGGTGATTTTGTGCTTTACCGCCCCCCCATAAAACCGACAACCTTCCTCTTGTGGGGTGGTCCCTTGCTGATCCTGCTGTTTGGGGGTGTCATGGCCTGGCGCTATGCCCGTCAGCGGAAACCTCAGCCATTAAGCCCCCTCAGCGAGGCCGACCAAGACACGCTTGAGCGTCTTAAAAAAACATCTGGATGATAGCCATTAAGCGGATCAACGCGCTGTCATCAAGCCCCTCCCTCGAACATCGCATCACGCCATGATTACCTTCCTGCTGATAGCCCTTCTGATTCTGCTTCTAGGCTACCTCTTCTTCGTCCCGGCATGGAGAGGGAACGGCAACACCCCCCCTAAAGGACGCGACCAATTGAACTGGGCCCTTCATTTAGAGCGGCAGGCCGATCTTGCCCAGGAGGGAACCTTGGCGGAAGAGCTTGATCGCCTGACGCATGAATCTGAACGAAACCTCCTTGATGACCTCAATCAAGCAGAAACCGCGGTTCACGGAAAGGACGCCTCAAAGGGCCGGCGAACACTCCTCACCGCTCTGATCCTGATCCCTCTACTTGGAGGACTCCTCTACCTCAAATTCGGTCGTCCAGAACTCCTAGAGAACCCACCGCAAGCAGCCCAGGAGTCCGCCCGTGTGGCGATAAAGGCTCTGGCGAGTCGGCTCACCGAAAAACCTGATGACCTTGAAGGCTGGATCCTTCTCGGTCGCTCCCTTCAAACCACAGAGCGACCCGAGGAAGCGGCTAAGGCCTTTGAAATGGCGATGAAGCTCGCCCCTGAAGACCTGGACATCCAGGTCTCCCTCGCTGAATCTCTCGCCGAAGCTCAAGATGGAAGGCTTCAAGGACGGCCGATCGAGATGGTTCGGAAGATCCTCCAAAAAAACCCCAAGCACAAGCTGGCCCTGTGGCTCTCGGGTCTCGAGTCCGCGCAATCAGGCGATACGCAGAGCGCACTTAAAAGCTGGCAACAGCTCAGGGCCGAGTTCACCCCGGGGAGCGACGAGGCGGTAGAACTGGAGGGCTATCTTCACCAGCTCGATCCCAACGCGGCCAGCAGCACCCAGGGGGATCAGAAGCCTCAAGGAACATCGATCCGGGTTCGGGTGACGCTGGCCAAAGAACTCGCCGCCAAAGCAGACCCCAACGACACCGTATTTATCTTTGCAAAAGCGGCTGAAGGTCCTCCCATGCCTCTCGCTGTGGTCCGAAAAATAGTCAGGGACCTCCCCATCGAAGTCCAGCTGGATGACAGCATGTCGATGATGGCCGGGATGAACCTCTCAAAGTTTGAGCGGCTCCTTATTGGCGCCCGCATTTCAAAATCGGGGCGTCCGGTTGCCTCGTCTGGAGACCTTGAAGGCCTCAGTGAACCGGTGACACCGTCTCAAGGAGCCCACTACGACATCACGATTCAGCGGGTCATCCCCTAAATCCCGCCCGCCTTTAAGATCCCCATAACCAGGCGGCCCCCCTGACCCCACTGGAATCGCCATGAACGGGCGGCAACAGGGGGGTGATGACTTGGTCAGAAAAGATGTAACGGCCCCACAAGGCAGGAATAGCCTCGTAGAGTCGGTCACAATGAGAAAGACCACCCCCGAGAACGATCACATCAGGATCAATCAGATTGATGACATGGGCCAAAGCCCTTGCCAGTCGATCCTCGTAACACTGAAAAGTGGCCTCAGCCGCCTGATCCCCCTTGGCCGCGGATTCAAGAATCGTCGGGGCTTTTAACAGCCATCCAGTCTTTGCTTGATGATCCAAGGCGAGACCCGGTCCTGAAAGAAAGGTCTCGATACAGCCCCTTTTTCCACAATAACAAGGAGGGCCAGGAGACTCCTCGGATCTCATCCACGGCAGCGGGTTATGGCCCCACTCACCGGCGATGGCGTTGGGTCCTTGCAACAGTCGCCCCCCAACCACAATACCGCCCCCAACCCCGGTCCCAAGGATGACGCCGAATACCGTGCCATAGCCTTTACCGGCCCCATCACTCGCCTCTGAGAGGGCAAAACAATCGGCATCATTGGCCATCCTGACCGGTCGCTTTAAAAGGACCTCGAGATCCTCTCGGAGCGGCCGGCCATTAAGGCATATAGAATTGGCGTTCTTGATCGAGCCGGTGAGCTTAGAGACCGCACCCGGAGTCCCAATGCCGAGGGTTCCACACGTCCCAAGGGTCGCTTCCGCCCGCTGGACCAACTGGACCATCACATCGAGCGTCGCCGCATAATCGCCTTGAGGCGTTGCCATCCGCTCCCTAAAGACCTCAAGGCCTGAGCCATCAAGGGCGATCAACTCTATCTTGGTCCCGCCAAGATCAATTCCAAAACGCATACCAGAGCCTCCCCACCCACCGATCAATCATAATGAATCTGTGCCTCAGGAAGCTGAGGCTGTCGTGCCGCCAAAAGATCCATCAGAAAGGTCCAAAAGACCTCCGCTGAAGGAGGACATCCCGGAAGAAAATAATCCACCTTCACCACTTCATGAATGGGTCGGACGCGATCCAGCAATAAAGGCAGTTCGGGATCATTAGGGATTTGGGGTGAATCAATGCCGATAGCCTGAAGATAAGACTCTTCAAGACATTCTTTTAAAGGGATATGATTCCTCATGGCGGGAATCCCCCCATTGATGGCACAGGCTCCGACCGCTACCAGAATCTTGACGTGGCGTCTAAATTCCCGAAGAGTTGCGACATTTTCAGCGTTACAAAGTCCCCCCTCGATCAAACCGACGTCGACATGCTCACCGCAGTGTTTGATATCGGTGAACGGGCTACGGTCGAACACCACGTGCTCACACAGCGTAAAAAACCGCTCATCGATATCGAGAAATGACATATGACAGCCAAAACAACCGGCTAGCGAGGTCGTCGCAATAAGGATCTTATTGGTCACAAGATCCGCCACCCTGATCCGCCTGAAGAAGGACCGCCTGAATCGGATGGTGATCATAAAGCCTTTGCCCGATGGGCTTTTCATAGGCGGTGCGTTTGATCAGGATCGCCCCAACCGGGCAGATCTTCACCGCCCGATCCGACACCTCGATCACCGTATCCACTAAGGCACCACTTTCAGCATCGACCACCAGATGGCTCTCCATCCCTCGCCCAGCGATTCCAAACACCGACTTTCCATCCATATCCCTACTCGCCCTGACACAGAGTTCACACAAAATGCAACGGTCAAGATCCAGCAGAATGTCGGGATGAGAGGCATCGACCCGCCGCGCCGGAAAGAAATGAGGGAAGTGGGAGTCGAGCATACCCAGGGCATAGGCCGTTGCCTGGAGCTTACAGTCACCCGATTGTTCACAGCTAGGGCAAAAATGATTCCCCTCGACAAATAGCATCTGGGTGATGCGTACGCGAAGCTGTCTCAACTCCAGGGTTTCACTCAGGACCTCTTGGCCTTCGGCCGCTGGCAGGGTGCACGCTGAAGCAAAACGCCCATTGACTTTTACCGTGCAGAGCTTGCAGCTTCCATGAGGCTTGAATTCTGGATGATGGCAGAGGTGAGGAAGATAGACGCCCGCTGCCGTTGCGGCCTCCATGAGGGTCTGCCCCGCCTCAAAGGACAGCGCGACCCCATCGATGGTCAGCATCTTCTGACCCATCCCGTGACGCTGTCTGAATAGCCCATCATGTCTCAGCCCACTTGCGTGAGATGCGCGTTGGCATCCGCTCTTCCTGTCATCTGACGGGACACCTCAAGAGCCCCATCAAGATCAAACCCTGGCTCAAAAAGAGTGGTCTTCAATCGTTCCTGATATCGCTCAGGAAATCGCTCGAGGGTTTGCATCAGGGGATTAGCGGCCGTCTGCCCGAGGCCACAGTGGCTTGCGTTTTTGACGATGGCCGCCAACTGAGTCATCTCGACCAGATCATGAGGGGTTCCATGGCCTTCAGCAATCTTGTCAATCAATTGCCTAAGCAGGGAGGTTCCGACCCGACAAGGGGTACAAAACCCACAGCTTTCGTGAGCAAAAAAATGGGTGAAACCGCGAGCGATCGCGACCACATCCCGCGCCTGACTGAAAACCATCATCGAACCACCCGTCGAAAGATCTTCAAACCCCAGAATCCGCTCAAATTCAGCCTTACCAATAAAGGTTCCTGATGGTCCACCCACCTGAACACCCATCGGGTCATCGGCCCCACAACGATGCATCACCACGCTCACCGGTGTTCCAAAAGGGACCTCGTAAATGCCGGGCCGTTCACAATCACCCGACACACTGAGCATTTTGGTCCCGGTTGATTGGGCGGTCCCTTCACTTAAAAACCAATCCGCCCCGAAGGCCATAATTCTTGCGGCCGCCACAAAAGTTTCGACGTTATTAACGACCGTCGGCTGTCCAAGGTAGCCATGAGTGACCGGGTAAGGTGGACGATTTCTAGGATGTCCAGGCTTCCCCTCAAGCGATTCAATCAGCGCCGACTCTTCACCGCAGATATAAGCCCCTGCGCCAAGATGAATCTCTATATTGAAATCGAAACCTTCAACGCCGAGGATATTCCTTCCAAGAAGCCCTCTTGAACGGCGAGCTTCGAGGACCTTCAGCAGCGTATCGAGGAGATAGCGGTATTCGCCTCGAAGATAAAGAAAACCCCTGAGAGCCCCAATGGCTCGCGCACAGACGGTCATCCCTTCAAAGACATCATGAGCGTTGCGGCTCAGAAGGACCCGGTCCTTGAAGGTTCCAGGCTCCCCCTCATCGGCATTACACACCACATACCGAGTGATCGAGGGGTCACCGGGGAGAGTGCCTTCGGCACCTTCATAACAGAAGCGCCATTTAACCGCGGTTTTGAATCCAGCCCCACCCCGCCCCCGAAGCCCGGAACGATCGATCTCAGAAATAATGCCCACAGCATCAAGGGTCCCAGCTCTCTCAAGGCAAGCCCCCAAAGGCAACTCCTCGGCGAGGAGTAAACCCTCGAGTTGAACCTGATCCTCAACCCTAAACCAGGCTTTCGGCCAAGCATCAAGATCGATCTCTTGATCAATAAAATCCGCCATCTGCACGATGCGATCGCCATCAAGCCGGGTCAAAACTTGACCATTCACCAAAGCCGCAGGGCCTTGGTCTGAAAGGCCGGTACATGAGGTCAAATGAACACTCACCGCGTCATCAGCGCGAGTCTCCCCAAGCTTGACTCCAAGACGCTGACAAAGCCGAGTCGCAAGATCACGGCTCCCAAGAAGCTGATCGGTCACCGAATCGCTGAACCGGACATCAAAGCGGCCTGTCGAGGTGACACTCAGAAAACTATAGAACTCAACGACGGCCTGAATCTGCGTTCTTGGAAGATGGAGAATCTCAGCGAGGAAGGTCATCACCCCAGCGGGCACACAGCGGAAGCGCATTTGAACGTCAATCAGGACTTGAAGGAGCGAGGTCGCCTCACCGCCATGATGATCGACGATCTCACACAGCATCTCTACCTCACGTGGAGAGAGCGTTGATAGACCATCTGATTTTGAGTTCATCGCGTTGGACTCCCAGCCAAAATCCATCCCTCGTAAGCCTTATAGAGCCCCACTATATCGAGAGCGGGTTAAAAAGACACGTCTTAGAGAGGGGAATGCGATGATGGATATCAAGCTCTTCCCTGATCCTCATGAAGGAGCCTCAACGCGATGCTTGAGTTCCATTACAATTGGCCTTGATGCCTCGCGATGGCCGGGCATCCAAGACGGTATCCCGCAACAGCGACAAGCTCCCGAGGCACGCATGAAAAGCTGGCAACGATTAATCACTCTCCTAGGACTGGCCCTGATCGGCCTTGGCGCCCTGGGTCTTTTGGCGGGCGTCGTCTTTACCGATCTGATTACCAGTTTCTGGTGGCATAGCGAATTGGGCTATACCCAGTTTTTCTGGCTGAAGCTCCTCTATCGCTACATTATCGCAGGCTCGATCACCCTGTTCTTTTTCTTGCTGTTCTTTTTGAACTTCCTCGCGGCATCGAGCTATCTCGGAGTCGACCATGCTTGGCTCGCGGCGATGAGCCAGCGGGAATTCAATCGGCGACAGAAAATCCTTCACCTGTTTCAAACCGGCTCGATGAAGGTCTATGCGCCATTGGCCCTCCTCCTCGCCATTGGCATCTCGATGCCGTTTTATAACGACTGGCACAGTGCTCTTCTGTTTATTTTTGGGCCCTCAGCAGGACTTAAGGATTATTTCTATTATCGGGATATCAGCTTTTACCTGTTCTCGTTCCCGGTCTTTCAGTTGATTCAAAAAGAAATGCTCATTGCCTCCTTGATTCTCTCAGGCGCAATGGCCACCCTCTATTTCTTCGAGCATCGATTACTGGCCGGCCAGAAAAAAGAATGGGCGTCGGGTCCCAAGATTCATTTGAGCGGTCTTGTCCTCGTCAACACCCTGATTATTGCCTGGGGATTTCTTCTGGAGCGCTATGATCTTCTCTATACCGAAGACCATGAACCACAATTCTTTGGTCCAGGCTTCCTCGAAACGGACTATTTCCTGCCCCTGATTTGGCTCTCCATTATCAGCCTCATTGGCACCACTCTGGTGGGTCTCTGGTTTGTCCACCAGAGGAAGGGGCGGACTCCTCTGTTTATTTTGTCTTTGCTGTTTCTAAGCTCGATCGGGCTGCGTCACATCGAGGCCATTCCTCAGTGGCTCGATCGATTTATCGTTCAACCTAATCCGGTCAAATCAGAACGTGCTCACATGGAGGGTAATATCGATGCGACCCTCAAGGCCTATGACCTCACTAACATTATCAACATTGATATCACCCCAGGACTTCCCGATGAGGATGTCCTCGACCCAGAACTAAGGTCTCATCTCTACAATATCCCGGTTTGGGATCCGGAGTTTCTGGATGATGTCTACCAGCAACTGCAAGGCATCAGGCCCTATTACCACTTCACCGACGTCGACGTTGATCGCTATATGATTAACGGCCGGCTCGAGCAAGTGAACCTTGCAGCGCGTGAAACTAATCTTCGCCTCTTGCCGGAACCCGCTCAGAACTGGGAGAACATGCATCTTCGCTATACCCACGGCTACGGAGCGGTTGCAACGCCGGCCGCACAGGATGGCCAGACCCCCATGCACTGGTATCTTAAAGACTTGAGCATCCCCTCGAACGTCACGTTCGATGCTATTGAACGCCCGGATATCTATTACGGCGAAGAGAATCTGACCTATGCGATTGTTCCGAACAATCTGGATCTTGTCGGTATTCCAAGCGCGGATGAACAATCGAGCTTCAACTACACAGGCCGTGGCGGTGTCCCTATTAGCTCTCTTTTCAGAAAGCTATTATTTTCCCTCTATTTCCGCGATGAGCAGCTCTTTTTCTCGGTCAACATCACCGGCAACAGCAGAGCTCTCTTTCACCGCAATATCGTTGAGAGAGTCAAAGAGCTCACACCCTTCCTGAATCTCGATCATGATCCCTACATTGTGATCACTCCCAAACGGATATTCTGGGTCATCGACGCCTACACCACGTCCAATTGGTATCCAGGATCAAAGCGCTCAGCGACCCGATTCAATCGGGATCGAGAGGAGCAGCCCTTCAATTACATCCGAAACTCGGTGAAGATCGTCGTGGATGCCTTTGATGGGAGCGTCGACTATTACATCAGCGACACCCGCGACCCCATTATCCAGGGATACCGCAATGCCTATCCTGGCCTTTTCAAGGACATCGGCACCATGCCTCCTGCCCTTTCGAGTCATCTCCGGTATCCCAAAGACCTCTTTGGGAATCAGATGAGAATCTATGCTCGATACCATCAGACAGACCCTGGCCTTTTTTATGAACAAGCAGAGACCTGGGATATTGCCAAAGTCAATGATGCGATGGTCAAACCCTTCTACCTAACAACGGCGCTTGAGGGTTATCAGAGCGATCGCCACAACTTCGTGATGATTGAGCCGATGACCCCCGTAGGTCGCAGCAACCTCAGTGCCTTAGCCGTTGCAGGAACGTTTGATGGCGGCGACAAACCGATCCCAGGCGCCCGTCCTGAAGAGAAGAAAATCATTGTCTATCGGTTCAGTCGGGAATCTCAGGTCGAGGGCCCAGGACAGGTCAGCGCGCTTATCGACCAGGATCCAGAGATTGCGCGTCAGTTAACGCTATGGGATCAACGGGGGTCCAGAGTGCTTCGTGGACGAATCATCGTCCTCCCGGTCGGCCGGTCGGTCCTCTACGTCCAGCCGGTCTACATCGTCTCCACAGGGGGTACCAGAATCCCTGAACTGCAGCGCATCATTCTGTCCATGGGCAATATCGTCGTCATGGATGCCTCCCTTGAAAACGGCATCATCGAACTTGAAAGGCGCTTAAAGGCCACACGACGTGCAAGGCCAGGAAGAATTGCAGAACCCATGGAGACCCCTTAAAGCGTCTGTCAGGGCACTAAAAGCCAAGAAACTTAAACATAAGCCTCCCTTTGGGGAGGTGCGTTTTTATCGTCTTCACGGGGCTAGCATTATGGCCTTTAGCCTCCAAAACCCAACATCAATAGGCCTTCTATCGGGTCACTCTTGGCGCCCCCTGGCGTTGACATTTTCCTGACACGACTCCCCCCGCATAGCCGTAACATTTATCCGGCTTAATGGCCCGCCTTGAGTGGGGTTCAAGGCACTGAAAGACCCCTCAAGTCCATTCGTCGACTTCATAATTAACAGGGCTGTTAATGAGCACTATTCGTCCGGTCAAGTACCTTTACACGCAGGATTTTGACAAACTCGCCAGTGTGTTCACCCAAATCGATCCCCCTTACAAGGAAGATGATGTGCGCTCTTTCAGCAAACTTTATCGGAGCCTTTATAAGGCATTGACTCAAGAAGAAAAGCAGTATGCCGAGCGCATGGTGGATCTCATCATCGAAGGGCTCGAGAAACGAGAGAACGCTGCGCTGCTTTCTGGTGTCAACTAGACAAAAAAAAGAGACCCCGAACGGTGAGCAAGAAAGGTTGGACCTGGGAAAGTGTTCGGAACCGTCGGGTCAAGTTTTGTCTTGGCTGCCAGCAAAACAAGGACTGCTCTCCCTCAGAGAAGCGAACCGGCAGTGATTGGCGATGCACCGAATGCCGCGCCAGTCCATCGCAAGCGAAACCGCAAGGGGGCTCTAGACGGCTTAAGACTTTAAGACAGACTGGCGAAAACGCACATTAAAGGGGTACGATGGGGCACGTGAATAGCCCCTTAAGGCTATCGTTCAGGGAGCCTTCGATGCATCGTTTGATTCAGCCCGTTCTGCCTTTGATAGGTCGATTCTTTTCTTTAACCCTCCTCGCCTTGGCCCTGGGGCCTGCCACCTGTATAGCGAGTTGGTCTTGGGCAATCACCTCTTCAAATCTGAGCCTCTCCGGCTACGATGCCAGAATTCCAAGGATATCAGGCAATGGTTCGGGCGTTGCCGCGGCCATCTGGTCTCGATCCAATGGCACCAACTGGATCGTTCAGACTCGCTTTTTCAATAACAACGCGTGGCAGCTGACATCGTCGGATATCAGCCAGACGGGGAAGGATGGATCGCTCCCACAAATAGCCATCGACAGCAATGGGAATGCAAAAGCCGTCTGGCTTGAGGCGGGGACAACGAATGTCATTAAGAGCGCTGACTTCAATCAAGCGACGGGGCTCTGGAAAACACCCCTAACGATCAGTGACTCTTCACAAAGCGCCAATTACCCCCAAGTGGCTTTTGATCAGGCGGGCAATGCGCTCGCAGTCTTTACCCAATATAACGGGACCGCGTGGGTCGTCCAAAGCCGCGCCTTCAAGAGCGGCGTATGGCTCCCCCCCAAAACCATCAGCTCAGCGTCCCTGAATGCCTATGACCCGCAGGTCGCTATGGCCGCGAATGGCACCTACTCCGTGGTCTGGATGAGCAATGATGGCGGACTGACGAACACCATTCAGGCCGTTCAGTTTCGCAATAGCCTTTTTGGAAAAATCACTCAGCTGAGTACCCCCTCAGCCAACGCCAAGCTCCCTAAAATCACCATCGATGACGTTCCCCAGACCACCGCGATCTGGATGGAAGCCAGCGGCCAAATCTTCCAAATTGCCTCCCGCCAACTGACAATAGCACATGGAGCGACATCAATTATGTGAGTCCAAGCACCCTCGATGCCAACGCGCCACAGATCGCCTCCAATGGCGCCAGCAGCGCCATGGCCACCTGGATGCAACAAAAAACGGATGGCATTTGGGGGATCCGAACCCGTCCTTTGACCTCGGCGGGTTGGGGAAACTGGACCGACCTCACCGCCACTCAAAATGCTTACTTTCCCAAAATTGCCACGAATCCGAATGGAGCAGCAACAGCGGTGTGGTATCTCCAGACCTCGACGACGACCACCATTCAGGGTAGCTATTACCTAGGGGGCTCCTGGACGACCCCTCAGACCTTGAGCAACAGGAGTCAGAATGCCTCGATTCCAGATATCGCGATGTCCTCAGCCACACAGGCCCAAGCCGTCTGGCTTCAAAGTAACGGCAGCAATCAGATCGTGACCGCCATTGAGGGAGATGATGCGCCTAATCAATACACCCTTACCGTGAGCCGCTCAGGTAGCGGTCTGGTGACCAGTAATCCCTCAGGGATCAGTTGCGGTTCAGTCTGTACATTCAGCTTTACCCAAGGCACCCCCGTCAGCTTAAGTGCCTCAGTCGAGGCGGGACAAAACTTTATTGGTTGGTCTGGGGCCTGCCAAGGTGCTGGAACTTGTTCGGTGACTATGAATAGCAATCTCTCAGTCAATGCCCGATTTGTTTCATCGAGCGACTACCAGATCAAGACTATTCGGCCAGCCCACGGCCAAATCACAAGTGCTCCCGAGGGGATCACCTGCGGCCTTGGGACATTCGACTGCCTTAAGAAGTTTGGCAAGGATGCAGCGGTTGTACTGACCGCCGCCCCTCAGGATGGTTATGATTTCGCTCGCTGGACCGGCTGCCAAAATCCTATAGGCACGTCCTGCCAATGGGTCTTGAATCAACCCACGATCACGATCAATGCATTCTTTCGAGTGAAGCCAAAATATCTATTGAAGGTCACTAAAAGCCGCTACGGGTCGATTTCAAGTGTACCCAATGGACTTCAATGCGGGAATAATATGAGGGCCTGTAGTCATGCTTTCGTGACAGGCACAGAGGTCACCTTGACCGCGACGCCCCAGGAGGGCCGGACGTTTTTAGGCTGGGGTGGTGATTGCACCGGGGCTGTCAACACCTGCCAAATCAAAGTGGTGAACCTCACCAAGGTCAGCGCCACGTTCCAGTAGCCTCTGGAGGCGTTTCAATCCTCAAGAAGTTCTTCAATATCTTCACAGAAATAAAGCTGGATCACATCCAGAATTTCACCATCGGAGATCCCGGGGAACGCGGCGCGACTCAATTCAAGCCACTCGCACTCTTCATGCCTCTTCATGATCCCCCAAATGACCTCTTCCATATGATTCTCCTTGAGTCTGTCAATCACGGTCTTGGCCTCACTAAAGGATCGATGGAACCTTGAGCCCCTATTCAAAAGGCGCTCTCTAGAAATCAGGTTAAACGGTTTCTGTGATGCTTTGCTGACTGGAAGGTTATCGTTCGAGGTAAAACCATAAAAAACGTCTAGAATCTGAATTCGAATCTGAGGTCGCCATAAAAATCAGTGGCTCATCCTTCATTTAGGAATTCGTTCTTGGGTTCCTAAGGCTTATGGCCAACCCCGGCGTTTCACTGTCCCAAGGAGAATCCCATGACGAATACACTCCCTTTTAAAGGGCGATACGACAACTTCATCGGGGGTCAATGGCAGCCCCCTGTCCTCGGGCAGTATTTTGAGAACGTCACGCCCATTACCGGAAAACCCATCGGACAGATTGCCCGCGGAACCGCCGAAGATATCGAGTTGGCGCTTGATGCAGCGCATGCCGCAGCCCCTCGATGGGGAAAAACATCGGTCACTGAACGCGCCAATCTCTTAATCCGAATCGCTGACCGCATGGAGGCCAACCTTGAAAGGTTGGCAACCGTTGAAACCTGGGATAACGGCAAACCGATCCGGGAAACCATGGCGGCGGATATCCCGCTCGCCATCGATCATTTTCGTTATTTTGCGGGTTGCATCCGCGCTCAAGAGGGATCGATCGCTGAAATTGATGAAGATACCGTCGCCTACCACTTTCATGAACCCCTGGGTGTTGTGGGGCAAATCATTCCCTGGAACTTCCCTATTTTGATGGCCGTTTGGAAGATCGCACCGGCCCTTGCGGCAGGCAATACCATCGTCCTCAAACCCGCCGAGCAGACCCCGATGAGCATCATGGTGTTGATGGAGATCATCGGTGATCTTTTACCACCGGGGGTCTTGAATATTGTGAATGGCTTTGGCCTTGAAGCCGGAAAACCCCTCGCTTCATCCCGCCGAATTGCCAAAATCGCCTTCACTGGAGAAACGACAACGGGACGGTTGATCATGCAGTATGCCTCTCAAAACATCATTCCGGTCACCCTGGAGTTGGGCGGCAAGTCTCCTAACCTCTTTTTTGAGGATATTTTTCAAGCGGACGATGACTTTCTCGACAAGGCGGTCGAAGGCTTTGTGATGTTTGCCCTCAACCAGGGCGAGGTCTGCACCTGCCCCTCAAGAGCCCTGATCCAGGAGTCGATCTATGATCGATTCATGCCCAAGGCCCTTGAACGCATCGCCGCCATGAAGCAGGGGAACCCTCTAGACCCTGCAACCATGGTCGGCGCTCAAACATCAGAAGAGCAGGTCGAAAAGATTCTGTCCTACCTCGATATCGGTCGGCAGGAAGGTGCTCGCTGCCTCATTGGCGGTGAACGAAACGTTCTCGCAGGGGAGCTCCAAGGCGGCTATTACGTCAAACCCACCGTCATTGAAGGTCACAACCGGATGCGGGTCTTCCAAGAAGAAATCTTTGGTCCCGTCGTTTCTGTCACCACATTCAAGGATGAGGAGGAAGCACTCAGTCTCTCTAACGACACCCTCTATGGACTGGGTGCGGGTATCTGGACCCGTGATGGCAGCAGAGCCTATCGGGTCGGCCGAGGCATTCAGGCGGGCAGGGTTTGGACCAACTGCTACCATCATTACCCCGCACATGCCGCTTTCGGAGGCTACAAACAATCAGGCATTGGCCGTGAAAATCACAAAATGATGCTGGGCCATTATCAGCAGACTAAAAACCTTCTGGTCAGCTACAGCCCCAAAGCGCTGGGGTTCTTCTGAACGAGAAGCCAACGCCGAACAGAGTGATCGCTACCGAATCGGCGATCACGCTGATTGAAAGGCTTCGCGAGAAATACGGGGCACTGATCTTTCATCAGTCGGGTGGCTGCTGTGATGGCAGCTCCCCCATGTGTTACCCAGAAGGGGACTTGATCATCGGTGAGTCCGACGTCTTGATAGGCGACGTCGGCGATTGCCCTTTTTATATGTCAAGGAGTCAATTCGAGTATTGGCAGCACACCCAGATCACCTTGGATGTCATCAAAGGAAGGGGGGGAATGTTCTCACTCGAGGGGCCTGAAGGACTCCGATTCTTTATCAGGTCGAGACTCTTCACAAAGGCAGAATCTCTCATGCTGAGTGCAACCAGCTGACTCCCTGGAACCGTGAACCCTCAAACCAGCCCCCTCACCAGAAGCCCTAGGGCATTTAGTGGCCCGTTAATTGCTTTTACTTCAATGTGCCTGTCAAGAGGGACAGGGCATTCAGGCATTTTGAGAGGGATAAACGATGATCACGCTTCATGTTGTAACCACCTTGCTCCTTTTTGTACCATTCTGGCTAGTGACTGACCCCATGTTACGCACAGAAAATGCGATTTTTAAGAGCGCTCACATGTTGGGGATATTTTTCATCTCCGGCACCTTAGTGACCCTACTTGCTGGTCATCTATCCAGCTAACCAGTCCACCGCGCGGCTTTCTGGATGTTAGAGCGCGGATCCACCCAGCATCCATCATGCTATGGAGATGGTCATTTTCTCCGGGGTTAGGCCATCATCATTGTTGGCTGTCTTCAGATAACCGCAGAAGCTACGATATTAGCCCGTTTTCTATGCGGTAACCAAGAAGCCATAACGTCGACTGCTGCACCAGATGGTCACCCGCCCTGATGCAGCACGGCTTCAGGATCAGTGAGGCCCCGATAATCTGAATGTGG
>QYQA01000030.1 GCA_007280285.1 Methylococcus sp. | reverse complement strand
GCCATGGGTGATCTCCTCTTCTTCAGGTGCGATCATCATGGAGCCCCTCAGGCTCATATGGTGAGCCTGAAGGCCATTCCTGAGACTTCTTACTAATCAGGTATATTTATAATCGCATCACATTAAAAATAAGTTAATAATCAGATACACCAAAATCGGCATGCGGCTATTTCGAGAGTTAGATATGACGCAGTTACTGAGTCTATAGAAAGAAATGTCACCCTTCATGCCCACACTAAGCCCTACGTAGCAGGGCATTGAAGAATATGAGAATCTGACTCTTCAAACTGATCCATCAGTAAGGTTTAACCGAAACCCAGTCAAGTCATTAGCGGGAGCTGGCCCCGTCTTTCAGAAATGAGCGCCGCCGTCCGCCTTATAAAATTTCAACTTTTTGCAGATTTTTGGTTTAAGGAAACACCGATACCTAAGCTTTCCGACAACATAATCCACCCTCCCCGACGCACTTTCAACCCCATAAAAATAAGGGTTTTCATTACCAACAGGTTTTCGGTGTTTACACGATACATTTAGGCACAACGCGCAATCTGACAGAACGCTTAACAAGCCCTTGCAGCATCAACAACTACTCAGCCCAGCCTCAAAAGCGTGAACCAGAAAACAGGAAAAGTTGGGGTTTTGACGACCACGGCATGCTACAACCGATCTGTAGCACGGTTCTGCAAGTTGGATAGGCCTTTGAAAGATGGAGCCGGCGAAAGGATTCGAACCCTCGACCCGCGCATTACAAGCAGCGTATCGACCCTATTTCATTTGGTCTCGCTCTCACTAACCCGCTCTCGATCTCAAGGGGTTACATCTCAAATTTCAAATTCGGTTGTAGCACGGTAAAAGGCCTGCTACGAAACCAACGATTCCATTCTGTTGAGGTCTGATTTACCTCTGCGTCGTGATAGCGATCCTGCACCCAGTTAGAGCATTGGATCAGACATTCAAAATCCCGTTTTTTCTGCTCTGGGCGCTGCGTCACGAATTGCTAGGTCTTTTTCAAGCAGCATACGAACATAACGCGTGTAGGGTATGCCCTGAGCACGTGCTTTTACCTTCAATGCATCCAGAAGATTCTGTGGAAGTCGCATATTCAGAGCGGCCTTCTTGGATTCGAATTCGAAACGCATGGGCTTGAAGCCTGAAAGATCGAATTCTGACAAATCCGACGTCTCGACAAACTGTTCGGCGTCCGCATCACTCTTCAGCGATGGCATGCTCTTAATTTTGCTCTTCATAACGATCAACCTCTTTATTGTGCATATAGCGAGCACTGATCGGGCGCAGCCTTGTTTGGCTTCCGACTTTTCTCAGCATGAATACCAGAAAGACGTAGCGTCCTGCCTCTGTCTTTCCGATAGCTCTCATCCGTGGCTCATCAGGGTTTGGATCAGGCATCACCGCGGGTTCTTGCAACAGAACGTACTCAATCTCCCGATGGGTAACACCATGTTTACTAAACTTCAGCCAGTCCCCCTCATCCCACTCAAATCCCGCGAATTTCATGCGCTTAATTTACGCAAATGTCTACACAAACGCAAAGAAACCGCTCAAATTAACCGGTGGGCCGCAAGAGGATAGGTCTTTGAAAGATGGAGCCGGCGAAAGGATTCGAACCCTCGACCCGCGCATTACAAGCAGCGTATCGACCGCATTTCATCTGTTCTCGCTCTCACCAACCCGCTTTCGATCTCAAGGGGTTACGTCTCAAATTTCAAATTCGGTTGTAGCACGGTAAAAGGCCTGCTACAAAACGCTTTCTGATTCTATTCACAGGGGTTACGTGACCAAGGTAGATGATGGCGATTTGAAACCCAGCCAAAGCAACCGTCGAAGCGTTGTCCCTATCCCCTCCTCCATACATCACATCCCGGGCTACCCAAAGAAGCTGATTATCTTTCTCGTGGCAGCATCTCCATTTTGGTGGACACGATGCTGGTTTGAAGGAAAGCATCACAAGCGCAGCACACGGACACAGGCCAAGCGAGGGGGTGTACTGATTTTTGTGTAAATGGACAATTGGCAGAAAACTGCCTTCTTGTCTGGAGACACAGCCATGAGCAAAAAACAGTACACCCCCGAACAGGGAGGGGCATTTTGTCGGTTAAACTCTGAAAATCCCGTTGGCCGCATAAATACAAGGAAAGAACGGAGACCTTTGTTTTATGCGCCTTGCCGAATTTGCCTCAGCCCAAGACCAACTGGTGCTCTGGAAACTGATTAGCGACACTGTTTGGTCAACGCTCAGTACGCAAAGCCAGTCGACTCCGCTACCCGCTCAAGCTCGACCCACACCAAGACCCCAGGCCAAGCCAGCGCCCCAGCGTAAGAGCATCAGCAAGCCCAACAAGCTTAAAGCTCGCAAGGTCAAAACCCAACTCCACGACAGCCAAAGCCTCACGTCAAACGGGTCGATTCAAGGCCAATCCAGCCAAACCCAGAGCCCAACAAATGAACCCGGCCATGGCGACGAGGGGCATAGCTGCAATGAATGCCCCATCCAAATCTCCAAGCATTGACGCCCCATAGCGCACCGCCTAAGCTCGACCCAACCTCAGATCCTGCTTTCGCGTCTGAGGCAGACGCAAAAACCTATTCGAGAAAAATTATTCCCATGAAAAAGACCACCGCAGCCACCCTGGCAGCCCTCATATATTCCCTTGCGCTGTCACCCTCATTGTCGGCGAAAACCGTTTTCAGCACCAAAGCACACTGCTTCCGCATGGGCGAGTTGGTCCCCAGCGGTTGGAACGGAAATCTCAAGGTCAAGCTTCAACGAAAGCTGACGGACAGAAGAGGCGAGATTGTTGAAGCCGTTGCCAATATCCATGGCTTCAAGTCTGTAAATCCTCCAATCAACTACTACAACCAGCTCATCGGTGCTGCCGGTTACATTAGCCCGGGTGATCAGGAAATCATTGATGACAGCGTCCAGATAACCCTGCTGGGTACAAGCATTGGTTCGGACACAACCGAAGCAGGTGAGGTCCCCGGCACTTGGTTCCGAAACAATATCCTGATGCTGGGGCCAGAAAAGAAAGGAAATGGTCTGGATGGAAAGCTTTTGGGCACCAAGACATTTACTCTTCTTGACCGCGGAGTTGCTCAACCCGGTGTGAGCATAAACAAGACCGTCACGGAAATTCCCTGTTCACAATTCTAATCCCAATGCCATGATCTGGTAGCGCCTGCTCCAGACCGGGTCCACGCTCATTCTGTCGTTGAAAGGTTCGGGGGCCTCCTCTTTGGTCCCTAACCAGCCCGGTTTGATGAGTTCTGCAGGGCCAACTCCGTTTGCCTTCATTATTCACGATGATGGGAATAACCGGTCAATGTGTCGTGTTGAAACGACAGGCCAGCTTCTGCGTGTTGTCTTGAAATGAAACAGACTTGAGAGGCGGTTGTCCCAAAAAGCTCAAAGAGTTGGTGCCGCAGCCACGATCTTTAGCCGACCAGAGTTAGTGTAAAGAGGAGTACACTGGCCAATAAGGTGTTAAAACGTTCAATGTACAAGGTAGAAGTCTGATGTCCAATACAACACAAAAAGTCGCGACAATCTGGCGGTATCCCGTAAAATCCATGATGGGCGAGGAGTTGAACGCGTCCGAGATAACACCCCACGGTGTGCACGGTGACCGAGCCTTCGCTCTACTTGATATTGAGACCGGTAAGATTGTCAGCGCCAAAAACCCCCGAAAATGGCCAGACATCTTTTTTTATCATGCAGCTTATGTGACGCCACCTCTGGGTGCTCAGCTGCCGCCAACCCGCATCACCCTCCCCTGTGGCAAGAGCCTGCTCAGTGACGACTCCAACGCCAACGCCGAACTTTCCGCAGCGCTGAATCGCCCGGTTGAGTTGTGCGTAGCAGCTCCCGAAGAATCAACCCTAGAACAATATTGGCCAGAGTTCGCCGGTCAGGCAAATGAAATCAGTCAAGAGGCCGTTGCCGGCGACGCCCCAAAAGGAACATTCTTTGACTACGCCACCATACACTTGCTGACCACCGCATCGCTGACAAAGCTGAACGAACTATATCCACAGGGACGGTTCGAATCCCGCCGCTTTCGGCCCAATATCGTCATCGACACCGGCGATCAAAATGGCTTTGTTGAAAACGACTGGGTTGGCAAAACAGTCCGCATTGGAGACTCTGTGCGCCTGTACATCACTGACCCCTGTCCACGTTGCATCATGCCTACCCTTGCCCAAGGTGATTTGCCCCGCGATCTTGATGTGATGAACAAAGGTATTTTGCAAAATCGCGTGATGGTGCCATTTGCTGGGAGAGCCCTCCCCTCGATTGGCGTTTATGCCCGCGTTATAGCCGGCGGCACGATCCGCCATGGCGACGCTATCATCGTCGAAAGATAGGTTTGGCAAGCGCCTACGATCCTTAATCCTGTGAGACCTAAGGAGCACTGAGGCCACGTCATCGTTCCGTCTGTTCTGAATAAATAACCGAAGGTCACGGACCTCCACACACAAGTCTTGTGTTCGGGCTGGGGATAAACGGGAGCCTAATCCCCGGTTGCTCTCGATCCCCACCGATTTCTGGCGCGGTCATTTTTAGTCATATCCGGCACCCTCCTCAATCTTAGCGGGGCTATGGCGAACCTAGGCACGCCATCATTCGAATCCGATGCACTCTCCAATAGCTGCGATGTGATCGATAAGGGAAGCCTCATGTCGGGAGGAAAGGGTGGCAAGGGCCTCAATGCTATGGACCGCATGATCTTTGGTGAATGAGGTTGAGGCAGCCAAAGGGGCCGGCCAATTTGAAGCTAAAGAAAACGGGGGCCGAAGCCCCCGTCGTGATGATCTTGGTGTATTTAATTTACCCGCTTATCGATGTTCTTTGTATTTAGGTAATCCTGTTAGCGGCTGCGTAGAAGCGCGTCATTTCGGCTGTTTTGACGCGCTTTCTAGGATTTCCACTGACGAGCTGATTTAGAACGAGTTGTCCTCGTCGTCCACCAGTTCATCCGTCTCGCTGATATTGTTTTCCCAGCAG
>QYQA01000076.1 GCA_007280285.1 Methylococcus sp. | reverse complement strand
TGGCTAGATCCGTTGGTCAGTGTCTTGATGGCCGTTCTGATTCTGTTCAGTGTTATTCGGATGATCGGTGAGGCCTTCGATATCCTGATGGAGGCTACCCCTGCCGATATCGATGTTGATGACCTGATCCGCGATCTCATGCAGACGGAAGGAGTGATGGGGCTTCATGATCTTCACGTTTGGAGTCTTTCCCGCCAGCATCGCTTCTTTTCGGCCCATGTGATGGTGGAGGATATGCCGGTCAGTGATTCCGCTGGCCTTCGTGACCAACTGACGGCCATGATGGAAGACCATTATAGGATTACCCATACCACATTGCAGTTTGAAACCGAGGGCGTTTGTAGTCAAGGCCTTTACTGTGACATCGGGCTGCGTCCTCATGCGGGACGGGGAGCGGCAGTTATCTTGAACAAAATACCCACAATGGGCCAGGACAGCCCGGAGAGCCAGTAAGGTCAGCAGCCATCGGAAAAGGCCCTGAGGGCATGAAAAACCAGACTGGAAAAAGGGCTTTCTAGCATTGAAGACTGAAGCGCTGAGCCCTACCGCTGCCTCAGGTCGTGGCGGCCCCATTGGCGGATTTCAGATTCATAAAGTTCGTCGATGACCTCTAGCAGCGATTCCTCGGAGGCCTCCGGGAGGGCGGCCCGACACTGATCGAGCCAATCATAACTGGGATGGTTCCGCAAAATCCTCCCAACGACTTCCTTCAGCGAAAGTGTATCGCTCGATCTTGAACCGACGATGAGATTTTGATTCAAGGTGGACCTCCTGGCAGCGGGTCACACAAAAACCGCCACCAAGGCGGGAAAGTGAAAAGGGATCACGATTTAACGAGAAGACAGGTTAAGGTCCGCGGATGACTCTGGTGTGACGCTCAGGTTATGGTTCCTGGGTGGTCTCGTGATGTTTCTGTGACCATCTTTGAGGCTCATCCTCCTTCAGAATCTAAGGCCTAAATTCTTCAGCCAGCAGGATCTTGGCGCATGAGCTATGGATTGATTGACCCCGTATTAAGGACGCTTTTAAGTGCCTAAACGCCCCTCGTCCTCATCCAGGTGGATGCGCATACCGGCCCAAAAGGGGCGGCGGACGCTCCAAAAATTAGGTTTCTCCCTGAACTCCGTCATCGGTGTGAGGGACTCGCGAAAAAAAGGCCTGCTGAATTTTTTGATGTTTTGAGTTCACGACTTGGCTTTTGGATGAAAGACTTTGGTCGGCCGGAAGCTGAATTTCTTTACCGCCACGAGGGGGGGCGTCAAAGGGGTCCATAAAGGTTAATGGCGTCAATCTTGGTGCTGGCGCCCCGCCTCTAAAATCCTTCCCTTATGACCCTCGATGGCCCAACGGCCTCTCCTTTGGAACTAAAGAGGGCTTTCTAAGGGAGGGGGTTGATCTGAGGAATGGCGGAGGGAAGTTCCTTCGAGGCTAGCGTTCAGGGTTTTCAGCCAGTGGGCTGCACCTAAGCCTGCGGTGCGTCCGGTCGCAAGGCAGGCGGTCAGTAAATAGCCTCCGGTAGGGGCGTCCCAATCCAGCATTTCCCCACAGCAGAAAAGCCCCGGCTTCCTTTTTAGCATCAGGTCCTTAGAGAGTTCCTGAAGGTGGATGCCGCCAGCGGAACTGATGGCCCGCTCAATCCCCATCATAGCGGTGACCACGATGGGAAGAGCCTTAAGGTTTTGAGCGAGGGCTTCAGGGGTGCGCGGGAGTTCTTCTTTAAAGACCTCCCTCAGGAGGCCCCACTTGATATCAGAGAGCCTTAAGGTGCGGCGTAAAAAGTTTTTTTGTGAGAGTTTGCCCTGGGGGGTCGCGAGCTTTATCCGTATCTTTTCATGGCTCCAATCGGGTAAAAGATCCAGCGTCAAAACAGCATGGCCCTTCGCTTCGATGGCCTCCCTCAGCGGGCCGGCAAGGGCGTAGATAAGCCCGCCCTCAAGCCCCTCTTGGGAGATCACGCATTCGCTTCTTTGTTGAAACACTTCCCCTTGCCAGAGGGTTGATCCCGCGATGGACTTGAGCGGAGTCCCTTCGAAGCGATCGATGAAGTGGCGATCCCAGTTGACCTTGAAGCCACAATTGCTGGATCGAAGCGGGTGGACACTGATGCCTTGCTCGGTCAAAAGGGTTTGCCAGCTCCCATCGGATCCAAGATGGGGCCAACTGGCTCCTCCAAGGGCTAAAATAATGGCATCTGCGGTGACCTTCAAAGGTCCTTCGGGTGTACTGAAAAGGAGGTGATGGTGAGATTGATCAAAGCCGATCCAGCGGTGCCTTGCATGGATCCGGACCCCCTGTTCTCGAAGGCGTCGAAGCCAAGCCCTCAGGAGTGGGGCGGCCTTCATTTCTTCGGGGAAGACTCTCTGTGATGAGCCGACGAACGTGTTGATCCCGAGGCTCTCGGCCCAGGCTCTGATGCGGGTTGGTGAGAAGGCTCTGACAGGGTCGGCGATCAGATCCATTGTGGGCCGGTAGCGGCTGAGAAAAGTCTCAAGGGGTTCAGCGTGACTCAGATTGAGCCCCCCTCTTCCTGCGAGTAGGAATTTACGGCCAAGCGTGGGCATGGCATCGAACAGGTCGACACGGATGCCAGCCGCAGAGGCTGTTTCGGCGGCCATGAGCCCAGCGGGCCCACCCCCGATAATGGCCAGAGACTGGGTCATCGGGGGTGGGTGTCGAAGGGCCTTCAAGGGGCGGTCGATGAGGCCCTTAAAGATAAGGGCCTCTAACCGCTTCTTTTTTAGTAGCGGCGATCGCCACCAAAGCCGCCGTCACGGCGGCCACCGCCGCCGCCACCGCTCTTGAAGCCGCCACGATCTTCGCGCGGACGGGCTTCATTGACAGTGAGGCTGCGACCACCAATATCCTTGCCGTGCAGGTCATTGATCGCTGCCTGCGCTTCTTGGTCTGAGCCCATTTCAACAAAACCAAAACCCTTTGAGCGACCGGTTTCTCGGTCAGTGATGATGCTGGCGGATTGAACCGTGCCAAATGGAGTGAACATCTGTTCGAGTTCGCTGTTATTGACGTCGTAGCTGAGATTTCCAACGTAAAGTTTCATGGCCATGGGGTCTCCTAATAAAAAAAGGGGGAAAGAAAAAAAGGTTCGATTCAAGATATTCGATTAGCGACGGCCGCCTCGGCCCTTAGCGCGCGGGCGCTCCTCGTTGACGCGGATACTATTGCCGCGAACGGTTCGACCATTGAGGCCTGTAATGGCTGCGCGGGCCTCATGCCCTTCCATTTCAATGAAACCGAAACCACGGCAACGCCCGGTGAAAATATCACGAGAGAGTTCATAGCTAAAGATTTTGCCGAATTCGGAAAACAGTTCCTGGAACTCGTTTTCAGTGATATCGGAAGGCAGGTTGCCTGCGTAGAGTCGAATCATTGTGGTCCTCCATAGACACAGAATGGATAGGGTGATTGGCCTGGAGCAAAATGGCCTTCGTCAACGGCTCCAGTGGCAGTCGAACAGGATAAAATTGATGTGATCGAGTCAATCGACATCAGGATGTCCTGACTGCACCGCGTCGCTCGCCATGGGCGGGTTGCCGATGGTTGCGTTGGGGTTCGCGGCGCGAACCCGGGGCATCTCGGCGGGCTGTCGGCCTTTGAGGCGGTGCGGGTTCTTGGGTTCTCGCCAGGGGCTTAATGTCCTCCGGCATCGGATGCAGCGGCAGTTTTCGTCCTAAAAGACGTTCGATGTCCCTCAGTTGAACGGCTTCTTCGCGGGAGACCAAAGAAATGGCCACTCCGCCGGCACCGGCTCGGCCGGTTCGCCCGATGCGGTGGACGTAATCTGCGGGGACGTCAGGAAGCTCGTAGTTGACGACATGGGGCAGCTCGGGAATATCGAGTCCACGGGCCGCGATATCGGTCGCCACCAGGACCTGAATCCGTTCCTCCTTGAAGTCATTGAGGGCTTTGGTTCTCGCCGACTGACTTTTGTTTCCATGAATCACGCCGACCAGAAAACCATCCCTTTCCAATTGGAGGCAAAGCCGATTGGCGCCGTGTTTGGTGCGGGTAAAAATCAAGGTTTGGCCCCACAGGCCAGAGGTCATCAAGTGGACCAGGAGGGGCTGTTTGTAATCTTTCTGCGCTTGATAGGCATACTGTTCGACCCGATCGGCGGTGGCGTTTCTGGCAGCAACCTCGATGCTTTGGGGCTTATAGAGGAGGCCTGAAGCAAGCTCCCGGATCTCTTTGGAGAACGTCGCGGAAAATAAGAGGTTCTGACGAACCTTCGGGACCATCGTCACAATTTTCTTGATGTCGCGAATGAAGCCCATGTCGAGCATCCGGTCGGCCTCATCGAGGACGAGTACTTCGATTCGGTTGAGCTTGGCATGGCCCTGGGCGACAAGGTCCAGGAGTCGGCCTGGGGTCGCAATCAGGAAATCGACGCCACTTCGAAGAGCGTTGATTTGAGGTTGCATGCCGACACCGCCAAAAATGACGGCCTGACGAAGCGGCGTTTTTTTGCCATAGTTCGCGACGCTTTCACTGACTTGGGCCGCCAGTTCTCGGGTCGGAACCAGAATCAAGATGCGCGGGCTCCGGCCTGGAGGCAATGATTTTTGATGGGCGCCTTGATCGATAAGCCGCTGCAGGAGCGGCAGGGTGAATGCTGCGGTTTTGCCGGTGCCCGTCTGGGCTGCGGCCAATAAATCCCGTCCTTCCAGAACCGCAGGAATAGCCTGGGCCTGAATCGGGGTGGGTGTTGTGTAGCCTTGATCGGCAATAGCCTCTAAAAGGCTCTGGTCAAGACCCAGAGAAGAAAAATCCATAAAAATGAGGTTCCTGTGCGCCAGTCCGTCGAATCGTCAAAATGACGATCTGGGCGCCTTGAAAAGAGGTGCATAGAGCAGGCGAATCCGGGAAACGGACTTCCGAAGAATCGCGGGAGGTTTGCGGGAGAAATCGGGGCAGAAGAAGCCTTGGGGCGCCCGCTTGGTTTGAAGAGGGCCTGATTGATCCTAGCGGTCATAACATAAAACCGCTGCAAACATCCTCTAGTTTACGCTATTTGCTATTCATTAGCTAATACTATTTTTCAAAAGGGGATGATCAACGATGGAGAAGGCCCATCCAGAGCCGCGGCTGGACGCTCGGCTTAGGGTGCTGGAAGTTTAGGGAAACAGGTCTGGCTTTCTTCCTTGGCGGCCTTCAGGCGATCCCTCAGGATCTTTGATTGGGGTGGGTCGCGAAATTCACCGCCTTTGTCGCCAGGCGTATCAAACATATAGGTGAAGGTGAGGGACTCCGAATAATCCTTAAAGCTCATGCGGTTCGCAATCTTGTCGATAGCGCATACGCAGTGATACATGTTGTCAAGGTTAGACCCACCGTGTTCAGCCATGCACTGCATCACCGATTCAACCCGGGCCTGGGTCGGGAAGTCATTGACCAGGGGCAAAGCCTTCGAAGATTCAGGTCCCTTTTGAGCCGATGCTGCTTTAGGTTTTGCGGCCACCGGCTCAGCCATCAAAAGGCCTCCTAAGAGGATGAAGTGAACAGCACGCATAGCGGTAGAAGGTCGTGTAAAGGGCATGGTGAGAAATCCTGAGTAGTCTGAAGCCGTCATCATAGAGGGCCTTCTTAGGACGGGCAATCGATCAGTCTTCGAGCGCGAATTCGACAATGGCCTTGAGTTCTTCGTTCATTCGCCGGGCAAAGTCGTTCAGTGCCGGATCTTCAGAATCCGTGGGGAGTAGATGGGTGGTCACGATGACCTGGTCCCCTTGGGCGCGTACCGAGACATTGCAGGGCATCCAAGCGACCATTTTTGGAGAGAGTTCCAACATGATGCGGGCTTCACTCAAATTGCAGAACTGGATGGTGTCATAATCAGGAAAGGCTATCCCCTCCCGTTCACGGATGACACCACCAATGTTGTTGTGCCCGGTAATCCTGAAGTTGCGCTGGGTGATGGCGATCTTTAGTTCCGCCAGCACATCCTGATAGGCCTTCTGAGTTGTTGCAGCTTCAAAAAAGAGAGGGTCAGGAGCCTTTTGAGGGCAACCCAGTAAGCAAGCGAGACAGAGGGTGATCAGAAGACGCGGTGACATGGGATCTGAGCGGACGGTCGAAAGAGATCAGAATCAGCATGCAGATTAACACTCAAGATTCAATCAGGGCAGTCTCTCCCACCGGCCTGATTCTCGCTGGAGGGCGAGGACGCCGCATGGGAGGGCTCGATAAGGGACTAGAGATCTATCTTGGACGTCCCTTGATCACCCATGTCCTTGATGTCATGAGACCGGTAGTGTCGGATATCCTGATCAGTGCCAATCGCCATCTTGGGGACTACCAGCGGCTGGGTTATAGGGTTGTGGAGGACCTTCATGCGGAGTTTGAAGGTCCTCTGGCCGGCCTTTTGAGAGCCATGGAGGCCTCGAAAGGCCGCAGTATGCTCAGTGCGCCCTGCGATACCCCAAGGCTCTCCGAGGAGGCCTTTATTCGCTTGATGGCCGTCTATCAAACGGGTCAATATGATCTTGTGATGGCGCATGATGGAGAGCGGTTGCAGCCGTTGGTGATGGTGGTGGGTACCCATTTAAAGAAGAGCCTCGCCGATTACCTTCATGAGGGGGGGCGACGGGTTGATGCTTGGGCCCATCGGCATGCCTTGGGGATTGAAGACTTTAGTGATTGCCCGGAAATTTTTTTTAACATCAACACGATCGCGGAGCTCAACGGCAGCTCAGGCAGTCGCTCTCGATGAGACGATTCCAGGGAGATACCCATGTCGATAGGACGCCCACCTCACCCCCCTTTTGTTGATGAAGCTTCAGCCAGGATTAAAGTTCAGATGGCTGAGGATGCCTGGAATGGCCGCAACCCTGAGCGGGTTGTGCTGGCCTACAGTGAAGATAGCCGATGGCGAAATCGTCACGAATTTCTCGAGGGGAGAGCCCAAATTCTGGGATTCCTAAAGAGAAAATGGGAGAAGGAGCTGGACTATCGGCTGATCAAGGACTTGTGGGCATTTGGGGGGAATCGGATCGCGGTCCGCTTTGCCTATGAGTGGCGCAATAGTGAAGGGCATTGGTTTCGTTCCTACGGTAACGAGAACTGGGCTTTTGATGACTTAGGACTCATGAGGTGGCGCCATGCCAGCATCAATGACCTTCCCATCGCGGCGTCAGAGCGCCTCTTTCACTGGCCGCTGGGGCCGCGGCCTAAGGGCCATCCCGGGCTGGATGAGCTTGAACTTTAAGTTGTTTTGTCTTTTTCTCTGGCCTTGATAGGGCACTATCGTTTGGTTTGATCCACTGGTTCTCAACGCGTCATGGCGCTCTGTTAGGGATGGTCAGCTGGTGACTTTTGGTGTTCATGGTGAACGTTATCTGTCGGGACCTGAAGGCTTTTTACCGCGACACCATGTTGATACACCATCTGACCCCCAAGGTCGGCGCCAATCAACAAGAGTCCACCCATCAAAAAAGAGAGTAGAAGATGCAGCGTGATGGGCATCGCGGATTGAGGGATGCCGCCGAAGGCTCTCCAAAGGATCAGACTCAAGGCAATCAGCGTGACAGTGATGCCGGCGCGTTGATGCCATTCCATGATTTCATGGACGACCGCACTATGAGGCGCCAGTCCGCCGGCGATCAGGCCAGAGATCACGGTCACCAACGCAGACAGTCCGCCAAGATTTAAAAGTCCGGTGGCAAATCGGCGGGTAGCGGGTTTTTGAAACAGCAATCCATAAGTCTCCATGACGAGATAAGCCAGCAGAAAGGCGATTGGAAAATGGAGGAGTACGGGGTGAATATTGGCCCCGAGTGCTTCGAGCCCCCCTAGAAGATGAAAGCTACTGGGTTTTTCTTCATTGAAGGCGGTCAGCAGGTTATCGACCAGATGGACGAGCCCCTGATCATCCCCGTGTCCGCCATGAACTGCAGGGACGAGATTTTCAAGGCCGACAATGTCATAACTGAGGTGAGGGATGGCCATAGGTGAGATGCCTTTCTTGTTCTTAGGGGAAAACGATCAATTCATTCATCAGTTAGTCCACCGAATGGTGGCGGAGTTTCAGTAACCCTCATTATTTTCCATCATCGTCTCTGGCCTTGCCGGTAAAAAGCCAGGGATGGTCCGAATGCTGTGTCAGAACACTCGGTGACGATCCTTGAAGCAGAGCCAAGCCGGATTTAATCACCTCAAGGATGCCTTCAACCAGAGGATAATCAACCAGCGAGGTCACATCGACCCAGCGGGCCTCCAAAGCATCCGAGGAGGCAACCGGTTCACAGGCGTCTCCCTCGGCGAGGGTGATCAGAAAGTCGATGATGACGTAATGAAATCCTTCTATCATTCGATCGGCGACCGCGATGATGGGTCCAGGGATGATGTTAATCCCCGTCTCCTCCAGAATCTCTCGTTGACAGCAGGCGATCAGTGTCTCTTGGGGCTCAAGGCGTCCGCCGGGGATATGCCACATTCCGGCCTGTGGCGGATAGCGCCGCTGAACCAGCAGTACTTGACCCTTCGTGTTGAAGACGAGTCCGCCGACGCCAATGGCGGGCAGTAGGGTTTGATGGGCTGCGGGCATTTGTGATTCCATCATGGGTCCTTAGGGCGTGTAAAATGGAGAAGCGGGATGGGGTTTTGTACCCGATCCCATCAAGGGTGGTGGACATCCTTCCTCAATGTTCCCAACGTGTTGGAGTCGTGACGATTTTATGCCTATTTACGAATATCACTGCAAATCCTGCGGTCATGACATGGAGGCCATCCAGAAGCTTTCAGATGATTCCTTGAAGGTTTGTCCTGCTTGTCATAAGGAGACCTTGAGCAAGTTAATCTCCGCTGCTGGCTTTCGCCTCAAAGGCGGCGGTTGGTATGAAACCGATTTCAAAGGTGCCAAGGACAAAAAAAGGAATCTTGCGGGTGGCGAGTCTAAGCCGGACACCACAGCCGCAGTGCCGACGCCTGAGGTCAGCAAGCCGCCGGCGACCTCCAGCGGCGACTAGAGACTAAGCGAGTCTGAATCGCTTGTTCTGCTGGGCCAGGTAGAGGCCTTCTTTGATCAACGACTGAAAAGGGTGCTATGAGTCTTCGAAACCGTCTCCTTGTCGTTGTGGTCTCGCTGCTCGCGGCCGCTGTTTTGACCGTCGGTATTGGTTTGAGTGTCTACTCGCGGGATACGGTTCTGCGTCAGGCTGAGAATGATGGGCAGTTACTGGCGAATGTTCTTAGCCGAAGCATTGTCGTCAGTCAGAATGTTGAATATGGTGCAGAAGATATCATCGCTCAAGATCTGGTGACTTCTGCGCAGATTGTGGCGCAATTCGTGGCCGTGGCCGAAAGGTATCGGATGTCTAAGGAGGCGATCACGGAACGCCTTCGCGCGATGACAGGGTCAAGCAATCTCGCGGAGATTTGGGTCACCGATTCGCTTGGGAAAGCCTATCTCCACACTGTATCTGGGGATGATTTTCAGTTCTCAGCCGACGCCAAACGACAACCGCAGGCCTCTCAATTCTGGCCATTGCTCGACCCCCATGGACCTAAGGCCGTCATTCAGGATCTGATGCCGAGGGAGGTTGATGGGCGTATTTTCAAGTACGTTGGGGTGGCAGGGGTGGATCGGCCTCGAATCGTTCAGGTCGGTATGGACGGGGGGACCCTGCAGAAGCTTCGGGAATCCATTGGCGTTCAGGAGGTCCTTGAACACATTGTGGAGGAAGCCTCGATTTTGGGGGTCTTGGTCCTTGATCCTGCACTGAAGGTCATCCATCACATGGAAAAGGCGGGCTCTGGCACGGGTCCCTTGATGGATCCTGATGATGCCGCTCTTGCTAAAAAAGCCTTGGATTTGCAGCAGGCTGTCAGCCATCTTCAGGAGGGCCATATCACCGTGGCGACGCCCTTGGTCGTGACCGAAAAAGAAGAGACCTCGGCGCTTTCTGGGATCTCTTTTTTGAAGGAATCCAAAGAGCAGGCGATGGCTTCACCCCGCCCGATGGGGCGCGGGGTCATTCTGCTTCACATGTCGACTACGCTGGTGGTTCAACTGGTTTATCGCCAACTGATTTTCGCGCTGGCGTCTTCTGCGCTGGCTTTACTGTTGGCTATTCTCTCGGTGCTCTGGTTCGCGAGGCGTTTCGTGAAGCCCATCGAGAGCGCGGTGGAGGCCGCCGAACGGGTCGCTTCAGGAGATCTCTCCGGCGATCTCTCCGCGGTGGGCCATGATGAAACCAGTAAGCTCATCAATGCCCTCGGCCAGATGGTGAGCTATCTTAATAACTTGATTGGTCAGGTTCAGCGTTCCACCATTGAACTGGTCTTGACAGTCAACAGTCTTGGTGCGATGACCCAAACTCAAAGCGATGAGGTCAAGAAACTTGGTTCGACGACGACTGAGATTGCGGCGGCCACAGAGGAAATTTCGGCCACCGCCGAAGAATTGCTCCAAACCATGGCCGGCATCAATCAGGTGACCGATCACACCACCGACCTTGCCAATGAAGGTCAGGCTTCCCTCGAAGATCTCGAGGCGACCATGACCAGTCTCTCTGCGG
>QYQA01000111.1 GCA_007280285.1 Methylococcus sp. | reverse complement strand
GACCAAGCCCACCCCCCCCGAGTAAGTCCATAAGACCCCCTTCTTCGGCACTGACTAAGCCGTAAAGAAAGAGAATCAGTTCAGAGCCTTCCCGAAGCACCGCCAATCCGACCACGAGCGCCAGCCCATGAAGGGAACGCTGACCCTCCAAGACTTCTCGACCCAATTGCTTCATGTCGCGGGCCATCTCGCGACCATGTTGCTGCATCGAGACGCTATGCCAAGTGAGCATGCCGACGGCGATCATGAGCACCGATGCACTGAAGAGCTCCTGACCCACGCCTTCAAGCGCTTGCGCGAGACGATCGGCCATGAGCGCGAGAAGGAGCGATCCTAAAAGGCCTAAGAGAACTCCCCCGAAGACCCAGCGTCCGCGGTGATGCGCCCCGCGACTAGCGATCATCACTATGCTGATGATCAGCGCAGCCTCAAGGACCTCTCGAAAGACGATAAGTGCGATACCCCACATGGCGAATGTTCTGCCCTAGATTAACGGACAACCAAACGGCCCTTGGCCGTCGCTTCGTGAAACTCCCCGACAAAGTCGTAGGTGCCCGCCACCAATGGTCCGAGGTTGATGACGATCTCGCTATGGCCTTGGACCACTTTCTCGCGCTTCAAGGTCTTGCTCTCGAATTCCTCAGGGGTCGCATCCTCGTTGCGAACAACCAGCTTAAATTTCTGGCCCGCAGGGGCCATGACTTCCTCAGGCTCAAAGAGATGGTTACGGATCACCAGCGTCGGACCATCCGCCGCCATAAGCAGTGGCATGCCAAATAATGCAAGGAACAGGAAAGAGAGGGTGAAGCGAAGAGAAGACATAGCGGTTCCTCAGGAGGGATAACGAATGGGATGGGATCGAATCAAATCGATTGCCTGCCATTATAGCCTAGGGTCCTCATGAAGAGCGCATGACCGTCTCGAGATGATAAAGTCAACGCTTCTGTTATTTTTGAGGCCACAGCATGTCACCAGAACGTTCGTTCAAGCCCTTACAGATAGCCATTCTGACCGTCTCCGATACGAGAACTTTTGAAACCGACACCTCAGGCTTGCTGCTGCAGCAAAGCGCGCAACAGGAAGGCCATGAGGTCACTATCCGTCGCATCGTCCCTGATGATCGCTACCAGATTCGCGCGGTCGTCTCTGATTGGATTGCAGACCCTCACATTACGGTGATCTTGACTACCGGTGGGACAGGCGTAACCGGGCGCGATGGGACTCCAGAAGCGGTGAGCGTTCTTCTAGACAAGACCTTAGAGGGGTTTGGTGAGGTCTTTCGCGCACTGTCTTTTCAGGATATCGGCACCTCAACGATTCAATCGCGAGCGATATCAGGGGTTGCCAACGGAACCTTTATCTTCTGTCTGCCAGGCTCTTCAGGTGCCTGCCGGCTTGGGTGGGACAGCCTCATCCGACCACAACTTGACTACAGAACCAAGCCCTGTAATCTCGTTGAACTGATGCCGAGACTGCTTGAAACCTGAGACCTTCAGCCGCCGGTAGCACTCATGTGTCTAAAGATCACCGGTTGCGCCTTAAGATCAAACTCGTGATATTGCGGCTTAAGATCCATGGCCTTGCGGATGGCCGCTTGAAGGGCCTCAGAATCGAAGGGGTCTCGACGCAGTAAGGGTTTGAGATCGACCGAATGTTCGTTACCAAGACACAGGAGAAGGCGCCCTTCGGCCGTCACCCGCACCCGGTTGCAGCTGCCACAAAAATTGTGGCTGTGGGGTGAAATAAAGCCCACCTTTGTCTTGCTCCCCAAGACCTGGTGGTATCTTGAAGGTCCTCCGGTGGTCTCTGTTGAGGGCTGAAGATCAAAGAAAGGTCTTAGTTGCTCCAGAATCTCGTCGCTCGAGACAAAATCCAATGCTCTGTCGCGACCATCAACAAGGCCGAGCGGCATTTCCTCAATAAAACTGATATCGATGCCACGGTCGATCGCATAGCGCACCAAATCGACCACCTCATCCTGATTGCGCTCACGCAGAATAACGCTGTTCAGTTTCAAACCATCAAAACCCATCACCCTTGCGGCTTCGATGCCTTTGAGCACACGCGCAAGCTCACCGACCCGCGTCAGCTTTAGGAACCTCTCAGACCTTAAGCTGTCGAGACTAATATTGATCCGGTGAACGCCGGCGGCCTTAAGATCCTTGGCCATCTCCTCAAGTTGTGCGCCATTGGTCGTGATGACCAATTCGCGGAGCCCTGAAAGACGGCCGATCTTCTCAAGAAGACCTAAAGCCCCTTTTCGGACCAAGGGCTCACCGCCAGTGACACGGATCTTCAAGACCCCAAGCGCCACAAAGGCCTCCGCCAGTGCCATGATTTCCTCAAGCGTCAGAATCTCATGACGGGGGAGGAACACCATCTTTTCGCTCATGCAGTAGACACAGCGAAAATCACAGCGGTCGGTAATCGACAGCCGGACATAATTGACCGTGCGTCCAAACCGATCAACCAGAGGCGACGATGGAAGGGGCATCAATGGATCCTAATGAAGATGGAATGAACGATCATTGTGCCATGATCAAAGAGCGAGACCCAAGCATGCCTTTGCAGATCCTTAAACCCTCCCGATTTTAAAAGTTGGTCCATAATGGAGTCATTGAATACCCATCACTGCCCGCCTATTAGTCGCCTCGAACATGAATAAGCTACAGGAGTTGTTTGAAGGATCCGCGGCCATCGCCGAAGACAACCTCGCTTTTCTAGAAGACCTCTTTGCCCGCTTTCAGGAAGACCCTGAATCGGTCGATCTCAGTTGGCGGGAAAAGTTTAGTGCCCTCCAAGGCGTGTCCCTCGACAACCGATTTGACCAAGATCAGAAGGACGCTCCTTCATGTCCCACAGTTATCGATGCCATGGCCTTGAGACAACAGGCGGCCGTTGACCGACTGATGACTCACTACCGAACCCGTGGCCATCAGGTCGCTGAGAATAACCCTCTGAGAAGCGGGCCAGCACGCACTCTCAAGCATTTAGATCCGGCCTATTATGGGTTCATCGAGCAAGACTTTGATCGGCTCTTTTACATCGATATCCTCCATCACCAGCGCCAGCTCCCGTTAAGAGAAATCCTCAATCTCCTGAGGCAGACCTATTGCAAAAGCATTGGCGCTGAATACATGCACATCGTCGATGCGGACGTCCGCGTCTGGATTCAGCAGCGGCTCGAAAATTCGAGAGGCCAAGCCTATCCCGACCCTGATCATCAAAAAGCCCTCCTGAAATCGCTGACGGCCGCTGAAGGCATCGAACAGATTCTCCATCGCCAGTACGTCGGGCAAAAGCGCTTCTCTCTTGAAGGCGCCGAATCACTGATCCCACTCCTCGACGAGATCATCGAGCGGGCCAGTGAAAAAGGGGTCATCGAAATGGTGATCGGTATGGCCCATCGGGGACGACTTAATGTCCTGGTTAATCTCTTTGGTAAACGTCCTAGAAGCCTGTTTCTGGAATTCGAAGGCACCCACCCTGCCTCGCCGCTGGCGAGTGCTGGAGATGTGAAGTATCACACCGGATTCTCCTCCAATATCAAAACAGGCCACGGACCGGTGCACATCGCACTTGCCTTTAACCCCTCTCACCTCGAGATCATCGATCCTGTCGTGGAAGGCTCGGTGAGAGCTCGACAGGATCGGCGCCAAGGTCATGGCGAACAGGAGGTCATGGCCATATTGATTCATGGCGATGCTGCCTTTGCAGGGCAAGGCGTCGTCATGGAAACGCTCAATATGGCGGAAACGAGAGCCTATACCACCGGCGGCACCATCCATGTGGTGATCAATAACCAGATTGGTTTCACTACCAGCAATCCGTTTGATGCGCGCTCGACCCTTTACTGTACCGATGTGGCTAACATGGTTCAGGCACCGGTTTTCCATGTTAATGGCGATGACCCAGAAGCCGTCCTTTTTGTCACCCGGCTGGCCGTTGACTATCGAATGAAATTTAAGCGCGATGTGGTGATCGACATGCTCTGCTATCGCCGTCATGGCCATAATGAAGCCGATGAACCGGCGGTGACCCAGCCCATGATGTACCGCTTTATTCGTCAACACTCTCCCGTGAGGCGACTGTATGCGCAGCGACTCATTGACCAAGGCTTGATCAGCGCCTTGGATGAACGCCAGCTCGAATTAGACTATCAATTAGCCCTGGCGGAGGACGAAATCGTCTCAAGGCCTTTGATCGAAGGAGAACATGTTTACCCAAAACCCTCCTGGCAGCCCTATCAAAGTGTTTCCTGGCGAACGCCACACACAACGGCGCTACCGATTCAACAACTGACATCCATCGCCCTCGAGATGCTGCGCCTCCCCGAAGGATTTGCCCTCCACCCACGCGCCCAAGCGATCTATGAAAGCCGTCAATCCATGGCTTTGGGTGAACGACCGATTGATTGGGGCTTCGGCGAAATGCTGGCCTATGCGAGCCTGCTGAAGGAAGGGACGGCCATTCGTTTAACGGGACAGGATGTTGGGAGAGGCACCTTCTTTCATCGGCATGCCATCGTGCATGACCAGGACAAGGGCATTCCCTACACGCCCCTCCAGCATTTAGAGGGCCCCTCAGCCTCCTTCCAGATCTACGATTCCCTCCTCTCCGAGGAAGGTGTCTTAGGCTTTGAATATGGCTATGCCAGTTCCGCACCAGAGGTCCTGGTGATATGGGAAGCCCAATTTGGTGATTTCGCGAATAATGCCCAGGTCGTCATCGATCAATTCATTGCCTCAGGGGAAAGCAAATGGGGTCGCCTGTGTGGGCTGACGCTTCTTTTACCGCACGGTTATGAAGGTCAAGGGCCGGAGCATTCATCCGCGCGCATTGAGCGCTATCTCCAACTGTGCGCTGAGGACAATATGCAGGTCACCATTCCAACCAATCCAGCACAGATCTTCCATCTATTGCGGCGACAGATGCGGCGTCCCTTCAGAAAACCCCTCATTGTGATGACGCCCAAAAGCCTTCTTCGCCACAAGCAGGCGGTCTCCTCACTTGAGGATCTTGAAGGGGGTGAATTTCATCCGGTCATTGGTGAGACAATCCATCAACCGAAAGAGACCATTCGACGTGTCATTCTCTCCAGCGGTAAAATCTACTTTGATCTGCAATCGGCCCGGGATGCCGCCTCGCTGAATCATGTTGCCCTCATCAGGATCGAACAGCTGTATCCTTTCCCAGACAGCGAACTCGCCGCCGAACTGGCACAATATCCTTCCATAGAGGCCTTGGTTTGGTGTCAGGAAGAGCCGGAAAATCAGGGGGCATGGCGCTATATTCAGCACCATTTCCTCAACGCAACGCCCCCGGGGCTGCCGTTCCAGTATGCCGGCCGCGCCGTCTCGGCCGCGCCGGCCGTCGGTCAATACCAGCGCCATATCGTTGAACAAAAGCGCGTGATCGAGGATGCCCTCAAAGGGCCCCTAACGCCCCCTTGATGATCCTTTAGGAAGGCCCTATGCGTATTGAAGTGCTCGTCCCGCACCTCCCAGAATCAGTCTCAGATGCGAACCTCATCAGCTGGCATTCAAAGGCCGGTGACCCTGTCGCGAAGGATCAGCCTTTGCTAGATCTTGAGACCGATAAGGTGGTTCTCGAAGTGCCGGCCCCGGCATCAGGGACTCTCCTTGAAATTCGCCGAAGCCAAGGTGATGTGGTGGCCAGCGGTGATCTTCTGGCGGTCATTGAGACCCTCTCTGATAACCCACTCACGACGCGTCCGTCTGAGACTCTGAACACTGACGCACGCGCAGCGTCTAGCTCTTCTGCCGCGGCACTCGAACCGCCAGTTAGCCCCGCGGTAAGGCGACTGTTAACGGAACACCAGCTGTCACCAAGGGATATCCCGATCGAAGGCCGTATCAGCAAGCAAGACGTCCTTCAGTTCATCGAACGACGCCTTAAAGAGGCTGAACCCAAAGAGATGAAAGAACTGCCGCCCCCTCCCCCTCCCCT
>QYQA01000078.1 GCA_007280285.1 Methylococcus sp. | reverse complement strand
GATGGATCTTGTTTTAAGTGCCTATACCGTCCATAACTTTCTTGAAGGGTATCGGCGCGAAGTGATCAAGGAGATTCACCGGGTTTTAAAGCCAGGGGGTTGGTTCGTTAATGGCGATCGCTATGGTGTCGATGACCCAGCTGAGCATCTTAAAACCATTCAAGACGAGGTGCGGGGATTTTTTATCGCTTTTCGTGAGATCAACCGACTCGACCTTCTTGAGCAATGGGTGATCCATCTTTTGAGTGATGAGTCCGAAGAACATCGAATGAGGCTGACCGCTCAGATCGATGGTCTGCAATCAATTGGTTTTGGTCCCATCACCGTGAGCGACCGCCATGAGGTCAATGCGCTCCTGATCGGCAAAAAGCCATGTCGGTAGCGAAGGCCAAAGATCCTAAAAGGATCTATCGATGCACTGAATGCGGTCATGCGCAACCAAAATGGGCGGGGCAATGCCCCGCGTGCCTTGGCTGGAATACCCTCGTCGAGAGTCTTGAGGATCGTCCCGGGCATATGGGCGCTCGGTTTGAGGGCTACGCCGGTGCGACTTCGGTAAGATCAGCCGTTGCTCTTTCGAGCGTTGAAGCTGAATCCCTGGTGAGAACCCCTTGTGGGCTGGATGAATTTGACCGGGTATTGGGGGGGGGGCTGGTTCCTGGGTCTGCCATTTTGATTGGTGGTGACCCGGGTATTGGAAAGTCCACCTTGTTACTGCAGACCGCAGCGGCGCTGAGTATCAAGCGCTGCG
This sequence comes from Methylococcus sp., assembly GCA_007280285.1. Taxonomy (GTDB): domain Bacteria; phylum Pseudomonadota; class Gammaproteobacteria; order Methylococcales; family Methylococcaceae; genus UBA6136. The sequence goes on along the minus strand of QYQA01000078.1, from coordinate 5,768 downwards.
TTCTTTATATCACTGGCGAAGAATCGATCAGTCAGGTCAGCCTTCGCGCCAGAAGGCTCGGTCTTAAGGGCGAGCAGATTTTGATTCTCGCGGAAACGGAGCTTGAACGGATCCTCGATGCGGTGCAACAACACCATCCGGATTTTTTAGTCGTCGATTCGATCCAAACCACCTATAGCGGACATCTCCAGTCAGCCCCAGGATCGGTGGCGCAAGTCAGAGAGTCGGCCCAACAACTCGTTAGGCTGGCTAAACAGACGCAGACGACCGTCTTTCTCGTAGGCCATGTCACCAAAGAGGGTGCTCTGGCAGGCCCCAGAGTCCTCGAGCATATGGTCGACACCGTGCTTTATTTCGAAGGCGATAGCAGCAGTCGATTCAGGGTCATCCGCGCCTTTAAAAATCGCTTTGGTGCGGTCAATGAGCTTGGGGTGTTCGCGATGACGGAAACAGGGCTCAAGGAAGTGAAAAATCCCTCTGCTATTTTTTTGTCGCGTGGCGATGTGGCCGCTCCTGGCAGTACCGTGATGGTGATGCGGGAGGGCAGTCGGCCGATGTTAGTGGAAGTTCAAGCCTTGGTGGATGAATCGCATCAAGCAAATCCTCGCCGGGTCGCTGTGGGCATGGACAGCAATCGTCTTGCGATGTTGTTGGCTATTCTTCATCGCCATGGCGGCATCCCTATTCTTGGCTATGATGTTTTCGTCAATTTAGTCGGCGGGCTCCGTTTAAGTGAAACGGCAGGGGACTTAGCGGTTGTCTTAGCCGTGGTCTCCAGCTTCAAAGATAAACCGATACCGCATCATTGGGTGGTGTTTGGTGAGCTTGGTCTTAATGGTGAGGTACGACCGGTCCAAAATGGGGAAGAACGTCTCCGTGAAGCAGCCAAGCATGGGTTTACTTTTGCGTTAGCACCCCACAAAAATATAACGCGAGAGGGCCAGCAAGGGCTCGAGGTGATTCCGGTCAAAACACTTGGTGAGGCGATTGCGATTCTTTGAGTGTATCGGTCAGTGGCCGTCTCTTCATAGACCAAGGTATGATGAGTTTTTTTCGTTTTTACTCTATAGCTGAATTTGTTCAAGGGGACCTTCGATGTTATTAAACCCACGATTTAACCCGCGTTTGATCCGGCAACTATGGCTTATGATGGGGTGTATTACCTTAGTAGCCTGTGCCGGCATGGAAGCTGAAAAGGCTGTCAAGACCGAGGAACTCCTTGCGGCGGCGGGTTTTCAGCTAAAGCTAGCGGACACACCGGACCAGATGGCCCATGTCCAGACATTGACACAGCATCAACTGGTGCCCCATCAGAAGGACGGCAAGGTGTACTATGTCTACGCCGATGCCATCACCTGCAAATGTCTTTACTGGGGTAATGAGGAGGCCTATCAGCACTACCAGCAGTTCGCGCTCCAAAGAGAAATCGCTGATGAACAGCGAATGGCCGCTCAGATGAACGCCAATGCCTCCATGAACTGGGGGATGTGGGGCCCTGGACCATGGTGGGCCTATTAGACGGGGCGGTGAGGGTCATTGACTGTAAAAAAACCTACGTGATGTGATCCGAGTGTGTCCGATATTTTGTGTAAACGGGGTTTTGATCAACTCGGGTAGAGTCGATCCTCAAACTCAATGCTAAATCGGTTCAGCGCTCCTTCCCAATCTTTTATCGGTCGATTCCATCTCTCGCTGATATTTCTAAGGGCGAGATAGAACAGCTTAATCAACGACGCATCGCTTGGGAACGACACCCGGTTTTTTGTGATCTTCCGAAGACTCATGTTGACCGACTCAATGGCATTGGTCGTATAGATCACCTAACTTATTTCTGGCGGTTAGAACAAGAAGGGGGTCAATCTCGACCAGTTGCGACGCCAGGACTGGCAGATCGGTGGGTATTCCTTGCCCCAGCGCTCCCCGAACTCGCTGAGCATCAGTTCGGCCTCTTCGACAGTCGCTGACGGGTAGATGCGCCGAAGGTCAGCAGCGACGTCCTTTCGACGCTTCCAAGAGACGTCATTCAGGCTGTATCTGACCATATGGACAATAAAGAGCTGAACGGCCGTCCGGGGGAAGATCGACACGATGGCTTCAGGAAACCACTTCAGACCGTCCACGCAGGCGATCAAGATATCCTTCAGTCCTCGATTTCGGAGTTCAGTCACCACCTGTAACCAGAACTTGGCGCCCTCCGTCTGAGCAATCCAGAGACCAAGGACCTCCTTCTCGCCCTCCATCGTGATACCAAGAGCGAGGATAAAAAATCCTCATTGGCCGCCGTCCTGATCGCTCCAAAACCGTCGCGATCAGGACGGCGACTTCGCAGACGATGTGGTATGTCAAGAACTTTCGTGCTCGGAACTAAGTTTTTTTGTACAATTTCTTACCTTCGGTGGATTGAGGTAATGCCTCGGCGGTGAATATTGCTAATATCGATAACTTGGGTGAAGCGTATCCTGACACCTTTTGGTGGCAATACCCGCTTGGGAATGTTCGGGATAGGCCTTTTTCGTCCATTTGGTCTGATGCTAAAGACCCATTGATGAGGGGGCTACGGCAGCGTCCAAGACCTGTCGAAGGGCGCTGCGCTCAATGCCATTATCTTGATATGTGCAACGGAAATACCCGGGTACGAGCCCACTAGACTCCCGGTGACTTTTGGGCTGAAGACCCTGGTTGCTCCCTAAACGACGAGGAAATTGGTCTCTCTTCTAGATCAATAGAGACCTGAATGAAATATCTACCCGTATTTTTGAACGTCCAGGATGCGCCTTGCTTGGTGATTGGAGGCGGTGATATCGCCCAGCGAAAAGTCCATTCCATCCTTCGCGCCGGCGCCCATGTCACGGTACTGTCCCCTGACCTATCGCCAGGCCTTCAGGCACTCCTCCATCAAAAAAAGATCATTTGGCAGAAAGCCCTTTTTACTGTAGAGGCCCTTAAGGGCTTCAAGCTGGTGATTTCAGCGACCAATCAGCGCAAGGTGAATGAGTTAGTGGCCGCTTCTGCGATGTCCCTTGGAATCCCTGTCAATGTCGTTGATTGCCCTGATCTTTGCAGTTTTATTTTCCCGGCACTCATTGATCGATCACCCATTATTCTCGCCATATCAACCGGCGGTGCGTCGCCCATTCTGGCGCGTGTCCTAAGGTCACGCCTTGAATCCCTGATACCGAACCGCTATGGCCGTCTTGCAGGGCTTGCCGAGCGTGCTCGTGATCGGGTTAAAAAAGCCATTCCAGAGGCCACTCACCGCAGAAGATTTTGGGAGGAAACTCTCCAAGGAGGGCTTCAAGATTTGATCCTAAATGGTCAGGATCAACAGGCTGAACGCGAATTCGATCGATTGCTTGACGTCGCCTGCAAACCCTCTAGTGCTAAAACGACGGGCTTCGTCTCTTTGGTTGGCGCAGGACCTGGAGATCCTGAACTATTGACCTTGAAGGCTTTGAGGATCCTTCAGGAAGCTGATGTGATTGTGCATGATCGGCTCGTCTCTGATGGCATCTTAAGGCTTGGTCGGACGGATGCCGAGCGGATCGATGTCGGGAAAGCCATGAGCCGTCATACGCTTCCTCAAGAAGATATTAACCGCCTCTTGGTGTCCCTAGCGCGAAAAGGCCAACGCGTGGTTCGGCTGAAGGGGGGTGATCCATTCATTTTTGGTCGGGGGGGGGAAGAAATCGAGACCTTGATGGAGGAGGGTATCCCTTTTCAGATCGTTCCAGGCATTACCGCCGCGATTGGGTGTGCAGCGTATGCAGGAATCCCTTTAACACATCGAGATTATGCGCAATCAGTGTCTTTCGTGACCGGTCATTCACGGGAAGGTTTAGGCTGTCAGATTGATTGGAAACCTTTTGTTAACACGCAACAGACGCTGGTGATCTATATGGGTCTACAAGCTTTCCCAGCCATTCGGGATAGCTTAATTCGAGAAGGAGCAGACCCCCATAGACCCGCAGCCATTATTGAAGAAGGGACGACGTCATCTCAGCGCGTGGTCGTGGGGTCGCTTGAAAGCCTTTATGAAAAAGCCACCGCTGCGGGGATCAAGTCACCGGCCCTTATTATTATTGGTGAGGTGGTAAGGCTTCACTCTAAATTGACCTGGTTTGGTTCATCGAAAGTTCACGAGAGCATGGAATCAACTGAACTTTAGCGCTCAGGGTTGTGGAGGGGGGGGTGCTATCACCTCGCGAGATCCATTGGTTTCGGCAGGCCCTACGATACCTGCTTGTTCCATCTCATCCATCATTCGGGCTGCCCGGTTGTAGCCCACTTTAAATTTCCGTTGGACACTAGAAATAGAGGCCTTCCGGCTTTCTGTGACAAAGCGAACGGCCTCATCATAGAGTGCATCGGTTTCATCGCCACTGTCGCCTGTCGCCCTAAAGCTGCCGCCATCACCGCCGGCATCATCACTGAAGCGGGTGATGTCATGGATATAGTTGGTTGGACCCGTTCGTTTTAGGAATTCAACGACAAGATGAACTTCTTCATCTGAAACGAAGGCGCCGTGGGCTCTCATGGGGAGTCCTGTACCGGGGGGGAGATAAAGCATATCCCCATTCCCTAAGAGGGATTCCGCGCCGCCTTGATCGAGAATGGTTCTAGAATCAATTTTCGAGGACACTTGAAACCCGATTCGGGTCGGAATATTGGCTTTAATAAGACCGGTGATGACATCCACCGATGGTCTCTGGGTGGCTAAAATCAGATGCAGTCCCGCCGCTCTGGCTTTTTGTGCGAGACGGGCAATTAATTCCTCTACCTTTTTCCCCACAATCATCATCATGTCGGCCAACTCGTCGATGACGATGACGATAAACGGGAGGGGTTCAAGATCCTTAGGTTCCTGACTTTCTGCAAAGAGGTCAGCCACCCAGAGGGGATCCTTGATAGGCTCACCCTGCTCGATGGCATCACGAATTTTCTGGTTAAAGCCAGCAAGATTTCGAACGCCCATCCGAGACATCAGCTTATAGCGACGTTCCATCTCAGCGACACACCAGCGGAGCGCGTTGGCCGCTTCCTTCATATCGGTCACGACCGGTGTCAAAAGATGTGGAATGCCTTCATAGATGGAAAGCTCCAGCATCTTTGGATCGATCATGATCAAGCGAACATCCTCAGGACGCGCCTTAAACAACATACTGAGAATCATGACGTTAACGGCCACCGATTTCCCAGAACCTGTGGTGCCAGCGACCAGGAGGTGGGGCATTCGAGCAAGGTTGGCAACCACAGGTTGTCCGCTGATATCTTTGCCAAGGGTCAAGGTCAAGGGTGATGGATTGCCCTGATAGGCTTCAGAGGCTAGGACGGAATGGAGAAGGACGGTTTCTCGCTCCTCATTAGGAATTTCAAGGCCAATGACCGTTTTCCCAGGAATGATCTCAACGACCCGCACACTGGTCACTGATAGGGTGCGGGCAAGATCCTTCGCAAGACCGCTAATGCGGCTGACTTTAACTCCCGGCGCCGGCTGAACTTCAAACCGTGTAATGACAGGCCCTGGGTGTACTTCAACCACTTGAACCTCGACGCCAAAGTCATCCAAGATGAGTTCAAGTTGTCTTGACATATCTTCGAGTTGGTCTTTGCTATAGCCTTTGACTCTGCTCACACGGCTATTGAGAAGCTCGAGGGGGGGGAGGGCGTCTGGGGCAGCAGGAGGGAGATCAAACGCCTTTTCAGGACGCCTAGGGGCGATGGTGATAGAGCCTTTGGTCATAGGCGGATCCATGGTCTCTGTCTCAGGG
>QYQA01000005.1 GCA_007280285.1 Methylococcus sp. | reverse complement strand
GGTTTATTGTGTTTTATTGGACGTCAATAAATCGGTGTTTGGTGCCGAAGGTCGGAATCGAACCGACACTAGGTTTCCCTAACCAGATTTTGAGTCTGGCGCGTCTACCAGTTTCGCCACTTCGGCGGCAGCCCAATATTATATCAATTGGATGCTTGTTCTGCCATCCTTAATTTGGCCCTTGTTAGACGTTGTGGTTGATGAGAGAAGAGGGTGTGGGCACCGTATGGCCAGATCTTGTTATCATCCTCGCATGTTGAAAAGTGACTTTCATTACCATCTTCCTGAAGCGCTGATTGCCCAGAAACCGCTCGATCATCGGACCTCTTCAAGACTTCTCGTCCTCTTGAAAGATCAGGTCCCGCTTGATCGTCAATTCACCGATCTTTCGACGTTCCTTCTCCCTGGCGACCTTTTGGTTTTAAATGATACTCGGGTCATTCCGGCGCGCCTCTTTGGATCTAAAGAGACCGGCGGGCGCTTTGAGATATTGATTGAACGCGTTCTTGATGAATCGACTGCGTTGGTTCATCTAAGGGCCAGTAAGTCACCTAAACCAGGAACTCGCCTGCTGATCGATGGCGATTATGCTTGTACGATGGTCGAGAGGGTGGATGCGCTTTTTGTTATCGTGTTTGATCCTCCCTATAGGGTAATGGAGGTTCTTTGTTCGGTGGGACACATCCCATTGCCTCCCTACATTTGCCGGGAGGATATGGAGGCTGATAAGGAGCGCTACCAGACGGTCTTCTCGAAAACCGACGGGGCAGTTGCTGCGCCTACGGCGGGCTTGCATTTTGATTCCGAGATGCTAAACCGATTAGGTGCCTTAGGGATTGATCACACGTTCGTGACTTTACATGTCGGAAGTGGGACTTTCCTTCCGGTTCGGGTGGAGAATCTGGATGATCATCCCATGCATGCTGAGCGTTATACCGTCCCAAAAGAAACAGTTCAAAAGATTAAGGCCACAGGCGATCGTGGAGGGCGTATTGTGGCGGTTGGAACGACTGTAACCCGTGCCCTCGAGAGTGCATCTGATCAGGGAACACTTGAAGCTCGGGAGGGGGAAACTCGCCTTTTCATTCGCCCAGGCTATGAATTTAAGGTTGTGGACGCCATGGTTACTAACTTTCACTTGCCGGAATCGACCCTCTTAACGCTGGTCTGTGCCTTTAGTGGGTATGAGCGAATCATGGCGGCCTATCGTCATGCCGTTCAACAGCAGTACCGATTTTTTAGTTATGGGGATGCCATGTTTCTTGAGAGGTCTACATGAGCCCCTTAGAATCAAGCTTTGTGCTTCATCCCCAATTAGGAAAGGACACTTTAGGCTTTGGCCGACTGGGTCTATGCAGGCTCCTTGTGATGAATGAAAGCCGTTATCCCTGGTTGATTTTGGTTCCTGAACGGCCAGGCCTCATCGAGATATCAGATCTTAGGATGGACGATCAGCATCGCCTCATCGAAGAATCAAGTCGTCTTTCTCAGCATCTTCAAAGGTGTTACCCAGGCTCTAAACTGAACATTGCAGCGATTGGCAATGTCGTCTCTCAACTTCATCTCCATCATGTGGTGCGGTTTAAAGAAGATCCTGCTTGGCCAGCCCCCGTTTGGGGCCGTGAAAAAGCGTTGCCTTTCAGTGACGAGGCGTTAGCCGAGATGCTTTGGCGACTCAAGATGGAGACCCTGCCTGGGTGGACGCCCCTTGAGATCGCCTGATGGAATGTCGCACAGGCTGCGGCGCCTGCTGCATTGCGCCTTCCATCAGTTCTAAGATTCCTGGGTTGCCGGGAGGGAAGCCTCCAGGTGTTCCCTGTCCTCAGCTAACCCCTGATTTTCGTTGTGCCCTGTTTGGGATGAAAGAGCGCCCCAACTGTTGTTCTGGGCTTAAGGCTTCTGAGGAAATGTGCGGTCAAACAAGGGCTGAGGCTTTGGACGGCTTGACCCGCCTAGAAGTCATGACGCGTCCCTGATGCCTTCAGGTATCGATGAACTTGACCCTTCGGGTGACCCCGCAAAGAAGGTCATAGGGGATGGTTCCTGCAGCATCTGCAATGGTTTCAACCGGGAGCTCATCCCCCCACAAAGTGACCAAATCACCGACCTTCGAATCTTTTAGAGGCGTGAGATCGAGGGTGATCATGTCCATCGATACGCGACCGATCAGCGCCGCTTTTTGATGGTTGATGAGGACCGGCGTGCCTGCTCGAGCGAGACGTGGGTAGCCATCCCCATAGCCGATGGCAGCGACTCCGAGGCGCGTCGGTTGGGGGCAGATCCAATCGCCGCCGTAACCCACGGGTGTTCCCGCTTTGACTTCTTTGATGCTGATGAGCCGCGTTCTTAAGGTCATCACCGGTTGAAGCCCTTCATCAATGGCGCTCCTTTTGGGAAAGGGAGATACGCCATAGATGGAGATCCCGGGTCTGATCCATTCTCGAACGGCCTGATCCCATCCGAGAATGCCGGCGGAATTGGCTACGCTGGCCTCTTCAGGATGAGTAAGATGAATGTCTTCAAAGAGGGACAGCTGGCTTTGGGTGAAGCTGTCTTCTAGCGCATCGGCATTAGCGAGATGCGACATCAAGGGGATCGGTTGCTCGATGGAGCGGCACGCCTTTAACCTTTGAAGGATGCCCTCGAATTCTTCGGGCAAGAGGCCAAGACGGTGCATGCCGGTATCGACTTTAAGCCAGATTCTGATGGGGACGGGGGGGTGTATCCGTTCTAGAAGGTCGACTTGCCAGGCGGAATGGATAACAGGTTCAAGCCCTAAAGCAGCATGGGCCTTTAGTTCATCTTCGTTGAAGAAGCCTTGAAGGACCGCGATTCGATGAGTGATACCTGCTTGCCGGAGTTCGATGGCACCATCGGTTCTTGCAACGGCAAAGGCATCGACACCGGCTAGGGCTAACGTTTTAGCGACGTCCAGCATCCCATGACCATAGGCATTCGCCTTGATCACCGCCATGATGTTCGCCTTCGGTGCGAGGGTTCTTAGCCGCTGAACATTATGTCGAAGCGCGCCATGACAGATCAGCGCATGAGCCGCGCGGGTCGGATCAGTAAGCGTCACCGGCATAAGGATCGTGAATGAAGTTCTCGAAACGGGTGTACTGGCCTAGGAAGGTCAGGCGGGTTGTCCCAATAGGGCCGTTACGCTGCTTGGCGATAATGATTTCAGCGGTTCCCTTATCGGTGGTATCTTTGTTGTAGACCTCATCCCGATAGATGAAGACGATCAAATCTGCATCCTGTTCTATTGCGCCAGATTCACGAAGATCGGACATCACAGGGCGTTTATTGGGCCGTTGCTCTAAGCTTCGATTAAGCTGAGACAGCGCAATGACCGGCACATTGAGTTCCTTGGCCAACGATTTAAGGGATCGCGAGATCTCGGAAATTTCGTTGACTCGATTTTCAGCGCCCGGAGACTGCATGAGCTGGAGATAGTCAAGGACAATCAGCCCTAGTTGACCATCATTTTCACGCGCTAGACGCCTGCAACGGGCCCGAACCTCGGTGGGGGACATCGCTGGGGTATCGTCAATATAGAGTTTGGTTTCAGAAAGAATGGTCATCGCGGAAGTAATCCTTGGCCATTCGTCATCTTCGAGCTTCCCGGTTCTGACGTGATGCTGATCAATGCGGCCGAGGGATGAAATCATGCGCATCGCTAACTGTTCGCCGGGCATTTCCATGCTAAACACAGCGACGGGAACCTGTTCCTTGATGGCTACGTGCTCTGCAATGTTCATCGCAAAAGTGGTTTTACCCATGGAGGGGCGACCCGCTACGATGATGAGGTCCGAAGGCTGCATCCCCGATGTCATTTCATCAAAATCACTGAAACCGGTGCTGGCGCCGGTGATCGATCCTTCCTTGTGGTAGAGCATTTCAATGCGGTCGATGGCTCTACTGAGGAGGGGGCGAATCGAGGTGAAACCGGTTCCCTTGCGACGGTATTGGTCGGCGATCCGAAACACGGTCTGTTCCGCTGATTCAATCAATTCGACGGTCTCCCGGCCTTTGGGACTGAACGCGAGATCGGCGATTTCATTGCCGGAGGTGATCAGCTGGCGAAGGATGGATTTTTCGCGGACGATTTCCGCATAGGCCATGATGTTGGCAGCACTTGGGGTCTCTTTGGCGAGTGTTGCAAGATAGGCTAGACCCCCACAATCGTCGAGCCAACCTAGTTTTTCAAGGGACTCTGAGAGGGTAATGACATCGAGCGGGGACTGCTTTTCAGCGAGAATGGTGATGGTCTTGTAGATAAGCTGATGGTCGCGTCGGTAGAAGTCATCTTCAATCAGATAATCGGCCACCTTGTCGAAAGCCTGCTTATCAAGCATCAAGGCGCCGATGACCGATTGTTCGGCCGAGACGGAGAAGGGCGGTACCTTCAAAGATTCAACGGTTTCAGTATTTTTCCGGACGCGTTCAGCCATAATCAGTGACGTGCAGGGGGGAAAGTGGTTGAGGCCGCTTGGTTTTTTTGGCTTTCGCTGATCCTTCGGATCAAGGCGGTGGTCGAATGCCCCTCGACAAACGGCAGAATCTTGACCTCACCGCCTCGTGCCAAGATGCCCTGATGGCCTGCGATGTGAGAGATATCGGTGTAGTCGCCGCCTTTGACAAGAATATCTGGCTCGAGCATATCGATGGAACGTTCGGGGGTGTCTTCTTCGAAGGCGGTGACCCAATCAACACACTCGAGAGCGGCCAACATCGTCAGACGATGTTCTAGCGAATGAATCGGCCGCTCTTGACCCTTAAGTCTCGCGACGGAGGCATCTGAATTGACTAAAACCACCAGACGGTCACCCAGCCCCCGCGCCCTTTGAAGATAATCGACATGGCCTGGATGGAGAATATCAAAGCATCCATTGGTGATGACAATCTTTTCACCGAGGCTATGGGCACTTTGAATCAAACCCTTGAGGTCCAGTTCGGTGACGATCCCGCGATGAGCGGTTTTAGGTCCTTCAAGCCCCTGGGTGATTTCATCGATCGAGACGGTCGCGGTCCCTAATTTTCCGACGACGATGCCCGCTGCTGTATTGGCGAGGATGGAAGCCTCTCGCAAGGAAAGATCAGCAGCGATGGCGGAGGCAAGGAAGGCGATGACCGTATCACCGGCGCCCGTGACGTCAAAGACCTCACGGGCTTTGGCGGGGAGGTGAAAGGGTGGTTGCCCTTTTTCGAAGAGGGTCATGCCTTCTTCGCTTCGGGTGATCAGGAGGGCGCCAAGATCATAGGTCGCGAGGAGGGCTTCGCCCCGACGGTAAAGCTCTGCTTCATCGTGACAGATCCCAGCGACGGTTTCAAATTCACTCCGGTTGGGGGTCATCAAGGTGGCGCCCCGATATTTTTCAAAGTCAGAGCCTTTGGGGTCGACGATGACGGGCTTCCCAAGGCGCAAGGCTAACTGAATCAGTGCTTGAGGATCCTCGAGGGCTCCCTTGCCGTAGTCAGAGAGCACGATGGCATCAACGCCTGGCAGGGCCGCTTGAAACCGTTCACTGAAACGTCTTGCATGATCGGCCGTCAAGGGTTCTTCAAAGTCGAGTCGGATGAGCTGCTGATGGCGACTTAACACCCGAAGCTTGGTAATGGTGGGGTGGCATGGTGAGGAGAGAATGTCGCACTCAATCCCTGCACCCTTGAGGAGCCTGAGCAGGGATTGCCCGGCCTCATCCTCACCGCAGTGGCCGAGGAGCCGGATGGCGCAACCGAGGGTTTTTGCATTGAGGGCCACATTCCCAGCGCCTCCCGCCCGCTCCTCGATTTCATTGACAAGGACCACGGGAACCGGAGCCTCTGGAGATATTCGAGAGGTGCCGCCATGCCAATAGCGATCCAGCATGAGATCACCAGCCACGAGTACAGTAATTTTAGAGAAATCAGGGAGTTGCATTTTCATGTCGGCGGACAATCGAGCATAAAGAATAGCACAGGCGTGGGATGCCCACAGGCTTTAAGGACCCGTTTTAGTTGGGCTTGTGGTGCTAAAAAAGGCATGAGATCCTGGTTTAACACCCCTTAAAACTGGCCGTCTTTTGAACATTCAGTAAATAAAAGGGCTTAAGAAGAAGGTCCTCTTAAGCCCTTTAAACCCATCCCCCCCGTGGTTTAGAAACCCTGAATCTGTGGGGTACTGGATGCCGTCCAAGCGAATGCTATCCGTTGACCAAGCTCTAAATTGGGAAAAACCCATTTAGTCATCGCGCTCGAGGACGCCGAAGATCTGCAGGAGACTGGTGAAAAGATTGTAGATCGTCACATAGAGGCCCAAGGTCGCGAGAATGTAATTGGTTTCGCCGCCATGGATGATCTGGCTGGTTTCAAAGAGGATGAGCCCGGCCATCAAGAGGACAAACAGGGCGGCAATGGCCACGGATCCCCCCTCAAGGCCTGGAATAAAGGCCACGGCAAGGCTTGCAATAAAAGCCACCAGAATGCCGGCGCTGAGCATGCCGCCCATGAATCCAAAGTCTTTACGGCTGATCAGGGCATAAGCTGAAAGGCCAACAAAGGTGATGCCCGTGCCTCCGAGCGACATCAGGACCAATTGCGCGCCATTGGCGTAATGTCCGATATAGGCGTTTAAAATGGGTCCGAGGGTCATGCCCATGAAACCCGTTAAGGCAAAAAGGCACACGAGCCCCCAGGCGCTGTTCCGGAAGCGGTTGACTAGGAAGAACAGCCCAAAATATCCGCCCAGGGTGATTAACAGGCCGGGGTGGGGGAGTTCGAGCAGCATGCTCGCGTAGGCGCAAGCCGCTGAGAACATGAGCGTCATCGACAGCAAAGCATAAGTGTTTCTTAACACCTTATGCGTGGCCAGGAGGCCTTGAGCCGGACGGCGTTGGCTAATGGTTTGTGACGTATTCATTGATGACCTCTTTATAGAGCAGGAGTACCAGATAATTCGACAAGGGAATGGTACAGTAGTTTGCTGCAATCGTTATTTGAGCCCGGTTAGTGAGGCGTTTTCATCAAAGAGATGAAACTTCGAGGCTTCAAACAGGGTCAAAACGGCGGGGTTGAAAGGACGGGTCCTTAACCCCATGTTACTGGATGTTCTTCCTGAAACAGAGATTTTTAGATCATGAACCGAAAAATTGAATTGTTTTTGAGCTTGGTGCTTTGTCTGGGTCTTATTGGAGTGAGTATCGGCGATGCCGGCGCAGCCCGCATGGGCGGCGGCAAGTCTTTTGGTAGCCGGCCTTCCTACAGTACCCCATACCAGCGGAATCAGAGCCCTATGGGTTCCGGAATGAACCGACCTGGCGCTCAAGGCCAGCCTGCCATGTCGCCAGCGCAACAGAAAAATCAAGGTATCCGCGATGCCATGTCCCAGCGCGGTGGTTTTGGACGGTTTCTCGGAGGGATGATGCTTGGTGGCCTTCTCGGGGCCATGTTCATGGGCGGCGGCTTCGAAAATATCAATTTCATGGATATTTTGGTGTTTGCAGGGATCGCCTTCCTCCTTATGAAACTCCTGGCCGCGCGTCGGAACGGCTCAGTCTCACCTGCCTCCGGAGGGATCTTAGGCGGTGCTGCAGCGAATTCTGATCATGGTGGGGTCTACCACCGAGAGGCGCAAGATGCCGCCCAGGGCCCTGGCTTTAATACCGATCTCCTTTCAAAGACGCCAGCAGGCGTTGGTGGGGCATCGAATCAGCAAGCGCCGGTGATGCCCGCCGATTTCGATGTGGCGGGGTTCCTTTTAGGCGCCAAGGCCGCCTATGGGATGATGCAAAAGGCTTGGGATGATGCAGACCTTGCTGAACTTCGGTCTTTGACGACGGACAAGGTCTTTGGTGAGCTTCAAGATCAGATCAGATCCCGTGGTGCAGCGCCCAATCAGACGGATCTTTTGAAGGTCGATGCCGAAATTTTGGAAGTCCGTGATGTGGGCCCGCAGAGAGAAGTCACGGTCCTCTTTGACGTGATGATGCGTGAAGATCTCGATGGGCGGCCGGAACAGGTTCGTGAAGTGTGGCATTTCACCCGCACCCGGGCGAGCCGGCAGCCAACGTGGTTCCTCGACGGCATTCAGCAACTTGAAGACTAAGCACTGAATCGCGCTTGTTGGACCCGGACCCGCTATGGGTCCGGTTTTTTCTATGTTGATAAAGGTCGTTTAACCGCGTGAGGATCTCCTGATGATGTGGCTCAAGGCATTCCATCTGATCTTCATGGTCACCTGGTTCGCAGGCCTTTTTTACCTGCCAAGACTCTTTGTTTATCATGCGATGGCCGCAGACGCCATCAGCCGTGAACGGTTCAAGATCATGGAGCGGAAACTTTACTGGGGCATCATGACCCCGGGGATGCTGTTAACCCTGATCTTTGGGGTGACCATGCTGGTGCAATATGCGTGGGAGCTTTATGGTGGGGCGGGTTGGATGCACGCTAAATTGACCCTCTTGTGCCTTCTGGTCCTTTATCACGTTCAATGCGGGTTCTGGCTCATGGATTTCAAGCATGACCGAAACCTTAGAAGCCACGTCTACTTCCGCTGGATGAATGAAGTTCCGGTTCTTTTTCTGATTGCCATGGTTCTCTTGGCGACCGTCAAACCGTTCTGATCCTCACCCCAAACGTTTTAACCTTCTCGAACGACAACCCTTATGCCCACCTACGATTACCAATGCAGCGCCTGCGACGATCGCTATACTGTCTTGCACAAAATGAGTGAGCCTGCACCGGCCTGTCCCTCCTGCGGAAGCCTCAAGGTTTTAAAGCTCGTATCAGCACCCGCCGTCCATGGCAAGACCTCGTCTATGAAGTCGATGGCCTCGGAGTCTCCTCCCGCCATGACTGGAGGCGGTTGCGGATCTTCGATGTGTGGCCATAAGCACTAAGTCGTTGGTTTCAGTCGATCTGATCATTCCCTATCACGCTGTAAGATGGGTGCTAAGGAGAGGATCTTCCGAGGGATGGGTGAGGGCAGTCGCCTAGTATGTACACGCACCACTTTGCCCTGAGAGAGCCGCCTTTTTCGATCGCGCCGAATCCAAGGTACCTTTATCTCAGCCCCAAGCACCGGGAAGCGCTGGCCCATCTTCTTTATGGGATTAGTGTGGGTGGTGGCTTTGTCGTCTTAAGTGGCGAGGTCGGTATGGGTAAGACTACGCTGTGCCGTGCGCTCCTCGATCAATTGCCAGAAGACGTCGAACTCGCCCTAATCTTTAATCCAAGGCTCAATTCTAGAGAGCTCCTGGCGGGCATCTGTGATGAATTACATATTGCCTATCAAGGGCCTAAGGCTAGCCTTAAACAGCTGATCGATGCTCTCAATCGCTATCTATTGGATGCCCATGCCGCAGGGCGACGCATCATCGTTCTTATTGACGAGGCGCAGAATCTTCGCTTTGATGTCCTCGAGCAGATCCGCCTTCTGACGAATCTTGAAACCGATCAAGCTAAACTGCTGCAGATCATTCTGGTGGGCCAACCGGAATTAAATCAGGTGCTGGATCGGCCAAACCTGAGGCAGTTATCGCAGCGAATCACCGCTCGATTCCATCTCTTGCCGTTGTCGTTTGAAGAAACCAGAGATTATCTCGTGCATCGTCTTCGGGTGGGCGGGGTTCAAGACCCCATATTCTTAGGCGCGGCGGTCAAGGCCATCTATCGAAGATCAAAGGGTATCCCAAGGCTTATTAATCTGATCGCGGATCGTTCACTCCTGGGTGCTTACGCATTGGGGCGCCACCGGGTGGATGGCGCCGTAGCCAAACGGGCAGGCTATGAGCTTCTCGGGAAGGGGGTGCGCGCCCAAAAGCGTTGGCCTAAGGTATTTGTCGCGATGGTGTTGATCGCCCTCTTTGGACTTTTGATTGTTGTCGCTAGGGAGCCTCAGGGGATCTTCTTCGAGAAGCTAAAGGGTCTCCTGAAGGAGTATCCCGTGACGATGAAAGGCAACGTTGAACCGCCAAGGTCACCGTCACAACTTCAGGAGGAAGGACCTGCAGGGGGAACAGCTGCGCCTGATGCTTCGGGAGATCCTCCATTCGTTGAGGGCGATGAGTTCGCCGACTGGATGGCAACGGCGGGTCAGGGGCGTCATGAGGCGCTCATGAGTCTTCTCATGGCATGGCATTTCACGCTGCCTGCGGCGTCCTCAGATCCTTGCGCGTCGCTCAAGTCCCTTGAGCTTCGGTGTCAGCCGCTACAGATCGCCTGGCAGCAGCTTTTGCAATTGAATCTTCCCGCCGCTCTCGAATTTACTCAAGCCGATGGAAGCCGACGGTTTGTCGTCCTTTCAGGGGTCAGCGATGGCCAGCCGGTCTTCAGCGATGGCCAAGGGACAAAAACGTTTCATGTCGCTCCAGTTCTCTCACGTTGGACTGGGCGTGCCACGGTGGTTTGGAAACCCCCGGTGAAGGCCTTCGCGTCTTTGAAACCTATGATGTCGAGTCCTTTAGTGCTTTGGATTCGGCAGCAGTTAGGGGTGATCGGTAGCCCAGATCACGCGGTGATCTATGACGAGGACCTGGTCCAGAAGGTCAAGGCCTTCCAACGTGAACTTGAGCTTCGGCCTGATGGGATTATTGGCGTTCTGACGCTGATGGGCATAGAAGGTCATGGCTACGATGCGGACGTTCCAAGGTTGATTCCAACCTATCCGAAGGCGCAGGGAGGCTAATCCGGTGTCCTTTATCCTTGATGCCCTTCGAAAATCAGAAAGAGATCGTCAAGCCGGCAAGGTGCCAGGTCTTCCAAGCCTTGCGCAAGAATCGCCCCCGAAGACCCCTCGTTGGGTCTATTGGCTGGTGGGTTTCCTCCTGTTGTCGAATGTCACAGGCCTTGGAATTTGGCTTTATCGTGAGGGAAAGAAGACAGGCGAAAATATCGATGGCGGGGCGCAGCATTCTCTGCCGGCATCGACCATGGCCGAGTCGACGGCGGCACTCAAAGGCGACCAGCCCCCTTCAAGAGAGGTCACGGTGAAAGCGCCTTTACCCCTTGAGGTGCAACCCAACCTTCCTCCGCCGATTTCACCCTCTGTGTTGACACCTCCAGCGCCCCCTATGAGCGAGCCGCCCCAGGCCATGAGAGCCCCAATCCCCTTGTCACCTCCGATCGGGAGGTCCCCAGGCCGCCCCCCGTTGGATGAAGAGGAGATCGACCGTGAACTCGAAAATGAGACCGGAGTGCCTGCCCCTTTCAACGAGCAGCAAGAGAGCGGCCTTCCACGACCGCATCCGGGACGACGCCCTGGTACACCGGCACTTCGTGACTTACCCGCTGACTTTCAAAGTCGAGTCCCAGACTTTAGGATTACGATGTTCGCTTATGCTGAACGTCCCGAGGAGCGTTTCGTTATCATCAATTTGAAAAAACTTAAGGTGGGGGATCTTCTTCCAGGCGGTCTATTGCTGATCGAAATTGAAGCCGAGCATCTTGTGGCAGAACTCGATGGCCAAAAGTTTATGATTCCACGCTACTGAGTATTTTTTACTAAACCCTTGTATGTACACTAGAAGCCATCTGATCGCTTTTAACACCATCCTCAGCAAAGAAATTTTTCGTTTCATGAGGATATGGCCGCAAACCGTCCTACCGGCAGCGGTGACGACCTCGCTCTATTTTCTGATCTTCGGCAATCTTATCGGGAGCCGAATTGGTCCTATGGATGGCATATCCTATATGGATTACATTGTGCCGGGCGTCGCCCTGATGTCGGTGATCACTAACGCCTACAGCAACGTCGTCGCTTCCTTTTACTCCGCCAAATTTCAAAGAAACATTGAGGAGCTGATCACCGCGCCGGTTCCCCCCTCAGTGATCCTTTTAGGCTATGTGGGTGGCGGTATTTTTAGGGGGCTTGCGGTCGGGGCTCTGGTGACCGGGATCGGTATGCTCTTCTCCGATCTCAGTTTTCTCTATCCTTGGGTGATTGTCAGCGTCTTTACCTTAACTGCCGGGCTGTTTGCACTGGCGGGCTTTATCAATGCCGTTTACGCCAACAGTTTTGATGCTATTTCCATTGTTCCCAACTTCGTTTTGACCCCCCTCGTTTATTTGGGCGGGGTGTTTTATTCAATTAACCTGTTGCCGCCGTTCTGGCAAAAAGTGTCTCTTGGTAATCCTGTGCTCTATATGGTGAACGCCTTTCGCTACGGCTTCATTGGGGTCTCCGATATCCCCGTTCTTGAAGCCCTGGCGGTGATTGCAGGGGTTGTCGTCTTCCTTGCGGTCTGGGCCTATTGGCTCTTGCGGCGGGGGACGGGCATCAAGACTTAGAGGGCTTATCGGGAGGGATTGCCTTCGTTGAGGCGGTTGAGCGATGTCTGGGTGATTCTGTGCTGGGTATCCAGCTCGAGAATGATGTCAGCGGATTCTTTAAGGGTCCGCTGGGTATGGCGGGTGAGTCGTTCGAAATGCTGAATGAACCGGTTCATGGCCCCTACATCCATGACACCCCTTGGGTCTTGAAGTGCCATGTCCTTGAGTTTTTGTTCCTGCAATAAGCGCCATTCGAACACCTTGTCGAAGGCCGGAATAACAAGAACAATGAGAGCGTTAAGGCGCTCAAAAAGGGGCGGGTAGTCCCTTGCCAAGGCGTCATTCGCATAACGGCGCCAATCGCCTTTTGAATCCTCCAGGGCTTCAAGGTCATTGACCGGTGAATCCAATGCCGATAGGTTTTGAGGATAGGCGCCCACGAACCAGCCTTCGAAAATAACGATATCGGGCCTCCCTTTAAAGCGCGGCCAATCCTTGGCTGGTGAGCGATCATCTCGGTGCTTGTCGAACTGTGGCAAAGGGGTTTCGCTGTGAGCTGTTGCAGCCATCAGTTGATCAAACACGCGAAGGCCAAGGTGGACATCGTGGGTGCCGGGAACCCCCCTGGTGATCAAAAGAGGGTGGATAGTTGCCGCCATAACCGCTCTTTCGGCGCGTGTCTTATAAAGATCATCGAGAGAAAGGACGGCGCAGCGGCGCCCATCTTGGTGTTCAAGGACCCATGACAGCGCCGCGGCAAGCGTCGTTTTACCGGATCCTTGGGGACCATTGAGCCCTAAGAAAAAGGGGGTTTTAGTGGTTTTTTGTTGAAGCCAGGTGGCAAGGCCGATGGCCGTTGCGCCGAGATTAAAGAGGGCATCCGAGGACAGCCGGTGGGGGGTCATCGCGAGCGTGAAAGGCTCCCGAATCTTCTCCCAGCGGGCTTCAAAGGGTGAGCTTATGCGCTGACTATGCCTCTCATCAGGCGTTGTCATGTTGATCTAGGCCACTCGGTTAGTCGGGATTGCCCCTTTGAAAAACGCTTCAAGGTTGTCAATCACCTTCATCCCCATCGCGGTCCGTGTTTCCAGGGTCGCGCTGCCGAGATGGGGGAGGAGGGCGACGTTGTCGAGGGTTAGAAAGTCAGGATCAAGTCGTGGCTCACCCTCATAGACATCAAGGCCCGCAGCCGCCAGATGACGATGCCGAAGTGCCTCAATCAAAGCCTGACTATCGATAAGGTCACCCCGTGCGGTGTTGATCAAGATAGCCTCAGGCTTCATCATGGCCAGTCGTTCTGCATTGATCAGATGACGATTCGCAGCGCTGCCAGGGCAATGGAGACTGACGATATCCGAGGATTCAAGGAGTGCTTCGAGGCTCTCCATTTGACGGGCGCCGAAGCGCTCAAGATCAGCGATGGGCACGGGGCGTGGTGCATACACCAGGATAGGCATGCCGAACCCAAAATGGGCTTTGGTCGCCATGGCTTTTGCTATTCGACCGAATCCGACGAGCCCTAGGGTCTTCCCGGTGACCTGAGTACCCAGAAGATGATTGGGGTGCCATCCGGCCCATTGCCCCGAACGCACCAATCGTTCCCCCTCGCTCGCTCGACGGGCGGCCATGAGGAGCAGAAGCATGGCTATATCGGCTGTACATTCGGTCAGGACATCGGGGGTATTGGTGACGGTAATGGCGCGCGCTTTCGCGGTCTCGATGTCGATATGGTTGAAGCCGACGCCAAAATTTCCCAGCATTCGGCAGCGAAGAGGCTCTACGGAAAGAACTTCTTGAGGCAGGGCGTCAGAGACGGTGGGCAGCACGGCATCATAGTCGCGCAGCGCCGCCTTGAGTTCGGCGGGCGTCAACGGGTGATTATCCTCGTTCAAAGTGACATCAAAATGGTCCAGAAGCCTTTTTTCACAGGCTAAAGGCCAACGCCGCGTCAAGAACACCTTGGGTTTGGTCACCAGAACCTCCGCGCGCCATGAAACAATAAGGGGATCAAAGGAACCACAAGGCGTCTTCTGATGAAGAAGACGCCTTGAAGAACACTCAGCCGCGGGGGGCGAGTGGGGCCGCTGTTTTTCGCCAGTACTCAGAAGCCGCGGCGATACCACTGCCAGGGGTCACCTCGATGCCGGCATCGCGCATGGCCATTTCTGATCCGACGATGGCACTCGACAACATCAATTCATTCAGATCGCCCAGGTGGCCGATGCGGAAGACTTTGCCGAGGACTTCAGAAAGCCCCGCGCCCAAGGACAGGTTATAGCGATGGTAGGCGTAATGCATCACATCACGTGCATCAAAACCTTCCGGAACCAAGATGGCGGTCACACTGTTGGAGTGCCACTGTGGGCCTTTGGAGCAGGTTTGAAGGCCCCAGGCGGCCACCGCCTGACGAACCCCTTCGGCCAGTCGGGCATGGCGCGCGTAAATAGTCTCCATCCCTTCCTCTAACATCAGCTCGATAGCTTTCTTGAGTCCATAAAGAAGCGGAATGGACGGGGTGTAAGGAAAATAGCCACCGGGGTTATGCACCATGTGGTCATGAATATCGAGGAAAGCTCGGGGACAGGTCGCATGTTCACGGGCAGCGAGGGCCTTCTGGCTGAAGGCCAGCAGGGCAAGGCCAGCAGGAAGCATGAAGCCTTTCTGTGTCCCTGCCAAGGCCACGTCGATGCCCCACTCATCGAAACGAAATTCGAGCGAACCGATCGAACTGACGCCGTCGACAAAGAAGAGAGCCGGGTGGTGACTCGCATCGAGCGCCTTGCGAACGCCTAAGAGGTTGCTGGTGACGCCCGTTGCGGTCTCGTTGTGGCATATGAGGACGGCTTTGATGTCATGGGTTTGATCCGCTTTGAGGCGATCTTCCAGATGATCGAGGGGAACCCCTTCACCCCAGGGGATCTCATGAAATTCGACATCCATGCCGAGACGCTTAGCGAGGTCGATCCAAAGGTGGGTGAACTGGCCGAAGCGGTAAGCCAAGACCTTATCGCCGGGTGACAGCGTGTTGGTGAGCGCAATCTCCCAGCCGGCGGTTCCGGTCGCAGGAAAAATGAAGCACTGCCCCTTGTCGGTCAGGAAGATTTTTTTAAGGTCTTCAAGCAGTGGGGTGACCAGTTTCGGGAAATTGGGTGAGCGATGGTCCTCGGAAGGCACATGCATGGCACTCAGGACCACGTCTGGAATATTAGTAGGGCCTGGAATATAGAGATGATTGCGACCTGGCATCAGAGTGTCCTTGGGATTCGGTGAGAGTGAGGGTTGTCTTTGCTGGGGCCTTCAGGGGTGAACCACTTTGGCCTTGGCACGAAGACCTAACATGATGCCATAGTGCAGTTTTAGCCTTCAAGTCGAGGGTTTGTCCCGCCATCGATCGACATGGTTTAATCGCTCTTTTTGAGTGAACCTGAGGCATCCCTATGTGGCCATTCAATCTATTGTCCCAAGAGGCGGTTGTGACCACGTGCCCGCCTCACCCTTGGCCCCTGTGGCTCATTCTGACGGCCTCGTTGGCCGGATGCTCCATGGGTCCCCCCCAAGGGGTCAGCGCGGTGACCCCCTTTGAGGTGAGCCGCTACACCGGGGTCTGGTATGAAATCGCCCGTCTCGATCATCGCTTTGAGCGAGGGCTGACCGACATCAGTGCCACTTATAAAGACGATGGAGACGGCAGTATCACAGTCATTAATCGTGGGTTTAACCCTGAATCTAACGCGTGGCAGGAGGCCGTTGGTCATGCCTTTTTCCTTGGGGATAAAACAGTAGCCTCCTTGAAGGTCAGTTTCTTTGGCCCTTTTTATGGGGGATACCACGTGGTAGCCTTGGATCAGAAGGACTATCGTTGGTCCTTAGTGATGGGGCCAGATCGGGATTACTTTTGGATTCTTCTTCGAGATCGTCACCTTTCTCCGGCCCTTAAAGCGGAGCTCTTAAGCCGTGTCAGGCGTTTGGGGATTGCCGAAGATCAGTTGATCTGGACCCCTCAGGAACGAACCGACTTTTAAAAACCGGTGCGCAGTGGCCCATTTCAATAGGTATATTGGCATCGATTATTCGGGCGCCGGGCTCCCCGATAAAGGGCTTCGAGGTCTTCGGGCCTTCTCAGCGAAGCCCGACGAGGTGCCCGTGGAGCAACGCCCTAAGGCGGGCAGCCCGCAGCACTGGTCCCGTCGGAGTCTGGCCTATTGGCTGATCGAGATCCTCTCCAATGGCGGGCCGACGTTGGTGGGCATTGACCACGGCTTTTCATTTCCTATGGCCTATCTTGAGGCCTATTCCTTGGGGGTTGGTTGGGATGAATGGCTGGATGATTTTGTAAAGGCCTGGCCCTGCCATCTTGAGGGCGTGTCGGTCGAATCTCAAAGGCCTCAGAATATAAGGCTCGGGTCATCGCGCTGGCGGCGCCAGACTGAAATCGTGGCCGGTGCCAAATCGATTTTTCACTTCGATGTTCAAGGATCGGTCGCCAAATCAACCCACGCCGGACTGCCGTGGCTTCATCACATTCGCCAGCGTCTAGGACGCCGCGTCCATGTCTGGCCGATGGATGGATTTGAAGTCCCTGAAGGGGTTTCTGTGTTGCTTGAAGCCTATCCCTCTTTGTGGAAGAGGGTACAGGGGGAGATCGTTGGAAGCCCAGATCAAAAAGACGCCTACGCTATCTCGCGGATGCTGGAGACTTTGGACCGAACCGGGCAACTCGAAGCCTTATGGGGTCCGCCCCAAGACCTCTTGATCAGAGATCTCGCTGTGAAGGAGGGCTGGATCTTTGGCGTGCCCTTTGGCTGACCGATGGTTTCAAGTCCCCGGTTGCCAGTGCTGAAGCAGTTGCCCGAGGTGTGCCATGCCCAACTTTAGATTGTCCTCAATCTCCGCCATGGTGATGGCGCCCGGCTGCTTGCCAGCGGCCCAGTTAGCGACGACGGCACAGACGGCATAATCGAGTTCAATTTCACGGGCCAACGACGCTTCAGGCATCCCGGTCATCCCAACGAGGTCACAACCATCCCGTTCCATCTTGAGGATTTCGGCGGGGGTTTCAAGTCGAGGTCCTTGGGTGCAGCCATAAACGCCACGGTCCACGATGGCGATACCGCCGCGTTCGGCGGCATCGATCAGCGACTGACGAAGGGCAGGCGTATAAGGCTCGGTGAAATCAATATGGGTGACATGGTCGAGATCCTCTTCGAAATAAGTATGATCACGGCCATAGGTATAGTCGATCAATTGCTCTGGAATCGCAATGACCGAAGGGCCCATAGCCTGAGTGATACCCCCGACCGCGGCAATAGCGAGGACACGCTCGACGCCGGCCTCCTTGAGCGCCCAGAGATTGGCCCGGTAGTTGATCCGGTGGGGCGGGATGACATGCGGGTTGCCATGACGTGCCAGAAAGACGACGGATTGGCCAAATAGAGTGCCGTAGAGAAGGTCTGCGGAGGGTTTTCCAAAAGGGGTTTCAACCCCGTCGCGGCGTTCGATCTCGAAATGTTCGGGATGGGTAAGACCGGTCCCACCGAGGATGGCTGTGCGTGATGTCATGATAAGGTGATCCAAGCTTCAGGTATTAATAAACCGTCTGGCAGGCATAGACACCGGGCCAGTTACGGAGGTGGTTCTTATAATCGAGACCATACCCGAAGAGATAGTGATTCTCTGTGACAAGCCCTACAAAATTGGCCGTGGCGGGCTTTTCTTTGCCGATCATTTTATCGACAAGGACGGCTGAGTAAATGTCCTTGGCACCCTCTTGCTCGCAGAATCTTATGATCTCGCTGAGGGTGATGCCTTCATCGAGGATGTCATCAACCACCAAGACGGTTCGGTCTTTGAGTGAAAGGCTCGGGCGCAAGGTCCAGGTCATCGTGGTTCCGGCGGTGGCCCCCTGATAGCGCCCGGCCTTTAGCGAATCCACCTCGAGGGGGAAAGGAAGATGAAGGAGGAGCTCCCCGGCGAAAAAAATACCCCCATTGAGGACGGTCAGGATGATAGGGTGCGCATCTTGAAGTTCTATCGTTATCCTCGCAGCCATCGCTTTAATGGCCTCATGGACCTCAGCGTGCGTGTAAAGGCAGGTCGCTTCATCCGCAACGCGTCGTATTTCTTCGAGTAGGGTCATGATTCAATGGTCGCTCAGGGATTGAAGTCGCTGCACTGTAGATTGCCAACGGGGATGGTTAAAGAGGTCCTCTGGAACCCTCGATCGATGGCCGCGCAGCCGGTCAAGCCGCCCCCCTTTCAAATCGTCTGGTGAGGGGCTGCCTAAGGCCTCCAAAACCGCTTCGGCACTCCGAGGGGCATTGCAGACGAGGACCATGTCGCAGCCCGCTTCAAGGGCCAGCATGGCGCGATCGATCGGGCCACCGGCAAAAGCGGCCCCTTCCATGGAGAGATCATCGCTGAAAATGGCCCCCTTAAATCCGAGCTGTCCTCTAAGGACTGTTTGAATCCAATAGGAGGAGAAGCCGGCCGGTTGGGCATCTACAGCATCATAAATGACATGGGCCGGCATGATGCCTTCGATACCGGCAGTGATCAAGTCGGCAAAGGGGAGAAGATCCCAGTCCTCCAGCTCGTTGAGGGTCCGATGATCGACAGGCAAGGCGAGGTGGGAATCTTCGATCACCCCGCCGTGGCCTGGGAAATGTTTGCCGACAGCGGCCATACCGGCATCCCGCATCCCTCGGACAAAGGCCCCCGCCAAGCGGGATACGGTGGCCGGATCGCGGCCGAAAGCCCGGTCGCCAATCACTTGGCTGATCCCTGATTCAACGTCAAGGACCGGTGCAAAGCTAAAATCGATCCCAACCGCAAGGCATTCGGATGCCATGACCCATCCCGCATCCTCCACCAGCTGAAGATCATCAAGACGTTCATAATTCGCCGCTGCCGGCAGTGTCGTAAAGCCGTCACGAAACCGTTGAACGCGGCCCCCTTCATGATCGACAGCCATCAGGAGGGAAGGTCGGATGGCCCGAATGGAGGCGATGAGTGCCCGAATTTGGGATGGGGACGCATAATTTCTCCCAAAGAGGATGACGCCGCCGGTTGCGGGATGTTCAAGTCTTAGGTGTTCATCTTGGGTGATGCTAAGGCCTTCAATGTCGATCATGACAGGGCCTTGGAGGCGGCCTGCCGAAGTCCTCTGGTTAATATTCATGGACGTCTAAGGGTGCTTATTGCTGGGCGGCTTGCTGTTGCTCGCGCTGGCGTTGTTGCATGCGCTCAAGTTGCTCTGGGCTTGCTTCCGTTTGGAAGCGCTCCTTCCATTCAGGGTAGGGCATCCCGTAAATGAGCGACTGAGCTTCGGGGTAATCGATATTTATCCCTCGTTCGTTGGCTTCAGCGCTGTACCATTTAGCGAGGCAGTTGCGACAAAAATCGGCCAGCAGCATCAATTCAATGTTCTGCGCTTCAGGATGACTTTGAAGGTGGCTGACCAGGCGCCTGAAGGTGGCCGCTTCGAGTTCAGTGGTGGTTTGAAGATCCATGGAAGAGGCTGCTCTCTTGGGTGGTGGCGGGCGGATAATCAGCCCTTATAAAAAGGAGTTGCCGAATCAGGTCGGCATCTGGGCTATAATCATGCCACAAATTGGATGTCTGTCTTCTTGGCTGAAGTGCCGTTCAGATGGATCTTATCGAACCGATAGACAGTCACTACCTCTTTTTTTAACGCACCTTATTTCATAACGCCCTAGGGCCCACTCGAACCTATGAAAATCCTGGTCGATTTTTTTCCGATCGTTCTTTTTTTTGCGGCGTATAAACTCGGTGATATCTACATGGCCACGCTGGCGGCCATGGTGGGCGCGGTCATTCAGGTCGGCTACACCTGGTTCAGGACCCGAAAGGTTGAAACGATGCACCTCGTATCGCTCGTCCTCATCGTCGTCTTTGGCGGTGCGACCTGGTTTCTTAAAGATCCAAATTTCATCAAATGGAAGCCAACCGTTCTCAATTGGTTGTTTGCTGTCGTTTTCCTGGGCAGCCAGTGGATCGGCCGAGAACCCATTATTCAGCGGATGATGGGTTCCCAGATTGAATTGCCATCAGCGATTTGGCGCCGGCTTAATCTTGCTTGGACAGTCTATTTCGTGGTGATTGGCGCGATCAATCTCTACGTGGCTTTCAACTATGAAGAAAGCGTATGGGTCAATTTCAAGCTCTTTGGGATGCTCGGCTTGACGATTGCCTTTGTCCTTTTGCAATCGGTCTTTTTGGCCCGACACCTTGCCCCGGCGACAGCGCCCATCAAAGAGGATTGAGGATGTTGTTTGCCATCATGGCCGAAGATCATCCCGGAACGCTGGCGCTTCGGCTTGAAAACCGGCCGGCCCATTTAGCAAGGCTCAGGACGCTTCAGGAGGCTGGGCGTTTGATCCTCGCTGGCCCTTTCCCTGCTGCTGAAACAGAGGATCCTGGGGATCTTGGCTTTAAGGGAACCCTCATCGTTGCAGAGTTTGATAGTCTTAGTGAGGCCAAGGCCTTCATAGCCGCGGATCCCTATCAGCAAGCGGGTGTCTTCGCCGAAGTTCGTATTAATCCCTTTAAGAAGGTCCTACCCGCATGAATCAACGTATTGAAACGATCAAAACACGTCTCCATGATGCGCTCCATCCCGTGCATCTTGAGATCATTGATGACAGTCACGCGCACGCGGGGCACGCGGGTGCTATCCAAAGCGGCG
Source organism: Methylococcus sp. (assembly GCA_007280285.1). Lineage (GTDB taxonomy): Bacteria > Pseudomonadota > Gammaproteobacteria > Methylococcales > Methylococcaceae > UBA6136. The sequence continues at coordinate 27,367 of QYQA01000005.1, read as the reverse complement.
GCGGCCATTTCACTGCTATCATCGTTGCGGAAGCCTTTCAGGGAAAGACGCTGGTTCAGCGCCATCAGTTGGTCTACAAGGCTCTCGGGGATCTGATGCGGACTGATATTCACGCCTTGGTGATCAAGGCGAGCGCCCCTTCCGAAGCATCGTGATCGCGATGTCCATAGTTCTTTTTTTCTTTAAACCATAGGTATTGACGAATGAATAAAAACGTCCTGGTCTTAGCAGGTGCGCTCGCTCTATTGGCAGCAGGCTGCGATAAATCACCTTCAACAGGCTCACAAGTGGTCGCCACAGGGGAAGTGGTGGCGACGGTGAATGGCAAGCCCATCAGCAAGAGCGCCTTTGATATTCTCGCCGATGAAGTGAATGAACGGCGAGGTGCCAACAAGATTCCGGATGACAAGATTGTTGAAGAGCTCATCAAGCGCGAACTCCTCAGTCAGGATCTTGGGAGTTCAGATGCCGCCAAGGACCCAAAGTTTGCGGCGAAGCTTGAAAACGCGCAGCGTATGCTGATGTCGCAGGCTGCTGCAGAGCGCTTCATCGAAACCGTTAAGGTCACCGATGAAGATCTCAAAAAAGAATATGAGGACCGCATTGGGCCGATGAAGAATGCGGAATATCGCGCCAAGCATATTTTGGTAGAAACCGAAGCAGCCGCGAAGGATGTCATCGCAAAGCTTTCGAAGGGCGAAAAGTTCGAAGGACTGGCGAAAAAGCTCTCCAAGGATCCAGGTTCTAAAGATAAAGGCGGTGAACTGGGTTGGTTTAATCCACAGCAAATGGTGCAGCCTTTCTCAGATGCCGTTATCGCACTGAAGGATGGTGAAACCACCCAGAATCCAGTCCAGAGTCAGTTTGGTTGGCACGTGATCGTGCGTGAAGAATCGCGCGAACAGGCGCCGCCGCCCTTTGATTCAGTGAAGGATCAAATCCGCAACATGGTGCAGACCAAGAAGCTGCAGGATTACATCACCGGTCTTCAGGCCAAGGCGAAGATTGACCGAAAGGAACTTCCAAAGACTGAAGCGGCACCCGCGCCTGAGGTAGCACCAGCAGCCCCTGCGCCACAAGAAGCCCCAGCGGCGGCGCCTCAATAAGGCAAAGCCACACGCAATTAAGGGTTCGCCCTGTAGATCTAAAAAAACCGGGGTTCACCCCGGTTTTTTTTAATCGCCGATCAGGCCATGTCGGATAGAAAAAACCGGCTAAGTCAAGCACCGTTCGAGCGGCGACCCGATTCTAGAAGGGGGGTAGAGGCAGGTTGGGGCGTTTCCCTTCATTAGACAGAGGGTGTGGGTCATCCCACGATCATCCTGGTTTCTATGCAGAGGGTGGACGTTGAAGCAGTGGATGGATAGACGCCGACCCCTTTGCGCCGACCCGAAAGGCCAAAAGCCATTGCGGCCATCGGGTTTGGGAGATGCCGCTCTCCGTCAAGAAATGGACGTGCCCCCCTGTGGGTCACACCATGACCGAGACATCCATGCGGCCAAGGCATGTTGTCCTGACCTTCTCTTTAACCGAAGGGGCGGGGTGAGAGAGCGTTTCCCAAGGCTCGTCAAGAGGGAGACCCCTTAAGGTAAGGCGCTTTGGCGCCTTCGCCGAAAGATTTCTGTGAAGCGAGAACCGAAACCCCCAGGTCCCCCCTTTAGGGAAGGTCATGTCGCCTGGGATCTTGGCGATCCAAGGCGAGATGACAAGGCCGGATTCCAAGTTGCTCAAGTCTTGGATCGTCGTCATGTTAATATCGGGATTTAACCTGCATTAAGGCATGAGTCTTTCTTCCAGTATTTTCCTAATAGGCCCCATGGGGGCTGGGAAAAGTACCATCGGCCGGCTGCTGGCCAAGGCCTTTGAAACCCAGTTTCTCGACAGCGATAAGGAAATCGAGCGCAAAACCGGCGTGACGATCCCGATGATCTTCGAGTACGAAGGCGAATCTGGGTTCAGAAAGCGGGAGATGGAGGTTATCGATCTCTTGACCCGTCAGCCTCAGATCATTCTGGCCACCGGTGGTGGCGCTGTTCTTCTTGAAACTAACCGGCAATTCTTAATGGATCGGGGCTACGTCGTCTACCTTCATTGCCCCGTCGAGAAGCAATTAGAGCGGACCCATAAAGATACCAATCGGCCGCTGCTGCAGACCGTGGACCCGAAGCGGCGGCTTCAAGACCTCTTTGAAGAACGAGAACCAATCTACCGCAAATTGGCGGATTTGGTGGTCGATACCGGTCAATCTTCCAGCCGGAGTGTGGTGCGGCAGATATTAAAGGCCCATGAAAAGGCTCATTGCAACGCGTTGAGGTCAAAGTGATGAGAAACCTGATGGTTGAATTAGCTGATCGCCGTTATCCGATTGCGATTGGCCAGCATCTTTTCGATGATCATGCGCTGATGACCCGTCATATTGCTTCCCGGCAAGTGATGATCGTTACCAATGAAGTGGTGGCGCCTCTCTATTTAGCCAAGGTGAGCGCACATTATGAGGATCGTCAGCTTGAAGTGATCATTCTGCCGGATGGTGAGGCCTTTAAAACGATGGATTCTGCGATGACCGTCTTTGATCGGTTGCTCCAGCAAAAATTCAGTCGGACGGCACATCTCATTGCACTCGGTGGCGGGGTGATTGGCGATCTCGCGGGCTTTGCCGCCGCCTGCTACCAACGGGGCATCCCCTTTGTGCAGATGCCCACGACCCTCTTATCGCAAGTCGACTCGTCAGTAGGGGGTAAAACGGCCGTCAATCATCCCCTTGGGAAAAATATGATGGGTGCCTTTTATCAACCAAAAGCGGTGATTGCGGATATGACCACGCTGTCAACGCTTAATGACCGGGAGCTTGCCGCGGGACTTGCTGAGGTGATTAAGTATGGACTCATCCGCGACCTTGAATTTTTCGAATGGCTCGAAGCCCATATGGAGGCCCTCGTGGCACGGGATCCTGAAGCCCTTGCAACGGCGGTCGAACGTTCCTGCCAGAATAAAGCGATGGTGGTGGCTCTTGATGAACGGGAAACCGGTGAGCGGGCGACCTTGAATCTGGGACATACCTTCGGTCATGCTCTTGAGACCGGTCTCGGTTATGGGGCGGTGCTGCATGGCGAGGCGGTTGCCATAGGCACACTTTTGGCGGCGGATCTTTCATCTCGCCTCGGTTACCTTGAGGTCGCCGATATCGATCGCATCAGGCGACTCCTGATCAGGGCGAATCTTCCCACCACCGTCCCTGAAGGTTTAAGTCCCGAAGAGTTCCTCGAGCACATGGCCGTCGATAAGAAAAACGTCGAGGGTCAGTTGCGCCTCATTCTGCTCAAACGAATCGGTGAGGCGCACTTGCCGATGAGTGTTGAAAGGGGCCTCATCAAGCAAACCCTCGTATCCGCTATCGCCTTGCACAGACCACAGGGATCCCTTTGATCTCAAGGTCATCCACCCTACAAGGAATAACAGTGTCCCTATGAATGCCCCCCTTCAGAATGATGTCTTTTTACGTGCTTTGAAGCGCCAGCCGATCGAGCGGACGCCGGTCTGGATGATGCGCCAGGCGGGTCGTTATCTTCCGGAATATCGGGCGGTCCGGGAACGGGCGGGCAGCTTTATGAATCTGTGTACCACACCAGAATGGGCCTGCGAAGTGACCTTGCAGCCTCTGGCGCGTTACCGACTGGATGCGGCGATTCTTTTTTCCGATATCCTGACGATTCCAGATGCCATGGGTCTGGGTCTTGAATTCGTCGAGGGTGAAGGCCCCCAGTTTCGATCGCCGATCATGTCCCCAGCTGATGTTGATCGTCTGGGTGTTCCAGATCCTGAAACAGCGCTGCGTTACGTTCCCGATGCGGTTCGCTTGATCCGGAGGGAATTAGATGGACGGGTGCCTTTGATCGGCTTTTCGGGGAGTCCCTGGACTCTGGCGACTTACATGGTCGAAGGCCGCAGTAGCCGGGAGTTTCGGAAGATTAAAGCGATGCTGTACGACGCACCGGAGGTCCTCCATCGGCTGCTGGCAACCCTTTCGAAGGCCGTCTCGGCGTACCTTGCGGCGCAGATCGCTGCCGGGGTCGATGCGATTATGGTTTTTGATACTTGGGGCGGGATTTTGACGCCGACCCAGTACCAGACTTTTTCACTCCCCTACGCCGAGGCCGCGCTCAAAGGGATTGGAGCCCCCGTCGATGAACGGGTGATTCCTTCCATCCTCTTTACCAAAGGGGGGGGGCAGTGGCTCTCGGCGATGGCGGATACGGGTTACGATGCCCTGGGTCTTGATTGGACGACGGATATCAGGGCCGCTCGCTCAGAGGTCGGTGATCGGGTCGCCCTCCAGGGTAACCTTGACCCACAAGCTCTTTATGCTCCGATTCCAGCCCTCAAGGAGGAGGTCTTGAGGATCATTGATCGCTTTGGTCATGGTTCAGGCCATGTCTTTAATTTGGGGCATGGGGTATGGCCTGACGTCAATCCGGAGCATGTTGGGGCGATGATTGAAGCCGTGCATGAAGTGAGTCCCCTCTACCATCGTGTTATCCCGGCATAAACCACGCTCTCTGGCGCCTTCTAAAAAACCTCAGCCCTCTTCGCCAGGATCTTTAAGACCTTTAGCCAGGGGGCGACCCGCCACGAGGAGGTCTCCACCACCTGATTCACCGGGAATGCCGTGAGCTAGATGGCTGTGACGGTATCCATAGAAATAATAGAGTAAAAGCCCTAAGGATCCCCAGATGGGAAAAACCAATTGAGCTTCTGAAGGAAGGAACATGAAGAGCGTCGCGCAGCCCACCATGGCAAGGGGCCCTACCAGCCAAATCACGGGCGTCCTGAAGGGGCGGTGACGATCCTTTTCTCTAACGCGCAGAATCATGACCGCCAGAGCGACCACAAAAAAAGCGAACAGCGTCCCTGAATTGGACACGTCGGCGAGTCGACCGACCGGGAAAAAGGCGGCGGATAGGGTGACCCCGACGCCCGTGATCAGGGTGACCACGTGGGGGGTCTTATAGCGAGGATGAACCGTGCTCAAGCGTTCTGGAAGAAGCCCGTCGCGGGCCATCACGAAAAAGATGCGCGTCTGTCCAAACAGCAGCATCAGGATCACCGAAGGTAGCGCTAAAAAAGCGGCGAGACCGATCAGGTTCCCAAAATGATCATAGCCGATCTGCCGCATCACCAGGGCCAGAGCCTCGCGTGAGCAGACCAATGGCTGTTGGCCTATGGCGAGGAGTGATTCGCATTGCGCGGCGAGTTGACTCGAGCCTGGATCCAACCCCTGGCCTTGGGCATCGAACAGGGGTTGAGCGCCGATAGCACCAACGGCGCCCCCCGAGACCAGAAGGTAAAAAATGGTGCAGATCCCGAGGGATGCAATCAATCCTATAGGCACATTACGCTGCGGATTACGGGTCTCCTCAGCCGCCGTTGACACCGCATCAAAGCCCACATAAGCAAAAAAGATAGAGGCTGCGGCCGCCACAGCCCCATTCGATCCTAAGGGGAGAAAAGGGTGGAAGTTTTCTAGCTTGACGCTGGGCCAGGCGAGGCCGATGAAGACGGTGAGAGCGGTGATCTTGACGGCGACCAGAATGGCGTTGATGGTCGCACTTTCTCGGGTTCCAATAATCAATAGCCAGGTGACCAGGAGGCTGATGATGACAGCGGGCAGGTTAATAAGGCCACCGGCAAAGGGTCCGTTGGCCAGGGCCGATGGGACGTCGATGCCGAACGAGCTGTGGAGAAGACCTACGAAATAGCCGGACCATCCCACAGCGACCGCGCTGGAGGCCACGGCGTATTCAAGGACCAATGCCCAGCCAACCATCCAGGCTATCAGTTCACCGAGGACGGCATAGGTGTAGGTATAAGCTGATCCTGAAACGGGGACCATGGACGAGAGCTCTGAGTAACACAAGGCGGCAACGGCACAGACAAATCCTGCAAGAACAAAGGAAATCATCATTCCAGGCCCTGCCTTCTGAGCGGCTTCGGCGGTCAGCACAAAAATACCCGTCCCGATAATGGCGCCAACCCCGAGTAAGGTCAGCTGAATGGCCCCCAAAGACCGATGCAGAGATTTCCTTTCGGCTGTTTCGAGGATATCTTTGAGTGATTTGATTCGCCAGAAGATCATGGACGCCGTGCCTCATTTGAGCGATCAGTCAGAGTGTTACATCATGAGGGAGTGTACACCCACTCTCGGTAGCAACGGCGAGGCCCAATGAACGCGATGACCCCATCTTCCCTCGACATTATCCAAATCCCGGTACTTCGGGATAATTACGTCTACCTTCTCCATGATCAGGCCACAGGATCGACGGCCGTGGTGGATCCTGCCGTCAAAGAACCTGTCCTCAGCGTGTTGTCAGAACGCGGATTGCGCTTGAACTTTATTCTCAATACGCATTATCACGGCGATCATGTGGGCGCGAATGTGGCCCTCAAGGCTGCGACGGGCTGCTTGATTATCGGCAAGGCCGCTGCAGATGAAACGATTCCGGGGCTTGATCGTGCGGTTTTAGAGGGCGATCTGGTGACGCTTGGGGCATCCACCTTAAAGGTGCTCGAGGTTCCAGGGCACACCCGCCATCATATCGCCTTCTGGTCTGAAGCGCATGCGGCCGTTTTTGTTGGTGACACGCTTTTTGCCCTAGGCTGTGGGCGCCTTTTAGGCGGCAGTGCCCTGGCGCTTTTTCAGAGTCTCAAAAAACTCAAAGATCTCCCACCAGAAACTGATGTGTATTGTGCTCATGAATACACCCAAAGTAATGGCGCTTTTGCGCTCAGCGTCGATCCTTCAAATGAAGCCCTGAAAATTCGAATGAAATCGGTGATTGAAGCCCGCCGGCACGATCTGCCGACGGTCCCCTCAAGGCTTTCTCTAGAGTGCGCCACCAATCCCTTTTTGAGAACGGATGATCTTCTGATCAGGGCCTCGCTCGGGGTCCGGGATGAGGTTCCCGAAGAGGACATCTTTAGCCTTTTGAGGGGGATGAAGGATAAATTTCAGGTGGTTTGAATGAGTGGTCCTGGCGAAGGGCTATCAGCAGCAGGGGAGGGACCTGTTTCTCGGTAGGAAGACGGAGGATAATGGCTTCCCAGAGCTGATCATCGGGCCATTCAAGAAGTGCCTCAAAGGCTTTTTTCTCGCCCTCATCCGCCTCGCCATAGCGCTCATCGAGATACCGAAGCAACAGCGTATCGAGTTCCCGCAGACCCCGCCGGCAACCCCAGCGGAGTGATTTTTCATTCAACGAAGGTCCTTTTTCGTCGTCACCATCGCCGACTTGATCCGCGCAATGGCCTGCGCCGGATTGAGGCCCTTAGGGCAGCTGTCGGTACAGTTCATGATGGTATGGCAGCGGTAGAGTTTGAAGGTATCGTCGAGCGCATGGAGTCTCTCCTGGGTGGCGCCATCACGGCTGTCCTTCAGCCAGCGCTCGGCTTGAAGCAGCACTAATGGGCCAAGGTACTGATCGCCGTTCCACCAATAACTCGGGCAGCTGGTTGAACAGCAGGCACAAAGAATGCACTCGACTAGCCCATCAAGCTGTCGCCGATCATCATGCATCTGGGGTTGCTCACGACCATCATCGGGGATTGCCTTGGGTTTCAGCCAGGGTTCAATGGAGGCGTATTGGCGGTAGATCTGAGACAGATCGGTGACTAAATCCTTGATGACCTTCAGGTGCGGCAGGGGATAGATTTTGAGGGGTCCCTGATGCTTGGCGAGCGGTTCGGTGCAGGCCAGGGTGTTGCGGCCATTAATATTCATCGCGCAAGAACCACAAACGCCTTCCCGGCAGGAACGCCTTAGCGTCAGTGTGCTGTCGATTTGATCCTTGATGCCGAGGAGGGCATCCAGCACCATGGGGCCTAAGGTCTCAGAATCAATCTGGTATCGATCGAGCCTTGGATTGCTGGTTTGATCAGGATCGTAACGATAAATGTCAATCTGGCGTAGCCCCTTTTTCTGAATGATCGGGGGGTGCTGGATCCCTTTTAGGACCTTAGAGTCTTTTGGTAAGGTGAACTGAACCATGGTCTTGATCCCTTAGTAACAGCGTTTGGCGAGAGGGATGGCCGCCACGTCAAGCGACAGTGGCTGTAATTGAACCGGTCGCGCGTCATGACGGACCTCCTGGCCAGGGTCTAAAAACACCAGAGAATGCTTGAGCCAATGGGTGTCGTCACGTTCAGGATAGTCATCTCTTGCGTGGGCGCCCCGACTTTCAGTGCGCTGGAGGGCTGCGGCCATGGTGACGACAGATTGGGCCATGAGATTATCAAGCTCCAGGGTTTCCACCAGATCGGTATTCCAAATCAGTGAGCGATCAGTCACTCTGATATCTTCAAGCTGTTCCGCCACAGCCTTGATGCGGGTCATTCCGGCAGTGAGGGAGACTTCGGAGCGGAAGACACTGGCATGGTGCTGCATGGTCCGTTGCATGGCAAGGCGAATGTCCGCCGTCGGTCTTGATCCTTTCGCGTATCGGTAGCGGTCCAATCGAGCCATGATGGGGTCAGTCAAGCCTTTAGGTATGGGGGCATGAGCCGTTCCATCGGTGATCGTTGCCCGTGCTCTTAAGGCCGCGGCGCGACCAAAAACGATCAAATCGAGCAGGGAATTTGATCCTAGCCGATTGGCGCCATGGACCGAGACGCAGGCGGCCTCGCCAATAGCCATAAGCCCTGGAACAGAGGTTGCCTGACCGGCCAGCAGGGTTTGGACTTCGGTCTTGAGGTTGGTCGGAATCCCGCCCATATTGTAATGAACCGTCGGGAGGACCGGCATAGGTTCCTGATGGACGTCAACGCCAGCAAAGATTCTTGCGGTTTCAGCAATTCCAGGGAGCCGTTCATCAATAATCGCTCTATCAACATGCTGCAGGTTAAGGTGGACGTAGTCGCCATTTGGGCCACAACCGCGACCCTCCTGAATCTCGATGGTGATAGCCCGGCTCACGACATCCCTTGAGGCAAGGTCCTTGGCATGGGGGGCATAGCGGCTCATGAAGCGTTCGCCCTCGCGATTGGTGAGGAAGCCGCCCTCGCCACGAACCCCCTCGGAGATCAGGCAGCCGGATCCATAGATCCCGGTCGGATGAAATTGAACAAATTCCATATCTTGCAGGGGGAGGCCAGCACGCAGCACCATGGCATTACCGTCCCCAGTGCACGTATGCGCGGAGGTGCAGGACAGAAAGGCTCTGCCATATCCGCCGGTCGCCAAAATCACCTGATGGGCTTTAAAAAGGTGGAGTGATCCATCGTCTAAACGCCAGGCGATGACCCCTCGACAATGGCCGTCCTCCATCACCAGATCCAAGGTGACATACTCGACAAAGAATTCGACGCGCAGCTTCAAGGATTGCTGGTAAAGGGTGTGAAGGATGGCGTGTCCGGTTTGATCTGCGGCAGCACAGGTTCTTTGGGCTTGACCTTCGCCAAAGTGGGTGGTCATCCCGCCAAAAGCGCGTTGGTAGATCCGTCCATCCTGGGTCCTTGAAAAGGGGACCCCGTAATGCTCGAGTTCTATGATGGCCGGTATCGCTTCGCGGCACATGAATTCAATGGCGTCCTGGTCCCCTAGCCAGTCGGAACCCTTGACCGTGTCGTACATGTGCCAGCGCCAGTCATCCTCGCCCATGTTGCCAAGGGCTGCGCTGATGCCGCCCTGGGCCGCGACGGTATGACTTCGGGTCGGAAAGACTTTGCTGATACAGGCCGTTCGAAGCCCCGCTTCAGCGAGTCCTAGAGAGGCTCTAAGACCTGCACCACCGGCGCCGACGACGACCACATCATAGGTATGTTCAATCAGTGGATAGGCGCTCATCAGGAAGGCGCTCCGAGTGTCATAGCCCCAAGGGCCAGCAAGCCCATCGACAGGCTGCCGTTAAGCAGCAGACCTGAAAGCCAGCGGGCATGCCGGCGGAGGCGTTGATCGCTGACGTAATCCTCGATGATGGTATCCAGTCCAAGCCTTGCATGGAGGCTCGCAATGATCAGGAAAGCGGCCAGCAGCGCGAGATGGAGGGGTTCTTTGCACCAACTGACAAAGGCCTCGCGGGAGAGTGATTGAAACCTGGGTAGATGGAGGGCGAACCACAGGCCAAGGGGAATCAGGCAAAGGGCCGTGATCCGCTCCAGGGCCCATAAGGTTCTGGGTCTAACGCTAGAAACCTTGGTCATGGCGCCATGTCCGGTTGCCCAAAGGTGTAGGTGATGAAGGTCAGAAAGATCGAAACCCCGATTTGAAAGACCCCGATATTGAGTTGCCGGTGGGCCTCAAAACCCTGGAGGCTATCCCAAAGAAGGTGCCGGACACCATGGCATAAATGAAAAAAGAGAGCATAGATGAACAGCCAAAAGAGGATCTGTCCGGGGGCGCTGATGAGCCCTTGCTGCACGCTCGTAAATCCCTGGGGCCAGCCCACGGCCAGCAGGAGCACCAGGGCGATCATCATGAGGCCGAGGACCAGCATCACGCCAGTGAGGCGGTGGCTGAAGGAGAGAACCGCGGTCAATGGCAGTTTATAAATCTCAAGGTGAGGCGATAGTGGCGGGGGTCTGGCCATGGGAATCCTTTTGATCAGAAATCGATGCAACGCCCTTTCTTTTCCCAATCCCCAAAGCGCGTCGGGTCGAAATGATCGGTGGGGTGACCTATGGCACTCCGCAACGGGCTTTCCAGAGGCTCACTGCTCGGGATGAGCGCCGGATCGATCAGGGGCCGTTGGTCCTCAGTTTCCGGGGAGAAGGGCATCGTTAGGTCTCAAATAGACAGCATACGCCTAAGATAGTCGATCTCGACCCTGAAAGGGAGGGGGTGAGGCGAATGCGGCCAGAAATAGTGCTTCTTTTAAGGACCTGCCCATCCGTGCTGGCGCTCCCCCACAGAAGGCTGGGCAGGTTCTCTCTGATTTTGTTAATCTTCTTCCCTGGTTCCGCCGCGATCCTGGTTGATCCGGTTTTATTGATGGTGATCGATTGCCCCCCTTCATGAAACAACTTCTTGCCCTTTTACTGGGGCTCCTTTTGATCGCGAGTCCTTTGGTGCTGACACTGCCCTGGAAGGATTGGATGATCTACGGCAGCGTTCTCCGTTCGACCTCTGACCTGCTTGGCATCTGGTCGCCTTTGGTGTTCATGCTGTTGACCGCCCTTGGCACGACACTCGGGTTGCCACGACTTATTTTCTGCATCATCGCAGGCTGGCTCTTCGGCTTTGAGTTTGGATTTCTGTGGAGTCAGATTGGGAGCCTTGTTGGGGCCTACGGACTTTTTCTCGTCGCGCGTCTAACGCGGCCGGAAACGCTGCTCGAGCGCTTCCCGAAACTAAAGTCCCTGAGTGCTCCGATGGGATCGGGTTGGTTTTCCGTGCTGATGGTCCGTCAGTTGCCTCTGGCAGGACTCTACAATGACATTCTCCTCGGATGGAGTCCGGTGAGTCACCGTGACTTTTGGCTGGGGAGCTTTATTGGTTTTCTGCCGCTCGGTCTCACCGCGAGTCTGGTGGGTGCTGGCACGGTGGCCATGGATCTTGGACATACGGCGACCATCTTGGCCGTGGCAACCATCCTCTTTCTGATGCTTACTTTTGGACTCAAATGGCTGGTTCAGCGTCGGAGCAATCGTTCAGGTCTCAGCCTGTCTTTGGATGAAGATCTCGGGTCCTAGCCGTCCGGGCATTGTTTTAGGAAATAGTAAAAAGCACTTCTTGCTTTAGGTTCCAGCGGCACGGTGAGAATCTCGGTACCGATCCTGACCGAAAACTGATTGAGTTCCTGAGCCGTCGCCCGCTCGAGGATATTCTTAAACCCTTCAAGCCCCTCGAGGTCGATGGCGTACTGATCGTCGCTGTCTCCTGACTGGGAGCTGATCTTGGGGATCTCAATGGGTTCTTCTTCAAAGGCATTCGCAAAGATGACCTGTTCGTTCATGAAGAGGGCATTCATCATCAAGTTGCGATCGGTTCGGTTGTAAGGGCCTAGGCTGATCCCTCGGGTCGAGGCTGAACAAATAAAGCTCACGTTTTTAATGTTCCGGTAGCAGGAGGTCGGACAGTTGACATGGAGCGGGGTCAGGCAGACGTTGCAGGCATCGCCGGCTGCACCAAAGTCATCTTGCCGATAGAATTCAAGGCGGTGCCCTTGCTGTATGGCCCAGTCGAAGCTTAGGGACTGGACCTCGTAACCCACAGCGGGTGCTATCGCCAGAGCTAAAAAGAGGAAGCTCATCGCGCACCTTTCCCATGGGAGGGAGCTTCTGTCGTTGATGGGAGTCGGCTTCATAAGTGTTCCATAGTAACCTGTTGTTTAACGGGTGCCACCCTGAATGTCCTCTGTCATAAGCTTCGTGAATCCAAAAAAGTCATCCATCGTTCCAAGAAAGCCGCGCCCAAAGCCCAAAGCCGCACGGCAGCCTGCCTTCAAGCGGGGGCCATCGAGACAGCCCTATGGGCAGCGACTGGCCTTTATGGCCGCAGAATATCTCTCGCTGGCCGCGGCAGGCCTGATTGCCACCATTTCCATCTTGGGGCAGGCGGCCAACTGGTTTGGGGGCAGTGATCTGACCATGAGTCTACTGCCCTTTGCAGGCACCGTTCTTTTGCTCACCATGGCAGGTTCCATCAGCCTATGGGCCTGGCTTTACTGCCGACAGATCCTGCTCCTAAAGGGTCCTTCGCGCGCGGCCTTCGGGGCGTTTTTGATGTTACTGGGTGCGCTGGTCTATGCCGGGCGGCCGAGTTACCAACAGGATCTTCAACACCTTAGAACCTTGGTGGGTGGGGTTGAACAAGCCGGCCGCGATCATATTGGACATCAGGTCTATGCGGCCTATCGGCGGACCGATCTGTTACAGATGAAAAAAATACTAGAACGATCAACCCCGGTTCTTCAAGTCATTGCAACGGCTGCGCGGCAGAACGGCATTAATGCAGAGATCCTGGTAGGGATTGGTGCGACCGAATCGTCTTTTGTAGCCCGTGATAGTGCCGATGGCGGCCGTGGTCTTTTTCAGATCACCGCCACGCCGAAGGCGGCGATCGCCGAGGTGGCTCGACAGCTGAAGGTCAAAGTCCCCGACCCCATGGAGACCACCCAGAAAATATATCTGGAGGCGGCAACCGTCAGGCAATACCTCGATCAGATGAAGGGTGATCTCTTTCTTGGGCTCCTCGCCTATAACATCGGCCCGAAAAACGGTGGGCTCCAATCGATCATGGCGCAATACGGCGCGCGGGATTTTTATACGATTCAGCCCTATTTGCAGCATCTTCCTAGAGATTACCCCATTCGGGTCCTGTCTGCGGCGTTGGCCTTTCGTCTCTGGCAGCGTGAGGGTGCCTTGCCGCGTTATGAAGAAGGTGAGAACGCGAAGATGATCCAGGCCCTAGGGATTCCAGGGCTCGATCTTGAGAGTTCTCTTGCGCCATAATGCTGACAAATTTAAAGACCCCCTCCAAGGGGGAGGTGATGGGAGAGAGCGGATGAATTCAATCGTTCGATGTTTTATCGTGCTTCTAGGGCTGGTGATGTCGACCCCGCTATGGGCGCTTGCCCCTGATATGAAGGTCGCGTCACATGTCGTTCAGATTAGAGGTATCCATCCCGATGGGCGTTCCTATTTTGGGTCCGGCGTAGCCGTCTCGAAGGATCGCGTCGCCACCAACTGTCATGTGGTACGAAGCGGCGGTCGGGTGGCTGTTTTTAGAGGGGGAGAAGCCTATAAAGCCACCCGACAACAGGTCGATATCATCCATGATGTCTGTGTCTTGGAGGTCCCTGGGCTTCCTGTCAAGGCGGCGCCTCTTGAATCTATTCAGCACCTCAAAGTGGGCCAAGCATTGGCCTTTTATGGGTATCCAAGGGCTCTCGGGCTTTCTTTTTCAGAAGGCAAACTCCGCCGAATAAAAGCCATGGCGGGCATTCAAATTATTGAAACCTCAACCTTCTTTACCCTGGGTGGCAGTGGTGGCGGACTGTTTGACCGACAGGGACGCCTGGTCGGGCTTGCGACTTTCTTGGCCCCGGGACACGCCGGGGGCTACTTTGCGGTTCCTGTCGATTGGGTAAAAAGCGTTGAAAAGGCGCCTTATCAAGCGATTGAGCCTTTGCAAGGGCTCTCGTTCTGGGAGGCCAAAGAGGCTGACAGCTCTCTGATCAGCGGCCCCGAAGGGGCGCACAAGCACTGATCTAGTTGATTTCCTGTAAACTTGATAGGCGCCGTTATAGATCGGCCCCTTGAGTCAAATTAGGCGGAGAGCCGCCATGGAAACACATGACATGCGACAGTTTAGCGCTCTGATTTTGGTCCTTTTCCTCTCTTCGATGACCCTGCCGATTAAGGTCATGGCCGATCCACCGACCTCAGCCAGCACCGTCGATGATACTGGAAATTATGGCGATTCCTACGGTTATGGACGGGGCCGAAATCTCTCTTTGCCCTGGATTATCTCGGATCTGCTGCTGCTGCGCCCCTTTGGTCTGGTGATGACGGTCGGCGGTGTAGGCCTCTTGGTCGCCACCTCGCCTATGATTGGGATAGCCAGTTTTTCACCCCCGAATGATGCCTTCATTAGAGCCAGTAATGCGTTGGTGGTGGGGCCTGCAGGGTTCACCTTTAATCGGCCTCTGGGCGAATTCAGTTACCAGCGAAGTGGGGTCTACCCCGTCATCACCAAGCCCATCGATCGCCCGATTCAGTCCCCGGTGCCCATCGTGACCCAGAAGACGGTTCGTTCAACCACTTCAACGGAATCTGCCCTTCACTGAAATCAGGCAGACCGAAGACCTTTCAAGGCGTCTGGTCCCACCAGACCCAATCCCTGATCGGGTGGCTGTCGCAGTCCCGATCATCGAAATGCCACCACTCGTTGGGTAACTCCTTGAACCCTTCCTTTGCCATCGCCGAGCGAAGCCGCTCGCGGTTTAGAAGGGCTTCGGTTGGCCCCTTAGACGCATCACTGTGAGCGCGCTCGCTAAATTCATCAAAACCGGTAGGCATGAGGGAAACTTGTTGTTGTTGAAGGTCCCACAGTCCAAGATCGACGGCACAGCCCCGGTTGTGTCTAGATCCTTTTGATGGGTCCGCGACATAACCCTCCCGACGCTGTTGAGGTGTGGCGGAGTCAAAGAGGGCCTGGGTGATTCTTTGGGGCCGGTAAGCGTCATAGATGAGAAGCCCATAGCCTTGGCGCTTAAGGTCTTCTTCGACGCTGAGGAGGGCGTGCGCCGTGGGCGCTAGTAAAAAAGCTCGAGGGCTAGGATAAAGGATGTGTCCGGTGAAGTTGTTGGCGGTGGCATAGCGAAGATCAAGACGAAGCGCTGGCTGAAGTATCGAGAGGTCCAGCAGGTCCTCTCGGCTCGAACGGATTCCATCGTGGCAGCCACTGTTTGCCAGGAGAATCAAAAGCCCAAGAATCCGTCCAAAAAGCGTCGGAGTCCCTGCACGGGATGCTGCCGGTAGGCCTCCTAACGCCCTTGGCACGATCACGCTTAAATTCTTTCCGATTCCAAACGTGTCAATCGCCTTGAAGGCCCCCTGCCGTGAGTCGTGAGGGGTCCAGAAGACGCTCGAGCGCCTCTCGTTTAAGCGTGGTCATTTCCAGCGCCACCTCAATGATGGGGCGCTGCGTGCTAAAGGCCTTTTTGGCAATGTCCGCTGCCTTCAGATACCCAATCACCGGGTTAAGTGCGGTGACCAGAATGGGGTTCATCGCGAGTGATCTCTCTAGGTTTTCGTGCTGTACTTCAAACCCTAAAATCGCCTTTTGTGCGAGGAGTTTTGACGCATTGGCAATCAATTCGATGCTCTGAAGCAGATTGTAGGCAATCACCGGTAGCATGACATTGAGCTGGAAAGCGCCTGATTGGCCGGCGATGGTGATCGTGGCATCATTTCCAATGACTTGGGCGGCGACCATGGCCACGGCTTCTGGGATGACCGGATTGACCTTTCCCGGCATGATGGAGCTCCCAGGTTGTAGCGCCGGCAACTGGATCTCGGCCAATCCACAAAGCGGTCCTGAATTCATCCAGCGAAGATCATTGGAGATCTTCATCAGACTCACGGCGATGGTTTTCAGTTGTCCAGACAGCTCAACGGCCGCATCTTGAGCACTTAGGCTCTCAAAAAAACTTCGATTGGGTAATAGTTTAAGACCCGTCTTATGGCTCAAGCTTTTGGCGATCCGTTCGGCAAACTCCGGGTGTGCATTGATACCGGTCCCAACGGCAGTGCCGCCTTGCGCCAAGCGATGGATTCTTGGGAGCGTGGCTTCGATCCGATCGATGCCATGCCGAATTTGGCTCGCCCAAGCTTGAAGCTCTTGGCCGAACGTGATGGGCATCGCGTCCATCAGATGCGTTCTCCCGGTTTTGACCACCGCGATGAGCTCACGGGACCGGGTCTCAATGGCGTCGGCCAGGGTATCAAGAGCGGGTAACAACGTGTTTTTACACGCAAGGGCGGCGCTGAGATGAATCGCCGTTGGCATGGTGTCATTACTGCTCTGTCCCATATTGACATGATCGTTAGGACTGATCGGTTGGCCCGACTCCCGTGAGGCGAGCGTTGCAATGACTTCATTCGCATTCATATTGGTGCTGGTGCCAGAGCCGGTCTGGAACACATCAATGGGAAAGTGATCGAGGTATCGTCCCTCGACGATGTCTTGGGCCGCGGATTGAATCGCTGCGGCCAAGAGCGGGTCTAGAAGGCCGAGTTCTTGGTTGACTTCGGCAGCGCACTGTTTGATTAAGGCCACTGCTCGAATGAAGGAGGCCGGCATCGGGAGACCGCTGACCGGAAAGTTTTCGATAGCCCTCTGCGTTTGTGCCGCATAGAGGGCATCCAGGGGGACCTTGAGTTCACCCATACTGTCTTTTTCGATACGGTAGCCGTTACTCATGATGATCGTCTCTAAGATGAGGAGAAAAGGTTCAGATACGCTTCAATCTCCCCGCTATCAAAAGGCCAGGTGAGGGGAGGATCGAGTGTGGATATTTGGATGACCGGGATCTTGGTGCCAAAGCGCTCATAGAGCGGTGGATCATCGATGATGTCAATGATCTCGACGGTCAGGCGTGGCTCTCGGTGCTTGAGGGCTGCCCGCAGTAATGCCTCTGCCTCTTTACACAGATGACACCCCTCGGTTCCTAAAAGGCGGATGGGTGCCGCCATGGCTTAGTCTGGATCATAAGAGAGATGGGGGGCCAGCCAGCGTTCCATGTCCTTGAGCGGCATTTCCTTGCGATGAGCATAATCTTCAACCTGATCGCGCCCTATTTTTCCGACATTGAAGTAACGCGCATCAGGGTGCGAGAAGTACCAACCGCTGACCGAGGATGCTGGGATCATGGCAAACGATTCCGTGAGTGTGATACCCGCCTCTGCCTCGACATGGAGGAGCTTGAACAAGGTTTTTTTCTCGGTGTGGTCGGGACAGGCAGGATAGCCTGGAGCGGGACGAATGCCTTGGTAGTCTTCTTCAATGAGCGCGTGATGGGTGAGCGCCTCATGCGCTGCATAGCCCCAGAATTCTCGTCGAACCCTTTGGTGCATACATTCTGCAAAGGCTTCTGCGAGACGGTCTGCTAAGGCTTTGAGCATAATGGCACTGTAATCGTCGTGATCCTTGGCGAAACGGTCGAGATGGGGTTCGATACCCAGGCCCGTAGTGACCGCAAAGCCCCCTATGTAATCCACTAAGCCGCTGTCCTTCGGAGCAATGAAGTCGCTGAGCGCGTAGTTACGCTGCCCTGGGGGTTTGACCCCCTGCTGACGAAGGTGATGAAGGACAGTCCATGGGTTGTCGGGTGTGGTGTCCGCTAACACCTCAATGTCATCGCCGACAGAATGCGCTTTAAAAAGACCAATGACCGCCCTCGCCGTGAGCCATTCTTCCTTGATCAAAAGGTTCAGCATGGTCTTAGCATCGGCTAATACGCGTTGAGCCGCCTCGCCCACGATGGGATCCTCGAGGATCTTTGGATAGCTCCCCGCCAGTTCCCAGGTCTGAAAGAACGGAGACCAGTCTATGAAGGGGACCAGTTCAGTCAAAGGATATCGATCGAAGGTCTGAAGACCAAGGGTCTTGGGGGTTGGCGGCAGATAGTTCTTCCAGTCTCCTTGGTAGCCTTCAAGGCGCGCATCGCTGAGAGAATGCATGGGGGTTTTAGCCTTACGGCCGGCGTGATGGATCCTGACTTCCGCGTACTCCTTGGCGATTTTGGCGACGTAATCTGCCTTAAGATCCTGGCTGAGAAGACTGCCGGCAACGCCCACGGCCCTCGAGGCATCGGTGACGTAGAGCGTCGGGCCCTGTTGGTAATGGGGCTCGATTTTGACCGCGGTGTGAGCTCTTGACGTGGTGGCCCCGCCAATCATCAAGGGAATACTGAATCCGAGGCGCTGCATTTCCTTCGCCACATGAACCATTTCATCGAGCGAAGGGGTGATGAGACCCGAAAGGCCGATGATGTCGACCTGATGGGCTTTGGCGGCCTCTAAGATTTTGTCGCAGGGCTGCATGACGCCAAGATCGATCACCTCAAAGCCATTGCATTGGAGGACAACACCGACAATGTTCTTACCAATATCATGGACATCGCCCTTGACGGTGGCCATCAAGATTCGGCCGTTCGATTGAGGGGCTGGATGGTCGCCTTTTTCAGCTTCCATAAAAGGCATCAGGTAGGCAACGGCCTTTTTCATGACGCGAGCCGATTTCACGACCTGCGGCAGGAACATTTTGCCAGCCCCAAAGAGATCGCCCACCATGTTCATCGCATCCATCAGGGGGCCTTCAATGACGTGAAGCGGCCGCTGCACCGATTGACGTGCTTCTTCAGTGTCGTGATCGATGAATTCATCGATGCCTTTGATGAGGGCATATTCAAGGCGTTGATGAACAGGAAGGCTCCGCCAGGCTTGATCTTCCTTCTTCTCGCTGTTGTTTTGGCCATCCTCCCTGAAACGTTCGGCGAGATCCAATAGGCGCTCTGTCGCCTCGCTATCACGGGCGAGGATCACCGCCTCGATGGTGTCCCTCAGCGCCCGAGGGACGTCTTCAAAAATGGCTAACTGACCGGCGTTAACAATGCCCATGTCCATGCCGTTTTGGATGGCATGGTAGAGGAAGACCGCGTGAATGGCCTCGCGGACGGCATTATTTCCGCGGAAGGAGAAGGAGACATTGGATACACCCCCTGAAATGAGGGCGTGGGGGAGGGTGTCTTTGATGATTCTGACAGCTTCGATGAAATCAAGACCGTAGCGGTTGTGTTCTTCAATGCCGGTCGCAACGGCAAAGATGTTGGGATCGAAAATGATGTCTTCTGGGGGGAACTGGAGCGTCTCTGTCAACAGTCGGTACGCCCGGGTGCAGATGGCTACTTTGCGTTCGACCGTATCCGCTTGGCCGACCTCATCAAAGGCCATGACGATGACAGCGGCCCCATAAAGGCGCACCTTTTGGGCTTGATGCAGAAAAGCGGCCTCGCCTTCCTTCATCGAGATGGAATTGACAATGCCTTTGCCTTGAAGGCACTTGAGTCCAGCTTCAAGAATGTCCCACTTGGATGAATCGAGCATAACCGGAACCCGAGCTATATCAGGTTCAGCAGCAATCAGGTGCAGGAAGCGCACCATGGCGGCCTTCGAATCGAGCATCCCCTCATCCATGTTGATGTCGATGATTTGGGCGCCATTTTCAACCTGTTGGCGGGCGACATCTAAGGCTTCCTCGTAGCGCTCCTCCCGAATGAGGCGCCTGAACGCGGCGGATCCTGTGACATTGGTTCTTTCACCGACATTGACGAACAAAGTGTCTTTGGTGATATTCAGAGGCTCAAGCCCTGACAGCCGACAGGCGGGCGTTATCTTGGGGATCCGGCGCGGCACATAACCTTTTAGAGCGTCATGAATGGCCTTGATATGGGGAGGGCGAGTTCCGCAACAGCCTCCAATGATGTTAACAAAGCCCGCTTCAGCCCATTCCGCGAGCTCAGCCGCCATCGCTTCAGGGGACTCGTCGTACTCACCAAATTCATTCGGAAGCCCCGCGTTGGGATGTGCGGATACATAAGTGTCGGCAATCCCTGAGAGTTCTTCAATATGCTGCCGGAGTTGTTGGGCGCCCAGTGCACAATTAAAACCGAAGGAGATTGGGCGAGCATGTTTGAGGGAGTTCCAGAAGGCGGCCACGGTCTGCCCTGAAAGCGTGCGACCTGACGCATCGGTGATGGTCCCAGAGATCATGATCGGCAACGGGAGCGCATGCGTTTCAGCAAAAGACTCAACGGCAAAGACGGCCGCTTTCGCATTGAGGGTGTCAAACACGGTTTCAATCAGGATGAGGTCGGCACCACCATCGACCAGCCCTCTGATTGATTCGAGATAGGTGGACACGAGTTCATCAAAATGAACGTTTCTAAAACCTGGATCGTTGACGTCAGGAGAGAGGGTGGCGGTTCGGCTGGTGGGTCCAAGGACACCGGCCACAAAGCGGGGTTTTAAGGGCGTTTTCTCGGTCATCAGGTCGCACGCTTGCCGCGCGATTTGTGTCGCTGCGACATTCAGCTCGTAGACCAGTTCCTCCATGCCGTAATCGGCCATGCTGATCCGGTTAGCATTGAAGGTGTTTGTTTCGACGATATCGGCACCGGCCTCGAGATAGGCGGTTTGGATGGCGCTGATGATATCGGGACGGGTCAATGACAGGAGGTCGTTGTTTCCCTTGAGGTCGCTGGGCCACTCCGCAAAACGCGCCCCACGATAATCTTTCTCCGCCAGTTGGTAGGCTTGAATCATGGTCCCCATGGCGCCATCTAGGAACAGGATGCGTTCGTTGAGGAGGGACTTAATGGTCTGGGTCTTGAGGGCGAAGTCTTGAATCATGGTGTCTAATAGCAGGGCGATAGGGTCGCCTCAAATCAATCTATTATAGGCTGTCTTCTTAACCCAAGGAATCGGTGGCGGCTTTAAGAATGTCGGTTACCTTGCTATGGCGATTTAAAAAATGTAAGAATCCCCTATGTTTTGCAGGGTCGCCAATCTCTGTTCAAGTTCTCTGTTGCGATTTGCAACTTTCACCTTCGCTCCGGGTACACCGATGAATAAGATCAACAAGCGCTACATCAGACTTTGCCTGATGCTGGGATGTGTTTCGACTGCCTGGGCGGATTTAACCCTCACCGATAATTCCCCACTGATAGGTAACTGGAAGCTCGAATCCGTTGCCGCGTCTTTGACCAAGCCGAAGATTGATGAAAACCGGAACTGGGAATTTCGTTCCGACGGGACGATTGTGACCAGCGGCTACAATCGTCACTTTAAGACGGAAGACCGTCATGAGTGGACATACCAGGTGCTGGAGGGCAAGATCGTCGCCGATGACCCAGGCCGTCCAGGGCGAACGATTGATTATTCAGTCTACAAGATGGAAGGAAATGAACTCATCTTGAAAGGCGGACTCGAAGGGTTCTATTTCTTCAAAAAACAATAAGGAGCAACCATGATCAAAGATCTTTTTAAGTTTGGGAAGGCAGACATGCTCATGTGGTCTGGCATTGGCGTGTTCAGCATCATTCTGATCGTTGCCTTCAGTCTTTATTCAGATGGTGGCGGTTTGGTTGTCAAGGACCTCTTTGGCCTTGCGGTGGTTCTGATTGGTCCAGGTTATGTGATCGTTAAGCTCTATTTTAATGACCTTGAAATCAGTGAAAACCTGACGAAGAACCCTGATATTAACCGGGCGATTGATCTTCTCATCATGTCCATTGGTATCAGCATCGCGACCATTATCCCGATGAACTTTGTCTGGAACTACATGCTGACGATGGGGGGTGGTGAAGATATCAAACCAGGCGGTGGTGGAAATCTCTGGGGTAATGTAGACGAAGAGGAAATCTACAGCGGGAGTGCAAGTTTTCGCTCCATCTTCACCGTCATCGTTGTCGTCGGTCTGGCCATCGGCTACAAGATCTTTGATAACAAACGGAAAGAAAAGGCCTAAGATCACGTGGCTGATCACAAACCTTCAATCTTGCAGGTCATCGGCAGCGTTGTCGCGGCCGCATTTGGCGTGCAGACGTCTTCCCGTCATGAAAAGGATTTTCAAGGCGGGTCTGCGACCCCTTACCTCGTCGCAGGAGTCCTCTTCACGTTGGTGTTGATTCTTAGTATTGTCGGTGTGGTGAAATTCGTTCTAAGATCCTGATCGGGTCAAAAAAGCCCGGCTTGCCGGGTTTTTTTCTGTCTAAGATTCATCCTTATGAGAGGGTTCTGCTACTCTTACATGCGGCTACCCTTCGCTTTTGATCTATCGACTTTGCGATCCTTTCCCTCATGATGCGAAAATTTTACGTGGTGGTGAGACGGCTTTCTTTTATTGGCCTCTTACTCAGCCTCTGTGGTTGTTCTCTCAAAGGCCGTTCGCTGACCCACTATCAGGTCCCGGCGGAGGTTCTTAAAAGCTTCAGAACAACGCACCCCACCATTGAGCAGGTGGAGTTCTCCTCTTTTATGAAGGACGGTGCCAAGCTGTTTCAGGCCGCTTACGAAGAGGATGGGGAAATGCACGAAGTGCAATATAACGTCCACGGGGTGGTTTTTGTGCCGAAGGCTGAAAAACACCCAAAACCTGAACCCCAGGCCCCTTCGGAGGAGGCGGCGAGCGACCCTGAGCCATCGAGTGACGGCGAAACGCCCAGCCCAGCAGCCAAACCCGCTGTGGTCCCTGAGAAGAAATCCATGGCACCCTGAGGGCGCCCACTTTTACCCCGATTAAGGAGCCTCTTTATGAAGATTCGATACCTGCCCCCTCTCATCGCTGCACTCATGCTGGATGGTTGTGTGATGCAGTCGACCTTTGATCGTGAGCATCAACTGAATGACACCCTTCAATCAGAGGTTCAGTCTGATCAGGTGGAAATCCATCAATTGAAGGACCGGCTCCGCATCACGATCGAAGACAGTCTGCTTTACCCCTCTGGGCAGGCAGCGCTTACCGGGAACGGCAAAAAGACCCTCGACAAGCTGCTGCCCGCCCTTAAAGATGCCGATGCGGATCATCGGATTGAGGTTGAAGGCTATACGGACAGTGTTCCTGTTGGGCACCATCTTAAGAGTAAGTACAAGACCAATTGGGAACTCTCATCGGCCCGCGCGGCATCGGTCGTTGAATACCTTCAGAAAAAAGGGGTTGACCCTAGTCGGCTGACGGCAGCAGGGCATGGCCAATATCAGCCGAAGTCCGATAACATGACCGCCGAAGGGCGGGCCGAAAATCGTCGCACGGATATCGACCTGGTCCCCATGCCATCGAATTAAACCCATTTCCCCTCTCAAGGAGACTGATCATGATGAAGCGTCTAACCCCTCTTCTCGTCCTATTGACCCTCACGCTTGGGGCTAGCAACGCCTCCGCGGAGGGTGGGTTGATGAACAGCACCCCAGCCCAGCGCGCTGACCTTCAAAACACGTTCATGAAGGACAAGCTGCATCTTGATGAGGCCACGATGACGAAGATCAAGGCCATAAACATCAAGTATGCCGAGAAGATGGAGCCCATTCTTAAGGGCGATGAGAATCAGTTTTCGAAGATGGCCAAGGGAAAATCGGTCATGGCAGCCAAGGATGAGGAATTGAAGGCGACCTTCTCGCAGGATCAGTACACGGCCTATGAGGATCTTCGCGATGACCTCAAAGCCTATCTCGAAGCGAAGCTGAAATAATCCATGATGGGGAGCACGAGCCAGGCTGTTTCGATCGCTATGCCTGGCTCGATGGCTGTTTTTCCCCTCGCTACCGTTTCATCATCTCAAAGAATTCCTGATTAGTCTTCGTCTCCTTGAGCTTACTCAAGAGGAATTCGCTGGCCGCCATTTCATCCATCGGCTGTAAAATCTTCCTTAAAATCCAGCACTTTTGAAGCTCATCAGCCGGCACGAGGTATTCTTCTCGGCGGGTCCCCGAACGATTAATGTTGATCGCCGGATAAATTCTTTTTTCGGCAATCTTTCTTTCAAGGTGAAGTTCGTTGTTGCCGGTCCCTTTAAATTCTTCATAGATGACTTCATCCATTCTGGAGCCGGTTTCGACCAGGGCCGTTGCAATAATGGTCAGGCTGCCGCCTTCTTCAATGTTTCGGGCCGCACCAAAGAATCGTTTTGGTCGCTCGAGGGCATTGGCGTCAACACCACCGGTCAGGATCTTGCCGGATGCCGGCACGACGGTGTTATAAGCCCTGGCCAGTCGGGTGATGGAGTCTAGAAGGATGACCACGTCGCGGCGATGTTCCACCAGACGTTTAGCCTTCTCAATAATCATTTCAGCCACCTGAACATGGCGAGCTGGAGGTTCATCGAAGGTGCTCGAGACCACTTCGCCGCGGACACTTCGCTGCATTTCGGTCACTTCCTCCGGGCGTTCATCAATCAGCAGCACGATGAGGTAGCATTCGGGGTATTTTTCGGCAATAGAGTGGGCAATGTGCTGAAGAATCATGGTCTTGCCGGCCTTCGGCGGCGATACGATCAGGCCACGCTGTCCTTTACCGATCGGTGCCACGAGATCCATGATCCGCGCTGTCAGATCTTCGGTGGTTCCATTGCCAATCTCAAGCTGCAGTCGTGATTTAGGAAACAGCGGGGTCAGATTCGAAAAGAGAATCTTATGCTTGGCATTTTCTGGCGGCTCGTAGTTGATTTGTTCTACTTTAAGCATGGCGAAATAGCGTTCGCCTTCTTTGGGAGGGCGAATCTTGCCGGAAATCGTATCGCCGGTCCTGAGGCTAAATCTTCTGATCTGGCTCGGTGAGACGTAGATGTCGTCAGGGCCCGCCAGAAACGAGCTGTCGGCTGATCTCAAAAATCCATAGCCATCGGAGAGGATTTCCAAAACGCCATCCCCGTAGATGTCTTCACCACTTTTGGATTGTTTCTTGAGGATGGAGAAGATCAGGTCCTGTTTTCTGGTTCGGGCGACGCCCTCGATTTCGAGGGTTTCGGAGATTTCGATGAGTTCAGCAGCGGGCTTGCGTTTGAGGTCGGTCAGGTTCATGGATGACAAGAGGGTAGTGAAATGATGAGGTGGAGGATTCAAAAATCCAATCAGAGGTCGGTTGTTGAGCCTGCCAGAGTGACAGGTCGGGATGAGAGCCTTTGGGCTAGCAACCGAGTGGACTGAATTGGGGAGGTCTTGTTTCTGTATAGATGGGAGGGGGAAACCTGCGGGGAAGTTCCGGCAGGTTCCAGAGTTTTAAAGGTTAGCGTCAATGAAAGCCGCTAATTGCGACTTGGCAAGAGCACCTACCTTAGTCGCGAGGACTTCGCCGTCCTTAAAAAGGATCATGGTCGGAATGCCCCTGACGCCATAACGTTGCGGGGTTCCGGGATTGTTATCGATGTTGACCTTGGCCACAGTCAGTCGACCCTGGTATTCAACGGCGATCTCCTCGAGAATCGGCGCAATCATTTTGCAAGGTCCACACCACTCGGCCCAAAAGTCTACCAAGATGGGGGAGGTTGATTTCAGTACTTTTTCATCAAACTCAGCATCACTGATCTGAAGGATATGTTCACTCACGGCAATCTCCGTCGTTCGGAAAGGAGGGGGGTAATGTTGGAGTTCGGCATCTTCGACGCGGCTGCGTAGAACAACCTAAGAAGGACTGGGTCAGTTCCCAGTGGTGACACATTTGAGCTCAATCCCCCCCCGATTGCAAGTGTTTTCCGCATTCATCGCTCGCGCGTCATCGAGAGCACTCGTGACCTTCAAAGAAAGCCGCTTCCTGGGTGATCAAAAGAGCCTTCCATGGATACATTTAGGTCCCCTCTCGGCTTCTCAGTTCAGGACGGAGATGCGATCGGTCACCGAGGCGGTTTAGGCGAGGGCCGTGATCAAGGAAATCAACGATGGCGAGGGAGGCGACCGGAATGCCGATGCGATCTCGATAGCCGCCTATATCAATGCCGAGAAGGGCGCAGATGAGGATGCGAATGGTGGCCTTGTGGGAAATGAGCAGGACATCACCCGAGGCATGTTCCTGCTGAATATCATCGAGGACGTCGAGTGCCCTTCGAGCAACATCAATCCCTCTTTCACCGCCGGTGGGGGAATTCCAGCCGGCATCCGAGGACCACTTTGAATAGTCTTCGGTGAAGTGTTCCTTGACCCACGCATTGGATTTCCCTTCCCACTCGCCAAAAGCGACTTCGGCGAGGCCATCGCGGATTTTCATGGGCTTTCCAGAGGCCTCGCAAAAGGGGGTTGCTGTTTGACGGGCTCTTAAGAGGGGGCTGACATAGACATCCTTGAAGGGATGTTCGCGGTAGGCAAGACCAAAGTCGGCGGCCATCAGATGGCCTTCGGGGGTTAGGTCTGGATCAATGCGGCCGCAGTATCCGCCGGTAGCGCTGGCGGTTGTTTCCCCGTGACGAAGCAAATAGATAGAAAGGCTCATGGCATTCTCTTCGATAAATGGGAGAAGGGTTGATGTGGCGTAAGAAGTCCTTTTTGGGACCTGGCTCTTAACCTCAAACATCAGTCGATCGTAACAGCGTGACGATTCGGTATATTGCCTTTTGAATCGTATCAAGGACATGGTCTGTCGTAAATGCCCTAGGGGCAGCCCATCATGTCTTTCGAAGAGGTCTCAACGCCTGTTATTGATCGTTCGCAGCTACGGAATCTTAAGAACGATTCCTTGAGCGCTACTTGGAGCATACCCATTGGTGCTGGTGTAGCTTGCTCCGAGACTATGACCTCCGGATGAAAAGGTCTTCTGCATGGAGGCGACGCCATTGTTGAGTGGAACCGTCTGGATTTGTGTATTTCCATCAAAAAAGGTGACGGACCCAGTGGGGATTGGTCCCTGGGTATTCTGGAATCCAGAAACAGAGGCGGTCACTGTGATCGGGGTGTTAGACGATGTCGGGTCGCTCGGGGTATAGCTCAGGTTGATTGATGAGGGCGGTGAGTTGATCGCTGTCACTGTGACGGTTACCGGTGCACTGCTACTGCCGACATTCGAGGCATCTCCAAGATAAGACGCTGTAATGACATGCGTGCCAGGGGTTAACTGGTTGGTGGTGAATGTGGCGTTTTGATTGGCATCTAGTGGCCCATTGGCGAGGATGATGGTGCCTTCTTTGAAGCTTACATTGCCAGTTGG
The DNA here is from genome assembly GCA_007280285.1 of Methylococcus sp. Taxonomy (GTDB): domain Bacteria; phylum Pseudomonadota; class Gammaproteobacteria; order Methylococcales; family Methylococcaceae; genus UBA6136. Next base: position 186 of record QYQA01000005.1, on the reverse strand, counting down.
AAATTGACCCACGACCGTATTACCGGAGACATGGGCCGTGAAGGTGATAGGCGTACCCTGTTGTACCGTGGCTGGGGCGGCGGTTAACGAGGTGGTAGAGGTGGCTTGAGAGTTCGTGACCGTCAGGGTTAGCGTATTACTGGTGCTTGGCTGATTATAGGTATCACCAGGATAGTTGGCGGTGAT
>QYQA01000063.1 GCA_007280285.1 Methylococcus sp. | reverse complement strand
GGCGTGATGGAGATGGATAAATTCAAGCAGCAGGTCACCCGAAGCGTCTCCGATGCCCATGGCATCAGTCACCGCTTTGGTGAGATTATCCAAAATGTCCAGGCCCTGTTGCCGCAGTTCGAGAGTGTGCATGAAGGGATGCGATCTCAATCAGCCGGTGCCCGACAGATCAGGGATTCGATGGTCACGCTAACGGACAGTGTTCGCGTCTCTGCGCAAGCCCTAGAGGAAACCCAAGCCGCGACGCATCGGCTTGAAAGTGCGATCGATGAGCTTCGACATGAAATCAGCACGTTCCGCTTAAGTTAGTTTAATCCCATCCAAGCACGGAGTCGGCCGACCCAGGAGGGTTGAGACTTTGCAGGCGCAGGAACGATCTCCCCAAGTGGATCCGCCCACGATTCCAAAGGCTCGAACGAGAGCTCCAGACTATCCGAAAGGACAGGGAACAACTCCTCCGCCACCAGCGCCAGAGTATCGGCTGCAAGCGGCCGAAAATAGAGGTCAATCTCTTCAATAAAGACCGGCGAGGTAGCGTCCTGAGGGAGCATCAAATCCATGGCCATCTCAAACCGAGGCCCAAGCCGTGCCCGCAAATAGGCTTCATCAAGAGGCCCTATCCATCGACCAGAGGCAGGCAGCGCTGTGGCATCGTCACGATCAATCAGAAAGGTCAGCGTCAGATACCCGCTGCCGTCTGATCTTTGAAACGCTGCAATCTTGACCATCCCCAAAAGCGCCGCTCGCTGAGGGCTGGCGCTTCGGGAAAACACCGAAAAACCCAGCATTTTTTCATCAGACTTCGATGAGCGAATGCCGACATGAACGTCATAGTGCTGTTCAGCCACGAGAACTCCTTAGGGGAACCCAGCGCTTCATATTGCTGGGTCATCAAGCTTTGCTAGAATGAGCGAACAGCGGCACCGCCCACTGATCTTCCTCATACCGAGGGGCGCTGTGCGCGACATTTCTTCCATCAAGGCCTTCTATGATTAAAAAAACCGGCGTCCTCCTGATACAGCTTGGCACCCCAGACAGTCCTGCCACCCTCGATGTGGCGCGGTACCTGGGTGAATTCCTCAACGACCCAAGGGTCATTGACCTCCCGTGGCTGCTCCGACGCCTTCTGGTCAATGGCATCATCGTTCCCTTCAGATCGCCAAAGTCCGCCAAAATCTACCGTGAGCTGTTCAAACTCAATGGCGGAAAGTCGCCTCTTTTGCAGCATGCTGAATCCGTTCAGGCGCTGCTGCAAAGGCGCTTCAAGGAAGCGTGCGAAGACATCACGATTGAGATGGCCATGCGCTACCAGAGCCCTTCGATCGAGGCCGTTCTTGAACGTATGCGCAAAGCCGGCTACAGCCGTATCATTCTGATTCCACTGTTTCCCCAGTATGCCAGCGCCTCCACCGGATCTGCCATCGAAAAAGCGCTCGATATCATTCGACGCTGGTGGGTGATCCCCGAACTTGCAACGGTCAGTCAGTTCTATGACGAAGCCGCTTATCTCGAAGCGGTCGTTGACCGCGCCAGCCCCTTTCGGCTCGAGGATTATGACCATATCCTTTTTTCTTATCACGGTCTTCCTGAGCGCCAAGTCGACAAGGTCTACGGTGAAGGCCTGTGCATCGATCAACCGTGTGAAAGCGAAGTCAATCAGCAGAATCAGTCCTGTTACAAAGCCACCTGCTATGCAACGACCCGACTTCTGGTTGCGCGCCTGGGACTGGATGCCTCCCGCTACACCACCTGCTTTCAGTCGAGACTCAGCAAAAAATGGATCGAGCCCTTTTCAGACCATGTGATTGAGGACCTCGCCAAAAAAGGCGCTCGAAAGATCCTGGTTTTCAGCCCTGCATTTGTGGCGGACTGTCTTGAGACGCTGATCGAAATCAGCGTCGAATACCAAGCGCTTTTTGAGGCCCATGGTGGCGAACGCGTCGAGCTGGTCCAAAGCCTCAATGATCATCCCCGCTTCATCGATTGCCTTGAGACCCTGATCCGTCAACGGCTATCAGAAACCCAAGAGCATTCCACCTTGAAACGTATCTAGCCAAGATCGATCGAAAGCCAATTGACGCCATCAACCAGGGCCTCCTGGAACAACGGCAACGAAACGGCTGCGCCGCCAACCCGGTAGGGATGTTCGAGACGCGTGAAGGGCAAGGCCGTTCCATTAAGCTCCAGCGCTTCAACCCCAAATCCCCGATGGCCCCGGCGATAGGTCACATCAAAACGGGCCCCGGCTATGTCAAGGTCTACCCGGAAGGTTTCTAGTGCTGTAGGAATCATCGGATCGATGACCAACTGGCTTCGAGACGGCCGAATCCCAAACAGACACCTTAAAATAAGACCGGTGGCGATCCCAGCCCCACTGGAATAAACGCGCCAGCCGCCCTCAAGAGGGATCTCGCCTTTGAGCGCGCGATCATAGGACTCATAGGCCTCAAACCGATCCTTGAAGGCCGCATCAGAGCTCGAGTAATAACAATTGGCTTGTCGTCTCGCCGCCGGCTTGACCAAAGATTGAATATTGATAGGGATCGTCTTCGCCACCGCGTCAAAAAAGCCCTCAACGTCGCCAACATGCCAGAGTGCTTCGGCGTAGCGAAGATGGGCATGGGTATACATCAATCCAATTTCCCGACCAAAATAACTGCTGGTCTCCGCCCGTTGGAAAATCCGCATGGGACCCCCGCGATAGATCATCGGGCGATCAAACAGGTGCGCTCCACCGGGCCCCATCAAATGAAGCTGAATCAAGGCCAAATGCGCAGCCGCTTCCTCAGGGGAAAGCATATGATTAATGACCGCGTGGATCATCGGTAGGACGCTATAGCGAAGCCCTGTGCGCTGGTCGCGAGGGTGCAAAAGGTATTCGATCTGCTCAGGCTTCTCAAAGTCGGCGTAACCTGTAATGACCCCATCGACCAGCAGGAACTGCCTGAAATCCCTCAGGACATCCTGGGCTTCCTGTTCAAGTTCACCGGCCAAGGCCGCTTCATTAACCTTGCCCAGCGCTTCAGCCAAGGTGGTCAACACTTGGTAGTGAAGGGTCACGGTCCAGGCACTGCAAAGATGATCCCTCATGGCCGGATCCGCGGGTTGCAGCGAATCATTCCAATCGCCATGACCATAAGATTCAAGCGCGGTGCCTTGAATCAGACGGGACCGAATCAATTTCAAGGCGCGTCCGATATGCTCTCTGATGCTGGCTTCTTCCGCTTTTTGAGGATTCACATCAAAAAACGGAACCTTTTCCCTCAGGAGGGAGACATCACCGGTTGCAAGGAGGTATTGACCCAGCGCCAGCAAGGGCCAGAAAATGATGTCTCCATGTGAGTCGCCTGGCCGGATCCCCCGCTCACGCTCGAAGAACATGAACCATTGAGGCCAATCACCGTCCGGGTTCTGATTTTTGAAGAGCCGCACCAGAAGATCACGGATCGGCTCAAACTGACCAATCCCCAGCAGGTACTCCACAGGTCCCTGAGAGACGTCACGGGTTCCCCACCCGCCACCTGAATATTGTTCAAGCCCCCGAGGCGCGAGAAAATGAATCAAAGCGTTGTGGGCAAACCAAGGCAAAATTTCAGCCACTCGTTGCAGCGGAAGCGGGGCATCTGCCGCAACGGTCAAACCGCTGGTTGCTTCCCGCCAATACTGTGGCGTCGTCACCGGCCTTTGTCCGCGGGCTTCAACCAGACGCCCGTGGATGGTGAGACCGATCTTCCGATGACAGCCGGTCAAAAGGCAGATGTAAGGCTCATCCCGGCTCATCCCATCCTCGAAAAGCATCGCATCGTTACCCACCGATTCGAAGATCGTCCCTTCTGCTGCGCCGATCAGGAAACCCCCGTTTGGGAAACGCCGCCCGACATCGCTGTCCGGCGTAGCCCAACAGAAAATACCCTCCTCACGGACGTCAAAAAGGGCGCCCATCGGCACCAGACCATCATCCCCGTTGAGCGCTACATGGTGAGTGATCAAGCAGCGAACCGGATCGCCTTCGACCACCTCTAGATCCAATGTCAATTCATGTCGATCCGTTTTGGCCTCGCTCCGCACCACCAGTAAGCCACCCTCATGCCGGTAGAACCACCGACACCCCTCCGGCGACATGTCAAAAGCAGACGGCTTATCAAGGCGCCGCCAGCCCGCTGCTGTCTCGATAAAAATACGTTGGCCATGGGTTTTGAAAAGGCCCAGGTAGGTGTGCGTCGTCGACAGGAAGCGATTGATGCTGACATGACCTTGCGTCACCATCGAATGAAAAACACCATCCATCCAGACGGTCGAGGTCAATACCGCCTCATCGGGCGTAAAAAGGCCCCCGGTCCGAATAATGTGGCCATGGGGCCTTAGGACTTTTTCATTTTTGGCCTTAAGAACAACATGGCGATGGCGACCATAAAAAAACGACAGAATGCCACTCCCATCAGCCTCTAGGTCACGTCGCTCAGGTCCAAACCAGCGATCCAGCTCCGCTTCATTGAGAGGCGCGGCGCCAAGGGCAGGCGCTTTAACGAACAAGCTTCGTGTTGGGCATGACCCCGCTGCGTTCTCCTGAACAGGCAGGTGTGGTCGATCATGCAGCAAACCCAGCGCCCGATCGACGAACATTAAATCCGAGGGAGAGGTGGCCTCCGGATGGTTTTCCTCGAGCCAACCGAAGAAACCGGCGTGTACCGTCTCGCCCGGCTTGAGGCTCATGGGCTCATTCTGAATCCCGACCATCGCGTGTTCGTGCTGCAACCGACAACCCGGGAGCCCATCGACGACCCCCTTCAAAGCCCCATCAGGACGTCCTGTCCCACCGAAAATCTGGAGTGCATCGGTCGCGTAGCTGACCCCTCGCCCCATTGAGCCTATAAGGCACCAAGGGTTTCGGCCGCCCATCGCGAGATTCTGGCGAGTCGCCACGACGGTGCCGCGCTGATGATGATCAAGCGCTGTGTGGTCAAGGTATTGGCTCACGTAGTATTCATTGAGCCTTATGGCGCCATAAGGGGCCAAGGCGATATCCTGGGCGAGGATCAGATCCATTGAAAGATCAGCCTGGCCAACATTCTGGAGGGTGACGTGCCAGAACCAGGCAAGGTCTCCCGAAGCCAGCTCAAGCCGCACCTCATAGAGCACATCCTCGAACCGCCCCTTCGCTACAAAGGCGTCCGCCTCTAGATGGTAGCTGGCTTCACTTTGCGGCCCAAAAAGGGGCACTCCCCGAGCCTTAGAATCAATGGCATCAATGCAGCGAAGATAAATCGTGCTGAGTCCACCCTCGATCTGATTGCCTGGAAATAGATTGAGGATAATATCCTTGTATTCAAAGCGGCTTATCGAGCCATTGCCATTCATCTTGATCTGAAGACCAGATGGGCTGGTCAGATGAAAAGGGAGGTGAGTCGTGTTATTCATCAAATCTCCGCTCGAAAGGGATGGGTTGGCCCGATGTTACCACTAGATGATGAAATGGGTCGCCTTGTCTATCAGGCCGCTTCGCCTAAGCGCCATCGCCTCCTAAGGAACCCGCCTCAACCGACAGTGGGATCAGAATCCGCCTCCTTGGGCCTCGCGAGAAAATAATAGAGAAAGTGCGCAAAGGCAAAGTAATAAAGCGCCATAACAAAGGCTGGCGATACGGGCATCCCATTGACGTCGGCATAGATCTTTGCCCCAAAGGCCGTCGCCAAGAACGTGTAACCCATGAGGAGTGCCTCGAAATATCCACCATTCTGGTAACGGGTCCACCAAAGGCCTATTTGCCCCAAGAGCAAATAACCAACAGCGAACAAGAGATTATTGCGTAAGGGGCCAAAGAGGCCCTCCTCATCCATGAGCACCAGATCAGGCTCATTGAATGCCGCAATACCAAAGCCGATGGAAACAAACACCGCGAGGTGAAAATGAGCGGTGATCAGTTTTTTGAAGGTCATGCAGGTTTCTCAACAAGGTGATTGCCTTGTTCGTTCCCTAAAGACTCATTAAGTTCCTAAGATAGGGTGTTGATCTCTGTTGGCTCCATCACTGAACCAATGACGATCTCCAGCGTCTTAAAAGGAGACCCGTGAACCTCTCCGAGACAGGTCGCCCTCAAGATCCCAGCGAGGGCATTCAACACCCCGGCGGCCCCATGACCCTCCGGGGTTTTTTTTGGACAACCCATCGATCCTAAGGGGCTTTTGTGACCACCTCGAGCCAGCCATCAAGGACTTGGTGAGCCTCCTCGACTCCAGATCGCTTGAGAGAAGAAAACAGCGAGACGCTGACCGGCTGGGCGTACCGCGCGGTGAGGGTCCCTCGAACCTTTTTAAGCACATCCATGCCGGCCCCCCGGGACAGCTTGTCAGACTTGGTTAAGACCACATGCAGCGCCAGGTCAAAATGCTGGCACCATTCGATCATTCTGAGATCGAAATCGGTGAGGGGATGGCGGATATCCATGATGAGGAAAACGCCCTTGAGCGCCTTACGCTGACTGAGATAGCTTTCAATCATGCTCCCCCAAGACTTGTGCATCCCCTCTGGAACCTTGGCATACCCATATCCTGGGAGATCCACTAGACGCCGAACATCATCCAGCTGGAAGAAGTTGAGTAATTGGGTGCGCCCCGGCGTTTTACTCACCCGGGCCAAGGATTTCTGCTGAGTGATCGTATTGAGGGCGCTAGATTTACCCGCATTGGAGCGGCCTGAGAAGGCCACTTCAAGGCCGCTATCTGAAGGTGCATTATTAAGGCGGGAGGCGCTCGCTAGAAAGCTGGCCTGATGATAAAGGGAATTCAAGGGTCTCTGGGTGCCTGAGTGATTGACTGGAAGGAGGCTACGAAAGGCCGACGCCCCTCTGACTTGAACCCCTCCTTCTGAGGGCACCTGAGGGCCTTTCGGAGTCCAACCGCGCCGTTCCTTAACTTATCGAATTAAGGATCGATTAGTATGGTTCTCGACCATGAGGTATATTGCCCCTCGCTGTCGGGTGGGAGACGCTTGAGGGAGTCCATTCCAAATGTGCGCTCAGGGGGGGGAAAGACCCTGACCGCGATGGGGCGGGACCCATCCGACTTTTAAGGGTTTCGCTGAAACGCGAACCGGGGCCGCTCTTTAAATGAAGATCCGAAGGGGTTCACGGGAGATCATGCCCAGTGTGACATAAGGTCGATCGGCAGTATGATAGGCGCTGATTCCCATGGAGTCTACCCGTATTTTTTGGCGGGATAAGGGCTTCGGTGATTTTTCCCTCGCCTTGAGGGTACTGGCCCGTGGATGACTGACTTGACATAACGTCCAACAAGAATGAGGTGGTGGGCATGAGGCTTTCGATAATTTGGGTAAGTGCTGTTTTAGGTTGCGCCGCTTTTTTAGCCCATGCTGAGGGCGATCCCGACAGAGGCGAGGCGCTCGCCGGGGTGTGCGGCGGCTGCCACGGAGAGGATGGCCAATCAGTGGTCCCCCTCTTTCCAAAGCTCGCGGGGCAACATCCAGCTTACATCACCAAGCAGTTGATGGAATTTAAAAGTCAGAAACGTCTGGAAACCACCATGACCGCCATGGCAGAACCTCTCAGTGACCAAGACATGCGTGATCTTGGAGCCTTTTATGGACGCCAGAAAGGCCATGTCGAGACCGGTGACCGTCACCCCTTGGGCCAAAAACTTTATAATGCCGGTAACGCGGCGGCGGGCATTCCGGCGTGTTCGGGTTGCCACGGACCTAAAGGCCGTGGCAACCCCACCGCCGGTTTCCCTTCTCTAAGCGGGCAACATGCCGCCTACACCGAAAAGGCACTGCATCATTTCAAGGCGGGTGAACGCCAGAATGATATGAACGGCATGATGAGAGCGATCGCCAGCAAGCTGGGTGATAGCGAGATGACCGAGCTGGCGGAATATATTTCCACGTTGCAATAGGCCATCGCCGGTCATGGGCTAGGCCTGATCATCTTCATTAATTAAAAAACTCAAGAGACCCTTTTATGAACAAGACCTTGCTGGCGACCATGGCCCTTCTAAGCCTTCTTCTAACACCCACCTTCAGTGCTCTGAAAGCCGCTGAGCTGGTGGCCGGAACAGATTATGATCTCGTCAAACCGGCGCAGCCGACCCAAGACCCCCAAAAGATCGAGGTCCAAGAATTTTTCTGGTATGGCTGCCCGCACTGCCTGGAATTTGAACCTGATTTGAACGCCTGGATCAAAACCAAACCAGACTCGGTGAATTTTATCCGTCAGCCCGCTGTATTCAATGAACAATGGGCTGAGCATGCCAAGGCCTATTTTACTGCCGAAGCCCTTGGGGTGGCTGACAAGATGAATGCCGATTTCTTTGATGCGATCCAGCATCAAAAGCAAAAACTATCCACCGAAGAGGAGCTGGCACCCTTCTTTGTGGCGCACGGCGTCAATGAAGCCGCCTTTCATCAAGCCTACAAATCCTTCGCTGTAGACTCCAAGATGCGCCTCGCCAATGGCCTCGCCGCCAAATATGGCGTCACCGGGACACCCTCTCTGGTCGTCAATGGAAAATATCTGGTCAGCCCTGGAAAGGCAAAGTCGTTTGAACGGATGATCGAGATAACGAACGCCCTGATCAAGAAAGAACAGGCTGACGCTAAGAAATAACGAGCGCGCCGACCTCAGCTGCGGGGAAGAGACTCCACCGCGGCTTCGAGCCGAATCAGACCCTGACCCTCAGCGGGATGCTCCTCCATCACCAGGAGCTCCATCAGCGTCGATTGATATAAACGCCAACGATGGGCGGTGACTATCCCACCGCCCACCCGGTAGCGACCGGCCGCCAATCCCAGAAAAGGCACAGTGAGACGCCAGACATTGCCCCCGGGCACCATCACTAATAGGCATTCCAAAGACCCCAGCAACAGACCCGAGGTACCGAAGAACTGCAGCCTCAGTGTTGCCGAGCTGAGATCGCTCTCGTTCTCCATCTCAAGCCGAAGGATCAGGGGGGAACCCGTCTTCGCCAGCCGATGAAAAGGTTCCTCTAAGAACGAGGACAAGCGCATCTGACCCACGCCCTCTGCTAAATCCGCCGGCATCTTGGGGATCAGCCCCATAGGCGCCAAGGCGCGATCGAGAAAACCGGTGGCCTCATAATATTTTCGGTACAGCAGCTCGGTTTCTCCCTCCGCGAGGGCCTCGCCATCCTCGAGCAAGAGACAGCGATCGGCGATATACCGAACATTCATTTCCGAGTGGGAGACAAAGATAATCGCGGTGCCCTCGCGTTTCAGCGCCTCAAGCCGCTGAAGGCAGCGCATCTGAAAGGCGACATCGCCCACGGCAAGCACCTCATCGATCAGGAGCACATCGACCGGACTCGCTGTCGCTATGGAAAATTCGAGGCGTGCGTACATCCCATCGGAGTAAACTTTGACGGGACGATCAAGGGATGTCTCAAGGCCCGAAAACGTCACGATCTCGTTGATCAGCTGATCCGTTTTAAGCTGACTGAAGCCCAACGCCATGCACTTCACGTAGATGTTTTCACGCCCTGTCAAAAGAGGCTGAAGGCCATGACCCAAGCGCATCAGAGACGTCACCATCCCGCCACGCTCAAGCGTCCCCGCATCGGGTCTTAATTCGCCATTAATGAGCTTCAAAAGAGTGCTCTTACCGGCCCCATTGGGACCGATCACACCGAGACATTCGCCCGCGTGGAGCTCTAAAGAAACGGCCCTCAAGGCCCAGAATTCATGCGGCCTGAGCCGTTGCCGAGGCGCCATGCGCAAAAGCCGCTGGAGGGCATCACTCACACCATAGCGAAGGCCTTGAATGGCGCTGCGACTATACTTCTTGCCAAGATCGGTACAGCGGATAACAGGCGAGGCCACTCGAGATAATCCCGCAGCGTCAGAAGCCGAAGAATTCAACGCCGGTCTTCGACCAGCGACTCAGTGGCGACCTGAGCGGGCGTCAAAATCGCCAGCGCAGTGGCTATCATGTCCGCCTCCATGGGTTCGCCTAAGGCCAGACGCAGGCCCTGACGATAGAGACGGCTCGCAGCAACATCCTCCTTTCTTGAAAACATGAGATCTGCTAACACTTTAAGGGCCGCAGGGGTAGGCTCAAGACCCAGACTGGATTTGGCATAGTCGAGCGCTGCCTCGCCCTGCCCTGCCCGAAGCGACAGCTTTGCCAGCAAGGCCAACAGAGCCGGATCATCCCGATGGGGACCAAGCCAGTCTTTGCAATGCGTCAACTGCCGCAAGGGGTCCTGATCCTCAATCTGTGCGTAGATGTGGAGTAACGGAACACTCCAATCCCGACCCAAAGCCAACCGGAGGTCCTCTTCGACTTCGTTCCCAACGCCAGCGTCGATCATGCCGCGACTATAAGGCTCGACGAGGACCGCTTCTGATCGAAGAGGCGGCGGAACCATGCGCCAGATTTCCCGAATCAGCGCGGGGTCTCGGGTCAGTGCCCGCTTCTCAAGAAGGGATTGATAAGCCTCTAATTCAAGGGTCCTAAGAGCCGATTCGGATAATAATTTCGCTTCCCGTAAGGACGGGATCAGGTAGTGCAGCGCATCCCAATCTCTGGTCTTGATATAGGCGTCTGCCATCATCTTGAGCACTAAGGGATGATTCGGTGAGGTCCGATTGATTTCGGTCAGATGTTCGAGAGCCTGCTGGAAGTGTTGTGTGCCCATCATCAATGAGGCCCGTGTCAGTGCTACCGCCAATGGGACATCAGGCGCCACTTTCAAGGCCAGTTGGAGGTAGTCGTCGCGCTGCTCATCGGCGCCCCTGAAATGGGCCGCCCGCGCGGCCACCAAGTAATGAAGCAAGGGCAAGTGACTGTCAGAAGCGTGCCGAATCAAATTTCGCTCGGCCTTATCCCACTTCCCCTCAATGGTCTCGACAAACCCCTCTGACAAGGCCTCCATCGCCCGTTTCTGACGCTGCTGCTGATGACGGCGCTTGATGGATTCCGGGAGTTTGGCCGCCCCTGTAGTGAACCGAATACCCAGGTAGAGGGTCACAAACACGAAGATGGTCAATAAAATAATGAAGTAGAGCGAGGTTTCAAGCACCAAATCGCCGATACCAATGATCACATAGCCCGCATGACCCCTCTCGTTGAGCTGTTGATAACCAACGACAACCAACCCAAGAATCAGGAAGAAGGCCGCCAACGAAAAAACGATCTTTCTTCTCACAGCCGTTCACCCGATGGGTCGAGCGATTGGGCCTCGGGTTTATGAGGCTCTGAAGAAGGCACCTTGGACGGCTCGCCCCCGACCTCAGGGGGCGAGACCGGGGGCGGAGGGCTCGATGACTCCTCCTTGAGGGGTGTCTTGGTTTTTTCGAGCGGTAACTTTTTTTCGCCTTTGTCGACCTTAACTTCCGGCGCTGGCGGCAAAGGCGCCTCCACCGGCTTTAAAGGGGAATCCTTGATAGGGGCTGCAGCCGGCTTTCCGTGCATCACCGACTCCTCGACGTCAAGACGAACCCGTTCAATGTTCTGCAACAGGCTGAGGGAGCGACTGATGTCTGGGTAGGCGATAGAGAGGGATTGCTCGGACAGTTTTGCCAAATCGTCCAGCATGGCCTTCGTCTCGTTGGCCGAGGTATCAAATTGTTGCTGGACCCATTCCACAGTCCACTGGAGGCTCTGCCGATAGAGGCTCTCATCATTCCTGAGGAGCGCCGCCCGACTGGTTTCAAGCTTCAACAAGAGCAACTGACGAACGGTTTCGACCTGCTCCGGCGTCAGCACGGCATCCGCCAGCCGATCGGTTCGCCGGACCACAACCAGCTCTTTGATGCCCTTCAGCGCACTATCAAAGGCATCCTCTTCCGGGTCAGGCTTCACATCTTGAGCATTTTCAGCACTTTTTTGCGCCGCCATCTGTTTGACGATGCCGGCATGGGGCAGCGCGGTGGGGAGTCCTGCAACCCGCTTCTGGAGGGCTACCAGAACGGCCGAGATCCCCACCACATCGAGACCCTCGACTTTCCTGAGCGACGCAATTTCACCCGCCAGAACCTCTCTTGCCTTAAAGACAGCAGGATCACCACTTTCATGAAGCCGTTGGTCAGCCGCTTCCATAGCGGCAAGGACAGACTTGACGTCTCCAATCAGATTCAGTTTCTGGTTAGCAACACTTAATAAATATTCAGCATCGGTGACTAAAAGATCGCCCCGGGTCTTATTGAGCTGACGTTGAATCAGCTGTATCGAAGTGGCAAGCTCGCCACGAGTGGATTCAAGCTTTGCATCAAATTGATCGTTCTGATCGCCGATCGCTCGCTCCAGGCGGGCCTCATCGGTGGTCGACTGGCCCTGTAAGGAGGCAATCTGCGCATGAAGACTGGCGAGTTCCGATTGAGCGGCACTCAGCTGGTGGGTGACCTCTTGGACCTGCTGATTCTTATCCGAAACCAGCCCGCCAAGACCCTCCTGACGCGACCTCAGCTCCTCTAAAACAAACCAGCCACCCCCGGCCAGCACCAGCACCCCGATCAAAATGGTATAGCCCACCCAGGCCAGGCTGCGGGGTTTCTTGGGCGCCGGCTCCTTGGCGGCCTTTTTAGAAGGCTGACCACTCTTTTCCTGGGCTACTTGAGGCGCCTCAGGTGGCTCTGGGATCATCTCCATCGGCACTGGCTCGATTGGCATCTGTTGTTCCTGTTCTTGGTGTGTCTCAGTCACTGGCATCTCCCCCGCCGGTTCAATGGCTGCATTGCGATCCAGCACTCTCTCGGGCTGGTCCTGTGGTTTTCTCGCCGCGAGATGCGCGGGGCCCAACCGGCTGAGGGTCACCGGCGAAACTCCGGTTCTCTGGCCATGAGCCATCTGCCTCAAGGCTCTTGCCAAGGATTCATCGAGCGCATCATCCGCGGCCATCACCAAAGGCCAACCCAACTGATGAGCCAACGCCACCAGACGCGGCCCCGGCACGACGAGCAAGGGCCGAAGGTGTTCTTCCAAGAGGGCCGTTTCAAGCCACTCGGTCAAATGCGTAAGGGCTTCACCGCTGGTGATGACCATCGCGTCGTAAGAGGCAAGAGATCCCATTTTTAGCGCTTCGGCTAAGACGTCAAAATGGATCCGGCTCCGCCGATAGGTCTCCGCGTAAAAAACTTCGCCGCCCCGATAACGGAGGCCTTCAGCCAGTGTCTCCCGGCCCCCTTCCCCCCGGACAATGAGCATCCTTTGACCGTTCACCTCCAGCAGACGGGGGTCGCTAAGGAGTCCTTCTGAGTTGTATTGACTCTCAGGGAGCACATCAACGACCACTCCCTCAGCTTCAAGCGCCTCTCGGGTGGCGGCCCCGATCGCTGCAATTTTGGTACGACTCAGATCTTTCTGGTGCCATTCTGCCATCGAGAAGGCCACACGAACCGCATTAGTGCTGATAAAGATCAACCAGTCCCAAGGGGTTGTCGAATTTAAAAGGGAGGCGGCAGGGCGAAGATCATCGAGGGGCTCGATCGCCAGCAAGGGGACACTGACCACCTCACCACCGGCCTCCATGATCAGCTGAGTGAGCGACTCACTCTGCTCAGCGGGTCGGGTGATCAGGATCTTAAATCCTGACAACGGCTGGAGCGAAGAAAGGGTCATGGGCTTTAGGATACCTTTGAAAGAAGGCGTGCGGCGCCTCTTGCCAGCAATCGCTCGGCCAACTCAACCCCCAAGACCTCCCTATCGGATCGTGGCCCTTCAATCTCACCCTGAATCACCTCCCTCCCCTCTGGGTCTGCCACCAGACCGCGCAACCAGAGGCGATCCCGATCCAGCACCGCATGGCCAGCGATGGGAACCTCGCAGCCGCCATCCAAGCGTCGGTTGAAGGCCCGCTCTGCGCCAACGCAATCAGCCGTCTCAGGATCGTGCAACAGCGCGATCAGCGCGTGGACCCAAGAATCTTCAGTGCGGCATTCAATCCCAATCGCGCCTTGTCCAACGGCAGGAAGACAGCAATCGGTCGCTAACACCTCGGTGATCCGATCACCAAGATTGAGACGAATCAGGCCCGCCGCGGCAAGAATGATGGCATCGAGCCCCTCCTGCTCCAGTTTATCAAGGCGGGTACCGACATTACCCCTGAGGCTCACCAACTGACACTCAGGGAGTCTTAACTTAAGCTGAGACTGCCGCCTCAGACTGGAGGTCCCAATGCGAGCGGTCGGCGGCAAGTGGGCAAGGCTTTGATGACGATTTGAAACGAAGGCATCGCGAGGATCCTCCCGCTCCAAAATAGCAGCGAGATGAAGGCCCTGTGGCAACTCAGCGGGAACGTCCTTCATTGAATGAACCGCGATATCCGCTCGATCCTCGAGGAGCCCTTGCTCCAATTCCTTGACAAAGAGACCCTTACCGCCCACCTTGGCAAGAGGGGTATCTAGAATCCGATCGCCTTGGGTCACCATTTTGACCAAAACCACCTGAAGCCCTGGGTGATGCCCCATCAACCGGGTCGCGACGTGTTCGGCCTGCCAGAGCGCCAACGGACTTTGTCGGGTTGCGATCCTCAGAATGTGTGGCACTGGCTTCAATTCTCGAAAAATAACGCGAAGTTTATCAGATCATGCTGGCTGATTCGGCAATGACGGTAAGGGGTCAAGGCGCCAGGCCGACTCCGTGAGTGTGGTGAGACTGGGATGCCGCAATTGCGCCCTCGCATCAAGGGCGTCTGTCTCCTCGATCAAGGTGACCCGGTAATATTCTCCAAACAGGGTCGCAAGCTCCCGCGGAGACACCGGAAAGGGCGGTCCCGTCATGTGCTGATGATCAAAGTCGATCGTGATGAGAAAAATGGGGGCTTGCCCGGCGAGATGCCTTAACTGACGCGCATAGGCAGACCGCTGCGCCGGAGGCATCGCCACCAGGGCCGCGCGGTCATACACCCCATCGATCCGTCCCAGCAAGGCAGGCATGATGTTAAAGAAATCACCTTC
>QYQA01000061.1 GCA_007280285.1 Methylococcus sp. | reverse complement strand
AGATCGGAATTAAAACGATTGGATCGAATGACGACCAAGCCGCCGACCGCCGGGGGTAAACCCGCAGCTTGGGCCTGCTGCTGTGCGGCGGTGCTTTCAAAAAGTCCCAAGACGTTGCCGACCCGATCCACAACAGCAATGGTCACGGCTTGGTTACCGCCCGCCTTTGCTTCCTGATAGGCCTGCGCCAGGATGCGATTAACCTGGTCGACGGTGAGAAAACTGTTTGCGTTAGCGCACCCCCCGGTGCAATGGGTGGCGATATCAGCGTGGACCAGCGACTGGGCGAGGAGGAGCAAGAATCCTATGACCTTCGCGAGAGACTTTATTTCATGACGGGTGGGCACTGACATCGTGGGGACCATCCTCATGGATGTCCTGGAGCCGGGGTGATGACCCCATCAGTCTGACCGGCAGAGCTGTTCCCGTGCCAAGGCTTGATGGCTTCCACTTTAGGCCCGAACCGGGTGCCTTTCATATTAAAGTGAGGATCCTTGTGGAAAGTATGGCACTTGAGACAGTTTGAATTGTCAGCGTCATGACATTCCGTGCAGCTCGCCTGGGCCGGGATGTTGACATCTTCAGGGCTCTCAGAAGATTCGACCTGGTGGCATCCGGTGCAACCATAGATGGCGTGCGCTTGATGCTCGAATTTGGCGGCCGGATACCATTTCTCGGTAAATTTCGGCTTGACGACCCGCCACTCGGAGACATCACTGGAGGGCTTAAATGGCTGATGACATTCGGAACAGACCCCTTTTTCAAAGACGCGCTGGGTCATTTCTCGGGTATAGCCATCGAGTGTGACGTCAGGGTCGTCAAAGTCAAGGCCGCCTCGACTGACCATCCGTCCAGGGAGCTCGCGATCATTCTTATCGGGCGGTGAGGGTGGTTCAATCCGCGTGCCCTTGGGGCTTCCTGCATAAAATTCTTTTAAGAAGGGAAAGATTTTCTCAGCCTTACCGTGGGGTAACTCGGTGCTCGGTGCCAGTTCGTCAAAGGTCAGTTGATGGCAGCGTTGGCAATGATCTTCGAACTTTAAAGGCTTCATGCCGACGCCCTGATCATCAGGTTTATGGCAGCTCCAGCATTCAAGCTTCATGATCTCAGCGCCGCCTTTTCCATCAGGGGCGAGGATACCGTCCTTCTTTAAGTGGTCTTTATGGGAAAATCCGACGAGGCCTGAGTGCTCTTTGAGATGCTCTTTATCATCCATTCTGACCCGAGTGACGATGGGGTGATCCTCTTCATGATTAGAGACCATGGCGGCGACAAATTCAGGATGCTTCCTAGCAAAAAGGCTCTCTTCACCTGAAAAATCCTCTGGGATCGATTGCAGCTTTGACTTTGGAGCCACTTGTGTGATGTCGGTATGACATTGAAGGCATTGTTCAACCCGGTCGCCGAGGACCAAGAAATTATCGGCGAGGTGTTCTTGGTGACAATCCCCACACAGGGGCATCTCGTTCTTTTTCGTCTCAGTCACATCGAGATTGAAATGATGCCGGATATCCTCATGGCAGGCATAGCAGGCCTTGTCGGGAACATCGGTGAAGGCGCCGTCGGTATGGCATTGTTCGCATTCATCGGCGATCCTAATGTGATAGCGACTGACCGGCCCGATACTCCATGAGGTAGCACTCATGGCGCGCATGCCTGGGCTGCCGTTTTTGAGGAAGTGATTGAGGCTTGGAACGTAGACGGCGGTCAGTGGAAT
This sequence comes from Methylococcus sp., assembly GCA_007280285.1. GTDB lineage: Bacteria > Pseudomonadota > Gammaproteobacteria > Methylococcales > Methylococcaceae > UBA6136. The sequence continues at coordinate 5,789 of QYQA01000061.1, read as the reverse complement.
AATAAACAGCAGCAGAAGGGTTAAGACAACGGCAAACCATGCAACAGGGCGAACCTGAAGCTGATGGAGCTTCGCCTTGATCCAGCGGATTGTGCGGTTACCTTGATGGAAGGCTAAGAGATGCTCATGCGCTTCTTGGGGCGTGATGATCTCAGCCACAAAGTCGTGTTCTGGATCAGGCGCGAGAATTCTCAGGTGAAAGTGACCTACGCTCACGATATCGTAAGGTTTGAGCGGCGCTATTTTTCGGCTTTTGCCGTTGACGACAATGCCGCTCAGGACCATTGACTCAATGGCCGCTCCGCCGGATGGGCCTGCCGAACGGATAACGCCATGATAATCGGCGGCATATGGGTTATCCGTGACGAGTTCATTGTCTGGGCTACGACCGATTCTGAGGCTATCGGATTCGAACACCAGATGGGCTGAAGGGTCTTCTGGCTGACCGGGTTGGTTGCCATGGCGGATACGAAACTTCACGGGCAGGCCTGTCTCGGTTTAGTAATAGAAAACGGAAACGATATGAATCACCAGCGCAATGAGGGTCGCTAGCGACAGGGGGACGTGGAACATCAGCCAGATCTTAAGTCGGCTATTGTAGACACGATCCAAATGAAGCTTCTGAATGCAAGCGGCCTTTTCGTTGATGAGATCCAACAACTGCTGCAGCTTTTCTCCCGGCGAACGATTGAATGACAGGTCGATAATGATCGCGGACAGCACCAATTGTGGGTCTTTGGGGGCCCGTTTTTTAGAAAGGATGACCGGCTGCTCCACCCTGATGGGCTCTTCTTTGGTCAATGAGCAATAACAAGCCTTCGAAGCTTCCTTGATGGTTTCACCAAAATTCAACATATCCATCACGACTTTCTTGTTGGCCGGCCGACGCTCATTGAGGGTGGTTTGGATGCTATAGGCCATCATCTCGTGCACGAAGCTATCGATTTGGCGGGCGATCTCCAGAGCCTTTCGGTCAATCTGATCAATGGTTGCGTTAAGTTGTTGCGCGTTTGCGTTACCGATGTTTGCGGAGATGAGTCCCGGGATGGTCAGATAATAGTAGACACCGATCATGCCACTCAGGATGGTCATGACCATCAGGATATAAGCGATCGTGTGGATGTTATTGTCAAACTGGAACCCACAGTGGAGGGTGCCAATGACGAGGAGAGCCGCCCCTAAATAGACGTGAGCCGATAACCAACGAGTCAGACTGAAGCGGGTGCCGGTGTATTGACGTTTTCTGACCCCGAACCAGACCAGCCAGACAATGATCAGGGCGCCTATCGTTCCTAGGGTATAGCCGAGCCAGGAGTTTCCGCTAGGGGGTCCGACGGGGTCGTCCACCGCATAGAGGAGGATAGACACCAAGCAGAGGCCCAAGGCAATCTTGAGGTAGAGAAATTGGTCCTGATGGATAAAAGAGCGGTTCATCGGATGTCTTTGGAGGCCTTTTTTAATGCTTCAGGTGCGATGCTTCAAAAATCTTGACCAGTTGATCAGGACTGGTGCGAAGCGCAGCGCCAGTTGGGCAGGCGTGAACGCAAGCGGGTCCTGATGCCTGATTGACACACAGATCACATTTGACCGCTTTCTTACTGGCCTTCCCGTCATGCAGGTGCTCCGACTCCTGTCCTGGGGCACGTCCTTTCCCAAATAACAGCCATGACAACAAGGAGGTGGGTTCTTGGACTGGCGCGGCCACCAGTTGCACCACCCCGAAGGGGCAATTAGCGACACAGTTACCGCAGCCAATGCAGGTGTTGCCGTTGATGCTGATATCACCGTCTGGTTGCCGGCTGATGGCATCTGGCGGGCAGTCTTTCATGCAGCTAGGGTCATAACAATGGCGACAAGCCACCGGCACATGAATGGTCGCAAAGGTATCGCCGGCTTTACGCTTCAATCGAGAGATGCCGCCATGTGTCTCGGCACAGGCCTTCTCACAGTTGTCGCAACGAACACAGAGCGATTCATCAATCACTAAAACGTTAGTGCCTTCGACCACCCCAGTGTCATCCAGAAAGCCGATGACGGCACTGGTATTCGTTTCAGTGCTTTTTTGCTGCTCCTTGAGGAGCATGTTTCTGGCCTTACGCTCGGCTGCATGCTGAATCGTGGGGTATCGGGCCAGCATGGCCATGAATTTGCTGGCGTCGAGCTTCACTATTTCGCTGCGCGTAGAGGTCGTTGCGGTATCAAGGCGGTTACCGCCAAGGAAAATCTCATCGTTGCCAAACCACTCGCCGGCAGAGATTAAATGTTGGACCTGACTTTTCCCTTCGAATTCACGTGACAAGCTGACGGCGCCTTTCCGAATGATATAGAACGCATCGGTGTCAGAGCCTTCCTTATAGACTAATTGACCGGCCTTGAGGCTCAGGACTTCGACATCAGCGGCAATCGCATCAAACTGCATCTCGTCGATATCCTCCTGAATATTGTCTTGAGGGAGGAGAGACACAAAGGAGCGTAGGATGATTCTGCGGGTGAAGAGGTGATCAATCTCTTTTTTGATCGCATCGACGCTATTGAATAGCTTCTGCGAGGCTCTTGATGGGGTTTCCAAAAGGACGGAGTCCTCCATGGCAATCGCCCAGATATCGACGGGAAGGCCTGCGCTTAAGCTAACGATGCCTAGCAAATCGCCAACGGTATAACAATAACTGCGTTCGTTGGGATCGCCATGAAGGCTTAGGCCGATAGACCCCTTGAGAATGGCGGAGATACCCGTTGTGTAATTGCCGGGCTTGTAGAAGACATCGCCCGCCTTCAGAAACCGCAGCTCGCTTTCTCGGACGTATTCCCGAAGGACCAGCGCAGTGACGTCCGCGATCATCGGGACATTTTTCTTCAATTGCACCAGGGCCTCTTTGACGCCCTGATATTCGGGTAAGGGTTTGAGGACGGCTTCCAGTAAACCTTGATCGGCAGGATCAATGGCTCGTCCTTCGATAAACTCAATCGCCTCGTAGCCTTGATTCATCGCTTCTTTGATCAGCGGGCAGCCCGCAAGCGAGCCAACGATATAGACACCGGCTCGGCTGCTCTGATAGCCCTCACCGATAATCGGGAAAGCGGTTTCCGCTTCATTAGGGAATCCGACGCCGAGACTGTCGAGGAGCTGACGTTGGGGCATCGCCCCCGCTCTGATGATAATGAGGTCGGCTGGGACGGTCACGCTGCCTTTGGCTGATTCGATGATCATATCAGCCAATGCGCCCTCGCCAGGGGAAGGTGAAACCGACTCGGGAACGCCGCCATAGATGCAGGCGATCTCTTTATTTTCGATGGCCGTTAAGATCGCGGCTGCATTTCGTGATTTGGCGCGATCAAAGCCTTCGCGGCGATTAATGACGGTGACCTTGTTGTGTTTTGACAGGGCGATAGCGTCTTCAATGGCCGAATCACCAGCACCGACCACAATGATTTTCTTCCCCTTCAAAAGGGAAGCATCATCTAACTTGTAGGCGACTGCCGGGTGATCTTCCCCTGGAATACCCAGCTTTCGGATATTGCCCATGGTGCCGATGGCGAGAACCACGGATTCTGCCTTAATCACGTCCCCGTTGGCGAGGGTGACTTCAAAAGCGCCGGCCTCCCCGTTGATCGCTTTTAGCGCGGCGTTAAATCGAAGATTGATCTTCAGGTGATCAATGTCCTCTCGCCAGGCCTTGAGGACTTCCTCACGAGTTCCTTCGCTGAACTTAGCGCTGCTTCTCAGCGGCATATTGGCAGGCTCGTCCATGACGTGCTTGCCTTTTTGGTACCAGAAATTAACCGTATTGGAGATGTCAGGTGCCGACTCGATGACAATGTGAGCAACGCCGAGCTCGGCCGCCCGGGCAGCAGCGCTGAGCCCTGCAGGGCCCGAGCCGATAATGGCAACTTTATAAGAAGATGAATCGCTGCTCACGGCAATAGCCTTAAGGGTAACCCGCTCTCTGTGGCGGAGAAGGAGCGTGTCCATGACATAGGTTCACCACGATTGTCTCTCGTCATGGCGATCCAAGCGTCCCGATCGCACTACGGAACAAAGAGGGGTGGAAGGCGTCCGGATTTTGAGTGGCCTTCCTCAGTGCATCCATCGAGTGGTCAGTCACTGAGGAATCGCCCTGTTGTTTTAAGGTCGCCCGGATTGCCTCAACAGCCATCACCGCTTGCTCTGCGGCGGCATAACTGTAGAAATCATTCTGCCGGCTTCGGCTGATGATATCGCTTAAAAGTTCGCGGCAATCAGCGACGGTATAGGTGTGCTGGGTCAGCTCCCTTTGTAATGACTCGAGTAAATGATCAATGTTCTTGAGGGCCTGGTGGAGACTTTGTGGGTCGGACTGACTGGCCTTATGCATGGCGATGATGGCTGAGCGGATCTGTTCGCCGTGCTCGTGGTCCAAGAGGTCGCCGAGGATGGCCGTCATCACGAAACCAGAGTCATTGAACCTCACAACACCGGGGCCGATGCTCAATGACAAGGCGCGTGGCTCCCACAAAAGCTTCGCAGGCGCTGAATCACCCGGGGGAAGGGGACGCGTTTCTCTCATGGGGTCGCTAGGGACGTCAGTTTGATGATGGCAGGCCTCGCAATCATAGAAGGAGAGTTCGGGCATCAGACCGCGGTGGCTATGTTTTCCGTTGTTATAGAGATCGATAAAGCGGCGGGCAGCCTCTATCTGGCCGATGGCCCAGGTGTTGGCGTGTGAGGACACCACCTTACGCTTTTGGTAATCGGCATCGATGACATAGTGCTTGTGGACTTCGGTAAAGGTATCGAGTTCAAAGCTAATGCGAGGATGCCCAGCCCCCATGATCTTGTGGATGGCAAATCGATCCTGATCACCGACATGGCATTTGATGCAAAGCTGCGCGCGTTCAAGCGGTTTTTCCGTAGGGTAAAGGCCGAAATCAAGGTTCTGTTGGTGAGTGACCTCGCCAGAAACATGAGGCCCGAGGTAGCGATTGCCGCCACCGTGGCAGGCTTCGCAGCCCACGCCGTCATTGATATCGAAGCGCTTTCCGCGGAGCGAAACGGGAACGTTGTCCGTATGGCAATCAAGGCAGATCTTGGAGGCTTCAGGCGGCTTTGGAAGTCCTAGATTCCGTGCAATTCGTTTGGATCGATCGTTGAGGAGAATGGCGTAGGCCTTGGCGTGAGGGTCTTCCCGGTTCCAGATGGTGTATTCATTTTGGACGACCGAAGAATTCTGGTAGGGCCTCGCGGCGCCATGACAATTGCTCCCCGCGCAGCTAGCCACACCCAGATGAAGATCGTCTTGAGGGGAAGCGGCCTTGCCCATCGTGCTGGAATCGCTCGCCGCTGGGGCCTCCGTAGCAGCAGGGTTTATCGCCACGGGCGTGTCATCATTCGATAAGGCCATGTCTGGAAGGCCTATTGATAATGAAGAACTGATGATCAGGAGTGTCAGGAAATACCGCATGCAGAAACCCATCAAACTTGGCTTTATGTTTCAGTGAACCGGTGGTCTAGCACCGCGTTGATCATGATCATGGAGCCTATAAAGAGCACCCCTTTTATCACCCCTCGTGATCCGTCTAGATGGATGAAGCCACCTCGGTTCTAGCCCAACTCATCGCAGTCATGTTGCTTTGAAGTTATCTCATTTCAAGCCTCTGATTTCAAGCTTCTCGGGATAATAAAGGCGGCGGTTTCAAGTACCAACCGCAACACTTGGTTAGTGACATCCCTGCGTCGGCATTTGAGCCAACTGCAGCATTTCATTGTAGACCTGAAGCGGAGTTCGAAACCCATGAATTTTTCGAGGTCGATT
>QYQA01000125.1 GCA_007280285.1 Methylococcus sp. | reverse complement strand
GAACTTGAAGGATCAAAGACCCCTCAAACTTGATGGTGCCAGAAAGTAAGACGACAGCAGCCATCGCTTCCCCGAGTGGAGCGGCAACGCTTGGAGGATAGTGAGAAGCCCCTTGTATGGCTAACCAGGCCTCCTCAAGGCGAACAATCTCACCTCGGATGCCGAGATGTTCAAAATAAAAGCGTTGAAAAGAATCGGTGGGCGGCATGGTGTGATTTTCTCTCTGGGGTCATGTGGACCCCATTGTAAAGCGGATGACTGACTGGCCGTGGTGAGAGAGCTGTCGTGAAGGGTTTTATTAGGCTCGATGCCATCAAGAGGCGAGACGCTCTAGGCGCTCATTCGTGGGCAGGCTGAATCTTAATGGAGGACAGGGTGTGTTTGATTTAACGCGACGATGGTTTCAAGAAAAAGGGGCGGTGCGGTTAGAGGAGGCCGATGCATTGCCAGGGAGGTCCGTTCCGATGGCCACTTCTTCGGTGCACGTCGTTCTTGGTCACCCCCTAAAGCCGCCGTTCCCTTTGGGTTCAAAAACCATTTATTTTGGTATGGGGTGTTTTTGGGGGGCCGAACGCAAATTCTGGTCGATGGCGGGGGTCTACACGACAGCAGTGGGCTACGCCGGTGGTTTTACACCCCATCCGACCTATGAAGAGGTTTGTTCCGGACAAACCGGGCACGCCGAAGTGGTTATGGTGGTTTTCGACCCGGCCGTGGTGCCATTGACCGCCCTATTGAAAGTCTTCTGGGAGTCTCACCACCCGGCGCAGGGGATGCGGCAGGGTAATGATCTTGGGACCCAATACCGATCGGCCCTCTATACGTGTTCTCCTGAGGATGGTCGCCAGGCGATGAAAAGTCTTGATCTTTATCAAAGGGCGATCATCGCGGCGGGCCGTGAGGAGGTCATCACCACGGAAGTGGCCGAAGCGCCGGTCTTCTATTATGCCGAAGGCTATCATCAGCAGTATCTTGCTGTTCATCCGAACGGATATTGCGGGCTTTCGGGGCTTTGTGTTTCTTTTGAAGCCAAATCATTGACGCCAGATGAGGTCAATGATGAGATGTCGTCCAAGTAGTAAAAAAAAGGGAACTTCATGTTCCTCATCCAAGCTGAAGGCGGTCAGTCGGTGTCCTTTTAGGTGCTGAGGACCGTCGTGTTGCTCTCCACTGATGGGGCCATTTTGTCGTGATGACGGGATGGCCGGTAGGTGACAAATTGACGCATCAGTGGTCGCTCATGGCCTCATCGAATCACTCATATTGATGAATACGGAACCCTTATCCAGCATCCCCACGCCCACGCATCTTGAGCATGATGCAAGGCAAAACCTTAGATGGTTATTCGTCTTACGCAATTTGATGATTGTGGGCGAGGGGCTGATCATCTTTATCAGTCTTTACGGTCTCGATATTCCGCTCCAGGAAGTCCCGCTCTGGGGTATTTTGACCTTGTTGTCCCTCTTTAATTGGTGGACATGGCTGCGCTTGACATCGAACGAACCTATTCTGGAGATGGAACTTTTTGTCCAGCTATCCTGTGATGTCCTCGCTATTACGGCCATCCTTTATTTTACCGGTGGCGCCACTAATCCAGTGGCCTGGTTTTTTCTGTTGCCGTTAATCATTGCCGCAACGGTCCTCCCCCAAGAATACACCTGGTACATGGTGATGTTCACGTCGGGCTGTTACACCCTCTTGATGACCTATTACCACCCGCTGCCTGACATTCAGCCCGTGGTCTTTCAGGATCAAAGCGCGGCTCATGCGCTGCACAATATGCATGCCATGATGCCAAAGCACGACCTTGATCTCCATGTGTTTGGGATGTGGTTTGGTTTTGTTTTTAGTGCCGTCATGGTGGCCTACTTCGTCGTTGAAATGGCCAAGAATCTTCGTGCGCGTGAGCGAAGTCTTGCAGAAGCTCGGGAGCAAACCCTTAGGAATGAGCGCGTTGTTGCGCTGGGGACGCTTGCGGCGGGCGCGGCCCATGAGATGGGCACCCCGCTCGGAACCATGGCTATCCTGATTCGTGAAATAGAGAATCAGTATGATTCCAGTGCCGAAAGTGACTTGGCCGACAAGATGCGCATTCTTCGAGAGCAAGTTGCCCGTTGCAAGCAGGCGCTTTCTGTGATGTCAGCGACTGCCGGTGAGATACGGGCTGAGAGTGGGCGGTTGACGTCGCTGACCGGTTATCTTGATGATGTTGTTGGCGCCTGGCGGCAGCAATTACCAGGAGTTGATCTTGATTATCGCAAGGCAGGCCCCTTGCCGTCGCCCGGTTTTTTGGCCGAACTGACGCTAACGCATGCGCTGATTAATGTTCTCAATAATGCGGCGGAGGTCTCCGAGGATGGAGTGTGCCTTCATGTTCGCTGGGATCACAAGCGTGCGACCTTAAGGATTCTAGATACCGGTCCTGGTCTTTCGCCTGATGTATCCGGCCTTATTGGGAAGGTCCCGGTAACGACGAAGGATCAGGGGCTGGGTGTCGGGTTGTTTTTGGCTTTTTCGACGATTAATCGTCTGGGGGGGGTGATTGAGATGACGCCGAGAAGTAAAGGGAGGGGCACCTGCACCAAGATCGAATTGCCTGTGGACAGCCACTGGATTCAGCCTTGAAGAAGGCCATCAACGGGTGCTGAAACGACACCGCTTGACTGATCAACCCCGGGCAAAAAAAACGCGTCGATCCGGAGCGGTGTCATGATGGAGGCGGGTTTTAAGAACGTATCGGAAGATCATTAGGGGGTGAGAGTGACTGAAGCACAATTCGATAACGAACTGAGTGATACCTCTGAGCGGCCCACCTTGTTGCTGGTGGATGATGATGAAACCTTTTGCAAGGTGCTTGAGGCTGCCCTCCATCGGCGTGGGTTTGAGGTCCATGCGGCCACGGACGTTGATGCGGGTATTGTGTTGGCGGAGTCTGTCGAGCCTGAATACGCAGTGATCGATCTTCGCATTGGGCAGGAGTCTGGTCTGGTGTTGGTCAAACGACTTCATGAGCTGGATGCCAATACCCGTATTGTCATGCTGACGGGGTTTGCCAGCATTGCGACAGCTGTTGAGGCGATTAAGCTTGGGGCGGTCCATTACCTTGCAAAACCCGCTGACGCCGAAGAGATTGTGGCGGCCCTTCATAAGCATGAGGGGGATGCGTTTGTTGAGATTAAGGAAAAGCCGCTGTCCGTGCGTCGTCTTGAATGGGAGCACCTTCAGAAAATTCTGGTAGAGCATGGCGGTAATATTTCTGCTGCTGCCAGAGCGCTTGGTATGCATCGCCGCTCACTTCAGCGCAAGCTCGAGAAGCGACCGGTCAAAGACTGATTGACGATTCGTCTTTCTTTATCGAGGTAAGGCTCTGACGCTGTGACGTCTGGGGCCTCGCTTTCGCGCCGAATGATCCCCAAGGGGTTTTCAAAATAAACATCCGACGCTTTGGTCTTGAAAGCGTTACCGGACGTCCCCATCTCCCTCGTGTTGTTAAAATCTGGCCCCTTGTCTTGACAGATTGAGGTGCGCCATTATTATTAGCACTCGCTCTAGCTGAGTGCTAACAAGTTCTTGGGGTGGCTGGGGCTACGTCAGGCCTTTCAGCATGGAAGATGCAGCCCCTTTTTTTGTCCAGTAAAGTACATAAGGAGTAGTTGATGAATATTCGTCCATTGAACGACCGCGTCATTGTGAAGCGCCTGGAAGAGGAAAAGACCTCACCAGGTGGGATCGTGATCCCTGATTCAGCGGCAGAGAAGCCTATTCGCGGTGAAGTGATTGCTGCCGGCAACGGCAAAGTCCTGGATAACGGCCAGGTTCGCCCTTTGGGTGTTAAGGCAGGTGACAAAGTGCTATTCGGGAAATATTCCGGCACCGAGGTGAAGATTGATGGCCAAGATATTTTGGTGATGCGCGAAGACGACATCATTGCCATTCTTGAAGGCTAATCGACCCGATTTTTAGACGATTCAGTAGATTATTGAAAAGGTAAATTAACATGGCAGCAAAAGAAGTAAAATTTGGTGATGATGCCCGTATCCGCATGATGCGCGGTGTTAACATTCTGGCTCAGGCCGTCAAGGTGACGCTGGGACCCAAGGGTCGCAATGTGGTGCTCGACAAGAGCTTCGGCGCCCCCACCGTGACCAAGGACGGTGTATCCGTCGCGAAGGAAATCGAACTGTCTGATAAGTTTGAAAACATGGGTGCACAGTTGGTCAAGGAAGTGGCGTCCAAGACCTCCGACATCGCTGGCGATGGCACCACCACCGCAACCGTTCTCGCACAGTCCATTCTGGTGGAAGGTCTGAAGTCGGTGGCCGCAGGCCTCAACCCGATGGATCTAAAGCGGGGCATTGATAAGGCCGCCGCCGCCGCCGTTGAAGCGATTCATGCTATGTCGGTTCCTTGCGCTGACAGCAATGCCATCGCTCAGGTTGGCTCCATTTCAGCGAATTCTGATGAAGCCATTGGCAAAATCATCGCTGATGCGATGGATAAGGTTGGCAAGGAAGGCGTTATTACGGTTGAAGACGGTTCAGGTCTTGAAAACACCCTTGACGTGGTGGAGGGCATGCAGTTTGACCGTGGTTACCTATCGCCCTATTTCGTCAATAATCAGCAGAGCATGAGCGCGGACCTTGAAAATCCGCTGATCCTGATCTACGAAAAGAAGGTTTCTAATATTCGTGATCTCCTCCCCGTGCTCGAAGGTGTCGCTAAGGCGGGTCGTCCTTTGTTGATTATCGCAGAGGATGTCGAGGGTGAAGCCCTGGCAACGCTGGTGGTTAATAATATTCGTGGCATCCTCAAGGTTGCGGCGGTTAAGGCGCCTGGCTTTGGCGACCGTCGCAAGGCGATGCTCGAAGATATTGCCATTTTGACCGGTGGCACCGTGATCTCTGAAGAAGTGGGGCTGTCCCTCGAGAAGGCGACCGTTGAAGATCTTGGAACCGCCAAGCGGGTCCAGATCAGCAAGGAAGAGACCACCATCATTGATGGTGCTGGTAGCTCCGACAAGATCCAGGGTCGGATTGTCCAGATCCGGAAGCAGGCCGAAGAAACCAGCTCGGATTACGATCGTGAAAAGCTGCAGGAGCGCCTGGCGAAGCTTGCGGGTGGTGTTGCGGTGATCAAGGTTGGCGCGGCCACTGAAGTAGAAATGAAGGAAAAGAAGGCGCGTGTCGAGGATGCGCTGCATGCTACGCGTGCTGCCGTTGAGGAAGGGATTGTACCGGGTGGTGGTGTTGCTCTGATCCGCGCGCTGCAGAAGATCAAGGGCCTCAAGGGCGCCAATCATGATCAGGATGTCGGGATCACGATTGCCCGTCGCGCCATGGAAGAGCCGCTGCGTCAGATCGTAGCGAATGCCGGTGAGGAAGCCTCGGTGGTCCTTAATAAGGTGTCTGAGGGAACAGGTAACTATGGTTACAACGCGGCGACCGGCGAATACGGTGACATGGTCGCTTTCGGTATTTTGGATCCGGCTAAGGTCACTCGTTCTGCGCTGCAGAATGCAGCGTCCGTCGCGGGTCTGATGCTGACGACCGAAGCGATGATTGCTGAGGAGCCTAAAGCCGATGCACCGATGTCGGGTGGTATGGGCGGTATGGGTGGCATGGACGGCATGATGTAATTGGCATCCTGCTGAGCTGTCAGCGGCTCATGCCGGCTGATGATGAGAAGCCCCGGCCATGGTCGGGGCTTTTTTTTATTTTAGGGCCGTCACAAAGCGGTAGGATATTTTGACACTTTCAATAATAGCAATTACAATGCTTGGCTTGATTGCAGGCGCGTAGCTCAGTTGGTTAGAGCACCACCTTGACATGGTGGGGGTCGTTGGTTCGAGTCCAATCGCGCCTACCAAATACAGAAAAGCATCGCTGTGCGGTGCTTTTTTTGTCCGTGAGGTTTTTCATGCCCGTCATAACACTTCCTGATGGTTCACGCCGAGAGTTCGATCGGCCCGTCACGCTGATGGCGGTGGCAGAATCGATTGGTGCTGGCCTCGCGAAGGCCGCCCTCGCGGGACGCATTGAGGACGTTTTGGTCGATCTGTCGACACTGGTTGAGGTGGATGCGCGCGTGTCGATTGTGACCTCGCGGGATGACGATGGGATAGATGTCATCAGGCATTCTGCGGCGCATCTGTTGGCGCAGGCGGTCAAAGCCCTCTATCCGACGGCTCAGGTGACCATTGGTCCCGTCGTGGATAACGGTTTTTACTATGATTTTTCCTATGAGCGCCCGTTTACGCCCGAGGATCTCTTAGCCATCGAGAAGAGGATGGAAGCGTTGGCCTTAGAAGCGCTCCAGGTGGAGCGTCAGGAAATGCCCAGAGATGAGGCGGTCGCCTATTTTGAGGCGATGGGTGAGGCTTACAAGGCTGAAATTATTCGCGATATCCCTGAAGGACAGGTGATTTCGCTCTATCGGCAGGGGGACTTTACCGATCTATGTCGGGGACCGCACGTTCCGGATACCGGGAAGCTTCGTGCGTTCAAGTTGATGAAGATTGCTGGTGCTTATTGGCGCGGAGACTCGCGCAATGAAATGTTACAGCGGATTTACGGGACAGCTTGGGGCGATAAGAAAGATCTCAAAGAGTATCTCAATCGCCTTGAAGAGGCGGAGCGTCGTGATCACCGTAAAATCGGCAAGACCCTTGATCTCTTTCATATGCAGGAAGAGGCTCCCGGGATGGTTTTCTGGCACCCTAAGGGATGGGTGCTTTGGCAGATCGTCGAGCAATACATGCGCGGCATCTTCCGTGATTATGGTTATGAGGAGATCAGGACGCCCTTGGTGGTGTCCAAAACCCTCTGGGAGAAATCCGGGCATTGGGAAAAATTTCAGGCGGATATGTTCACGACGGCATCGGAGCAGCGTGATTACGCCATCAAGCCAATGAACTGCCCCTGCCATGTTCAGGTTTATAACCAGGGACTTCGTAGCTACCGAGAACTCCCGCTGCGATTAGCCGAATTTGGCGCGTGTCACCGGAATGAACTCTCTGGCGTGCTGCACGGTTTGATGCGTGTGAGGGGATTTACGCAGGATGATGCCCATATCTTCTGTACGGAAGAGATGGTACAGGCGGAGGTCTCCGTCTTTATCGATCTTTTGCATCGGGTGTACGCGGATTTTGGCTTTGAGAAGGTGTTGGTCAAATTGTCGACCCGCCCCCCAAATCGTGTTGGATCCGACGAGGTGTGGGACAAAGCCGAGGCGGCCCTTGAGGAGGCGCTAAACTCCAAGGGTCTCGTATGGCAGCTGCAGCCGGGTGAAGGGGCTTTTTATGGGCCTAAAATAGAATTCTCTCTCGCGGATTGTCTGGACCGGGTCTGGCAATGCGGAACGATTCAGGTCGATTTTTCGATGCCTGAGCGTTTGGGTGCTGTTTATGTCGCGGAAGATGGTGCTAAGCACACCCCGGTGATGCTTCATCGAGCTATATTGGGCTCCCTGGAGCGGTTTATCGGGATTTTGATCGAGCACTATGCGGGGTATTTCCCGTTATGGTTGGCGCCCGTTCAGTTGGTGGTTCTTAACATCACGGATGGGCAGTCGGATTATGCGCGGGACGTGGTCGAAACCCTTGGTTCTCAGGGCTTCCGAGTCGAAGCTGACTTGAGAAATGAGAAGATCGGCTTTAAAATCCGCGAGCACTCGATGCAACGCGTGCCCTATTTTGCCATTATTGGCGAAAAAGAAATGGCGTCTCGGACCATCTCCCTGCGCAGTCAAAAGGGGGAGGATCTGGGATCCTTTGGGTTGCCGGACCTGATGCGGCGACTGGCCGAGGAGGCAGAAGCCCGTGCTGTTACCCATTAACTGCTTTGTAGGAGGAAAAGGCTATCAGTGCCGATAGAAAAGAGCCAAGGCTGAATGACGAAATTCAGTATTCGAACGTCCGTCTGATCGATGCCGAGGGCAATCAGGCTGGGGTGGTATCCAGTCGCGAGGCCAGGCAAATGGCTTACGACGCGGAGTTGGATCTGGTGGAAATATCACCCGGTGCAGAACCTCCCGTGTGTCGGATCATGGATTACGGTAAATACCGTTTTGAGCTCAACAAAAAACTGGCCGCAGCCAAGAAAAAGCAAAAGCAGATTCAGGTTAAAGAAGTCAAGTTCAGGCCCGGCACCGATGTCGGTGACTACCAGATTAAGTTGCGTAATTTAACGCGCTTTTTGGAGGAGGGTGACAAGGCTAAAGTGACCGTCCGTTTTAGGGGGCGCGAACTCAGCCATAAAGAACTGGGTATGGATTTGCTGAAGCAGATTGAAACCGATTTGCAGGAACATGCGACCGTGGAACAGTTTCCGAAAATGGAAGGTCGGCAGATGATCATGATGCTGGCCCCTAAGAAAAAGAAAGCCTAAACGAATTTAGATCACCAAGACTAACCGGAGAGCGCAATGCCAAAGTTGAAAACCAACCGTGGCGCGGCGAAACGTTTCAAGAAGACCGCTTCAGGTGGCTTCAAGTGTAACCATTCGTTCCGCCGTCACATCCTGACCAAGAAGAGTACGAAGCGTAAACGCCAGCTGAGGAGCCCGAACGCCATCCATGCGTCGGACCTTCGTGGCGTGGCAAGAATGTTGCCGTATAGCTGAGATTTTTTGACCTAAGCGAAGTTAAGAGGGTCCAATGCCAAGAGTAAAACGTGGCGTCACTGCAAGAGCCCGCCATAAGAAGGTTCTTAAGCAGGCTAAGGGGTATTACGGTGCCCGGAGTCGTATCTACCGTGTCGCTAAGCAGGCCGTCATTAAGGCGGGCCAATATGCTTATCGCGACCGTCGTCAGAGGAAGCGTCAGTTCCGTGCCCTCTGGATCGTCCGCATCAATGCGGCGGCGAGAGAATGCGGTCTGTCTTACAGCCGTTTCATTGCAGGTCTTAATAAGGCATCGGTCTCCATTGACCGGAAGGTTCTTGCGGACATCGCGGTGCATGACAAAGACGCATTTAGAGAGCTTGCGCGGATTGCGCAGGGCTGATCTGGTTGACGTGAGTTGCGTTGGGCACAGGTGTGCCCGCGTGGCTTTTGCCTTCTTCTAACCCACCACATAAAGCTGGTTATGACGACCCTTGAAGACGTTCTGGCGCGTGCGCAAGGGGAGCTCCTAGAAGCGGACAGTCTCCTCTTGCTGGATCAGGTTCGTGTCCAGTACCTCGGCAAGAAAGGCCTGGTTACCGAGCAGATGAAATCTCTCGGGGCTCTCACTGGCGACGAAAGAAAGGCCGCCGGAGCAAAGATCAATCTGATCCGTGATCAGCTGGTTGAGGCGATTGACGCTCGAAGGGACGTGCTTGAGGCTCAAGCGCTGAAGACTCGGCTGGCCAGTGAAACCATCGATGTGACCCTTCAAGGACGAGGCCAACAGATCGGCGGTCTCCATCCGGTGACCCTGACGCTCCGCAGAATGTCGGCGCTGTTCAGTCGGATTGGTTTTGAGACGGTTGAAGGACCGGAGGTTGAGGATGATTACCACAACTTCGAAGCGCTCAATATTCCGGCATCACACCCGGCACGGGCGATGCATGACACCTTCTATTTTGATGAACACATGCTGCTGAGAACCCATACCTCTCCGGTGCAGGTTCGCATCATGGAAAGTCAAACCCCGCCCTTGAGAGTGATTGCCCCCGGTCGTGTCTATCGGTGTGACTCTGATCTGACCCATACGCCGATGTTTCATCAGGTTGAGGGTTTTTTGGTCGATCGGGATGTCAGCTTTGCCGATCTCAGAGGGATTCTTTACGAGTTTCTGAAGCTCTTCTTTGAAAAAGACGTGGCGGTCCGCTTCAGGCCCTCCTATTTTCCTTTTACCGAACCCTCCGCGGAGGTCGATATTGCCTGTGTCATCTGTGACGGTCAGGGCTGTCGGGTGTGTAAGCAGACCGGCTGGCTTGAAGTGATGGGCTGTGGAATGATCCATCCACGCGTGTTCGAAGCCGTCAATATCGATGCAGAGGTCTATTCAGGTTTTGCTTTTGGTCTCGGCGTTGAGCGCATGGCCATGCTCCGCTATGGCATTAATGATCTAAGGCTGTTCTTTGAAAACGACCTCCGTTTTCTTCGACAGTTTTCCGCTTTTTAAGCGATTACCGGCAATTTCCCATGCGTTTCAGCGAAGCCTGGCTCAGAGAGTACGTCAATCCTGCTATCGACACCGATACGCTGGTCCATCAGTTGACCATGGCAGGACTTGAAGTCGACAGCGTCACGGCGGCAGCCGGTGATTTTACAGGCGTCGTCGTCGCTGAAATTCTTGAAGCCTATCCTCATCCTGAGGCCGATCGTCTCAGGATCTGCAAGGTGGGCGCCGGCCTTGATCAGCCCCTCCAGATTGTTTGCGGTGCCCCTAATGCGCGGGTAGGCCTTCGGGTGCCCCTGGCGCTGGTTGGTTCTCTGCTTCCTGGTGGTCTTGAGATCAAGTCCGCTCAGCTGCGGGGGATTGAATCCTTTGGAATGCTTTGTTCTCAAAAGGAGCTGGGCATCGATGAGGATGCCTCGGGACTGATGGAGCTGCCGCTGGATGCACCCATCGGAATGGCGCTGCGAGAGTATCTCCACTTGGATGATCGGCTGATCGAGGTGGATCTCACTCCCAATAGGGCAGACTGCCTCAGTGTGGAGGGTATCGCACGGGAAGTGGCCTTGTTGAATACGCTGCCGATCATGTGTCCAGAGGTCGAGGCTCCGGCACCGGTCATCGATGATATCTGGCCGATCAGGGTAGAGGCACCAGAGGCATGTCCACGGTATCTTGGGCAAATCATTCGAGGGGTGAATCGTCATGCGGGAACCCCGCAATGGATCAAGGAAAAGCTCCGTCGTTCAGGTCTCCGTTCCTTGGACGTCATTGTCGATGTGACCAACTATGTGTTGCTTGAGTTGGGTCAGCCCCTGCATGCCTTTGATGCCGATCGGCTCGAGGGGGGTGTTTGTGTGCGTTGGGCCCGAGACGGTGAGTCTCTTCAGCTGCTGAATGGTCAGGCGGTGACGCTGGCGCCTGAGACGCTGGTCATCGCTGATGACAGGAAAGTTTTGGCTCTGGCCGGAATCATGGGTGGCAGTGAGTCAGCGGTCTGTGAGACGACGCAGGATATCTTCATCGAATGTGCCTATTTTGATCCCTCACTCATGATGGGCAAGGCCCGGCGGTACGGTCTTAGCACGGATTCTTCTCATCGTTTCGAGCGAGGCGTGAGCTATGAACTGCAGTCGCGGGCACTGTCGCGCGCGACACAGCTTATCTTGAGTCTAGCTGGCGGTCAGGTTGGTCCTGTGGTTGAGCGGGTTGCTTTAGACTATCTCCCTCAGCGCCCGGAGATCCTTTTAAGAGCTGAGCGCATCGAAAAGATCCTGGGTCTTTCGATGTCGCCAGAGCGGGTGATACAAATTCTTCAAGGTTTGGGCATGACCCTGACGGGGGACCCCCTCGGATGGCGCGTGACAGCGCCCGCAGCGCGGTTTGATATTGCGCTTGAGGCCGATCTGATTGAGGAAGTGGGTCGTGTCTATGGTTATGATCATCTCCCAAGGCGTCAGCCGGTGATCCCAGCGGTCATGCGCCCTGTCTCAGAGGGGCGGTTGACCCTGGATCGGGTCAAGGATCTCTTGGTTGATCGTGGTTATCAAGAAGCGATCACCTATAGCTTTGTTGAAGCGAGTGTTCAGCAGTTGATTGACCCCGGGGTGGAGCCTTTGGCGCTCAAAAACCCGCTCTCCCAAGAACTCGCAGTCATGCGAACCAGTCTTTGGCCAGGATTGCTGGATGCGGCGATCAAGAATAGCCATCGGCAGCAGGATCGCGTTCGCTTGTTTGAGAGTGGCCTCACCTTTAGACCCCGGGGCAACGACCTCGCTCAGGAGGCGGTGTTGTCATGGCTGGCGCTGGGCTGCCATGAAGCTGAACAATGGGGCCTTCCATCAAGGCCCGTCGATTTCTTTGATGTCAAACAAGATGTCGAGGCACTGGTGGCTCTCACCGGTCGGCTCGCGGATCTTCGCTTTGTAGCGGCGGAACATCCGGCGCTCCATAAAGGGCAGTCAGCGGAGATGCTGCTTGGGGAAAAGCGTCTGGGATTTATGGGGCTGCTTCATCCCGGGCTTGAAAAACGACTCGGCTTCCCCTCAGGTGTATTTCTGGTAGAGCTTCTTGATCATGTCCTTCGTGATCGGCAGTTGCCCCGATTTAGCAGTTTGTCGAAGTTTCCATCGGTCCGCAGGGATTTAGCCCTTTTGGTGGAACAGAACGTGCCCGTTGGCACGTTGCTGGAGACGACCCGTGCCAGCGCCGGGGAACTCCTCCGAGAGGCTCAGGTTTTCGATGTCTATCAGGGCCCCGGGGTCGAAGCTGGTAAAAAGAGTGTCGCGATCCGGCTGATTTTGCAGGATGCAGCGGAGACTTTGGTGGATACCCTTGTGGATGGGGTCGTCCAGAAGGTTCTGGATGGACTCGCGCAACGTTGCGGCGCTCGTTTGAGGGATTGAGATGGCACTGACTAAAAATGACATGATGGAACGGTTGATTGAAGAATTATCCTTCAACCGAAAAGATGCGAAGGAACTGGTTGATCAGTTTTTTGAAGAAATTCGCAGCGCACTGGGGCGAGGGCAGTCGGTCAAATTATCAAGTTTTGGTAATTTTGATCTTCGAGACAAGACGGAACGTCCCGGCCGCAATCCAAAAACGGGCGAAGAAATACCCATTACGGCGCGACGGGTGGTCACCTTTAAATCAGGTCAGAAGCTCAAAACTCAGGTGGAAGCCTTCGAAGGGCCCCTTAGCAACGACTAAATGGAATGTCCTTTATGGGTGGTGATGCCGTCAAGGAATCATCGCCTGCTGGGGTTTTGATGATGGGCTCTGCCCGGTGAGGTGGCCGTTGATGATTAACGCTGGCATCGTTGGAGGAACCGGGTACACCGGCGTCGAATTGCTTCGATTGCTGATCGCTCATCCGATGGTGACGGTCGCCGCGGTGACGTCGAGAAGCGATGCGGGTACCCGAGTTGATGCGCTCTACCCGAATCTTCGTGGCGCGCTGGATCTTGTCTTTGTCGAACCGACGGAAGAGGCCTTTTTGGGCTGCGACGTTGTCTTCTTCGCAACACCCAATGGGACAGCGATGCGCATGGTCCCGGGTCTCCTAGATCGGGGCATCCGGGTGATTGATCTTGCGGCTGATTTCAGGCTCAAAGATCCCGCGGTATGGGAGGCTTGGTATGGTGAGCCTCATGCCTGCCCCGATCTCCTGAGTGAGGCGATCTATGGGCTCCCAGAACTTTGGAGGAGCGAGATTCGAGGGAGCCGGTTGGTGGCTTGCCCTGGGTGTTACCCGACCGCTGTGCAGCTGGCGCTATATCCTCTGCTGGCAGCAGGTGTCATCGCCACCGATCGTATTATTGCCGATGTTAAGTCGGGGGTCAGTGGTGGCGGACGCAAGGCGGAGCTTCCCTTATTGATGAGTGAGACCGGTGAGAGCTTTAAGGCCTATGGGGTCGGAGGTCATCGCCACTGGCCAGAAATTCGGCAAGGGCTTGAAGCCATGGCCAAAGGGGCTGTTGGATTCACCTTCGTGCCGCACCTGGTGCCGATGATTCGGGGCATTCATGCCACGGTCTATGGCGTTTTGAAAGAGCCTCAGGTGGATTTGCAGGCACTTTTTGAACGCACCTATCAGGCCGAAGCGTTTGTCGATGTGCTTCCCTCTGGCGCTCATCCTGATACCCGCAGCGTCAAGGGTGGCAACTGTTGCCAGATAGCCGTCCATCGTCCCATGGGGGGCGATACCGTGGTGGTCCTCGCGGTCATTGATAATCTAGTGAAGGGGGCGTCGGGGCAGGCTATCCAGAACATGAATCTGATGTTCGGCCTTGAGGAGACCCTCGGGCTTCACACCATAGGACTTTATCCCTAGGAATATCATGGATGATCCCGTTGTTTCGACCCTCGTTACGCTGCGTGATTATGTTCGTTATGCTACCAGCCGATTTACCGAAGCGAAGGTTTTTCTAGGGCATGGCACCGCAGCCGCCTTGGATGAGGCGGTTGCTCTGGTCCTGGCGGCTGTTCACCTGCCCTTTGATCTCCCAGGCGGCTATTTCGAAGGGCATTTGACGATCCCTGAAAGGGAGCGCATCCTCGGTCTCATCGAACGGCGTATCAGTGAGCGCAAGCCGCTTGCTTATCTGACCCACGAAGCGGTCTTTGCAGGGCTTTCTTTTTATGTCGATGAGCGGGTCTTGGTCCCACGTTCACCGCTGGCTGAGTGGATTGAGGTCGGGTTTGCCCCTTGGCTTGATCCTGATGTCGTGACCGACGTTCTTGATCTTTGTACGGGGAGTGGTTGTATCGCTATCGCTTCGGCGTTGGCCTTCCCTGAGGCCTCGGTCGATGCCGTCGATATCTCTCAAGATGCCCTCGCCGTGGCTGACATCAATATCCATCGACATCAGGTGGGTGATCAAGTGCGTACCATCGAATCCGATCTCTATAAGGCGCTCGCAGATCAGCGCTATGATCTCATCGTGAGTAACCCCCCTTACGTTAGTGAAGCCGAATGGTTGGCGCTGCCGGCTGAGTTCCACGCCGAACCTCGGTTAGGCCTTGAGTCTGGAGAAGAAGGGCTTGATTGTGTCCACCGCATCCTTCAGGGTTCGGCGCGGCATCTAAAGCCTCTTGGGGTATTGGTGGTCGAGGTCGGAAGTGCCGCTGGGGCCCTGATCAAGGCTTATCCTGACATCCCTTTCTTTTGGCTCGATTTTGAGCGGGGTGGGGATGGCGTTTTTCTTTTGACCGCCGATAAGGTCCGAGCCATCTTTCCTGAATCTTGAAACGAGTAGGGAAAAGGTCTTGGTCTTGCAAGGGCGGGTTTAGGGCAAAAATGCCCCTCCTCTCTGGAAGGGCTCTTTTTGCCTCTGATGAATGGATCAGATAAGAGGGTTTTTCATGTCCGGGAATACGATAGGCAAACTTTTTTCGGTGACCTCTTTTGGTGAAAGCCATGGACCGGCTATCGGCTGTATCGTCGATGGTTGCCCGCCCGGCATGACCTTGTCGGAGGCTGTCATTCAAGGAGACCTTGATCGACGGCGCCCTGGGACTTCTCGCCATACCACCCAGCGCCGGGAGCCTGATGAGGTTCGGATTCTATCTGGGGTTTTTGAAGGCAAGACCACCGGTGCCCCGATTGGCTTACTGATTGAAAATGTCGATCAAAAATCTAAGGACTATGGCTCGATTGCAGAGCAGTTTCGGCCGGCTCATGCTGATTATGCCTATCACATGAAGTATGGGATCCGTGATTATCGGGGTGGCGGCCGCTCCTCGGCCCGAGAGACGGCCATGCGGGTCGCGGCAGGCGCGATCGCCAAGAAGTATCTTCTTGAGTTTTTTAAGGTCAGGGTTCGTGGCTACCTCGCACAGTTGGGCCCCATTAAGGCAGAACGCCTTGATTGGGATACGGTGGAGACCAACCCTTTTTTCTGTCCTGATCCCGAAAAAGTGGGTGCCATGGAAGCCTATATGGACGCCTTGAGAAAAGAAGGTGATTCGATCGGTGCCTGCATTCATGTGGTCGCCGATGGCGTTCCGCCGGGCTGGGGCGAACCGATCTTCGATCGCCTGGATGCCGATCTCGCCCATGCCCTGATGAGTATCAATGCCGTCAAGGGGGTCGAAATCGGAGATGGTTTTGATTGTGTTGCGGCGAAGGGAAGCGCCTTTCGCGATGAGATGACCCCGGAAGGATTCCTCAGCAATCATGCGGGTGGGATTCTTGGGGGCATTTCATCGGGTCAGAACATTGTGGCTAAGATTGCGCTAAAGCCCACCTCTAGTCTTCGTTTGCCTGGTCGTTCGATCAATGTTCGGGGGGAACCGGTGGAGGTCATTACCACGGGACGGCATGATCCTTGTGTCGGCATTCGGGCAACGCCGATTGCCGAAGCCATGATGGCGATCGTCTTAATCGATCACGCGCTCCGTCATCGTGGCCAGAACGCTGGGGTGGCTGTGGCGATTCAACCCCTGAGCGCAGGGGTTTCCTAATCACTGCTTCGCCGGCACCGTTCCCGCTGAGGGTTCCTGTTCGACGACTGTCGTTCTTTTACTTTGCCTACTTTGCGATTCTAGGGGTCCTCGTCCCCTACTGGCCCCTCTATTTGAGCCGGGTTGGCTACGATGCGGTCGACATTGGGCTGATCATGGCCCTGGTGCCGTTGACCAAGATCCTATCTCCTGGCTTTTGGGGCTGGTGGGCGGATCGAACCCATCAGCCTTTGCGGCTTGTTCGTTGGGTTTCGTGGCTTTCTTTTGTGGGATTTCTGCCGGTTTTCCTTGATCGCCACAATCTTTGGCTGATTGGCGGGGTCATGATGTTATTCAGCTTTAGCTGGAACGGCAGTCTCCCGCTCTTTGAGACCCTCACCCTCAATCATTTACAGGCAGGTGGGCGCTATGGCCGTATCCGTTTATGGGGGTCGATGGGTTTTCTGCTGAGTGTCTTTGTTGTTGGGGAATGGCTCGATGGTCTCCTGCCTTTGGAGCGTCTTCCCGAGCTTCTGGCGATTTTATTGTTGATTCAGTGGCTCGCGAGCCTCATGGTTCCTGACGCTAAAGAGCGTTTGCCAAAAGAGCCTGCACCGCGCTGGGTCGCCATGTTGGCCCGCCCGGAAGTGATTCAATTTTTGCTGTCTGGCTTATTGCTGCAGGTGGCCCATGGCCCCTTTTATGCCTTTTATTCGGTTTTTTTGGGCTTAGAAGGCTATAAGGATGCCGTCATTGGACAATTATGGGCGCTCGGTGTG
>QYQA01000117.1 GCA_007280285.1 Methylococcus sp. | reverse complement strand
GTCTTGGAGCGGCTCCGTAACGTCGCTCTCCCTTCTGGCTTAAATCCGGTGCTAGGCCCCCTCAGTACGGGGGTCGGCGAGATCTTTCGATACATCATACGAGCGCCCGGAGTTCCTCTAGTGGAGCAGCGGGCCCTTCAGGAGTGGGTCATCGAGCCTCGGCTGCGGGCGGTTCGAGGGGTGGCTGATCTTGTTTCCTTTGGCGGGGGGGTCAAGCAATTTCAAGTCTCGGTCAATCTGGACCGACTTAAGAGCTATGCCCTGCCTATCACGGATGTTTATCAGGCTATCGCGGATAACAATCAGAATGCCGGTGGCGGCTATATAGAGCATGGTGATGAGGCCCTGGTCGTTCGAGGGGTCGGTCTTTTAAGTGGTGTTGATGATATTGGCGAGGTGCTCGTCAGTCCGCGGGATGGGCTGCCGATCAGGGTTCGCGATCTCGCGGAGGTCACCGTAGGCCCGCAGCCTCGAACGGGTATCGTTGGGTTCAATGATCGCGATGATGTCGTCGAAGGGGTTGTCCTCCTGATTAAAGGACGGGATGCCGTCAGCGTGCTGGGGGAGGACAAGGAGAGGGTCGCTGATCTGAATGCCCATCGATTGCCTCCCGGCGTAAAAATCGAGCCGATTTATGATCGGACCGAGCTGGTTCAACATACGGTCATGACCGTCGAGCACAACATGCTAGAGGGGGCGGCGCTGATCCTTCTGATCCTTGTGGTTTTTCTCCGGAGCGCAATGGTGGCGGCCATTGTCACCTTAGTGATTCCTTTATCGCTGCTGTTTGCTTTCATATTGATTGATGCCAAGGGCGTTTCGGCTAACTTGATATCACTTGGGGCCATCGACTTTGGCATCATCGTTGACAGTGCGGTGGTTCTCGTCGAGGCGATTATGGTGAAGATCACTCTCGACATGGCGCGTCAGGAGAATCTCAATCATATGCGGCAGACCATGCTGATGACCGCCGCGGAAATGGGGCGGCCCATCCTATTTTCCAAGGCTATTATCATCACGGCCTTTTTGCCTATTTTCACCTTCCAGCGGGTCGAGGCGAAGATTTTTTCGCCGATGGCCTTTACCCTCTCGTTTGCGTTGATCGGCTCCTTGATCGTCACGCTCACCCTGATCCCTGTCTTATTGAGCTTTCTTTTAGGGCCGCGCCTTGAAGAAAAGCACAATGGATTGGTTCATGCCATGGAGTCCTTTTATCGCCGGACGCTCGAGTGGATCCTTGATCGGCCACGTCGCGTGATTGGTGGTGCGTTGTTGTCGCTCCTCTTATCGCTGGGCCTTCTAGGCGTCATCGGGACCGAATTCATGCCGAAGCTGGATGAGGGGAATATCTGGCTAACGGTGACTTTGCCAACACCGATATCACTGGATAAGGCAAAGGAAATTGAGCGAGGCGTTAGAAAGCGAATCGAGGAATTTCCTGAAGCACTTTCCGTTCTCACTCAGTTGGGCCGTCCTGAGGATGGTACTGATCCCAAGGGCTTCAATAATCTTGAGATTTTAGTTTCCTTACAGCCCAAAAGTACTTGGCGTTACCCCTCGAAGGATGCGTTGATTGGTGAAATGAATGAGCGGCTTTCGGTGTTTCCGGGCGTACAGCTTAATTTCTCTCAAGTCATTCAAGATAACGTTGAAGAGGCGATTTCCGGTGTCAAGGGGGAGATTGCTGTCAAGATTTTTGGTGATGATCTCAAAGTCCTCCAGGAAAAAGCTGACGAGGTGGTGCATATTCTCAAAACCACACAGGGGGCGACCGACGTTGCCGCCGAACAGCAGGCGGGCCTTGCGCAGGTGGTTATTGAGATTGATCGAGCCCGAATCGCG
Organism: Methylococcus sp.; assembly: GCA_007280285.1. Lineage (GTDB taxonomy): Bacteria > Pseudomonadota > Gammaproteobacteria > Methylococcales > Methylococcaceae > UBA6136. The sequence continues at coordinate 9,168 of QYQA01000117.1, read as the reverse complement.
CGCTATGGCATTAATGTGGCCGATGTCGAGCATGTGATTGAAATGGCGGTGGGTGGTAAGACCGCATCACAGTTGCTTGAAGGCAATCGTCGCTTTGATATTTCGGTTCGGATGCAAAAGCATTTCCGCTCATCGGTTGCCGCGCTGGAAAATCTCGGGGTCAAATCACCGGATGGAAGCCTGATTCCTCTGGCGCAGCTGGCGACCATCAAGGTGGATGTCGGTGCTTCGAGGATCAGTCGGGAGGAAAACAGTCGCCGCATTTCCATCAAGTGTAATTTAAGGGGAAGGGATCAGGGGGGCTTTGTTCAGGAGGCAATGCCGAGGGTTGCGGCAGAGGTTTCCCTGCCGCCGGGCTACCGCGTCGTGTGGAGCGGCCAGTTTGAAAACCAGCAGCGGGCCATGAAGCGACTGGCAGTGATTGTGCCGATCAGTCTCACCCTGATTTTTGTACTCTTATTTTGGGCGTTTCAGTCGGTTCGCCATGCCATGCTGATTGTGATGAATGTCCCCTTTGCCCTGATCGGTGGACTGGTCGCCTTGTGGGTTACCGGAATCAATTTGAGTGTTTCGGCAGCGGTGGGCTTTATTGCTCTGTTTGGTATTGCGGTTCAGAACGGGGTTATTTTGGTGTCGCAGCTCAACGCCTTGGTGCGGGAAGGGCAGCCACTGCATGAGGCCATTGTCTCTGGGGCAACCAGTCGGCTTCGCCCAGTAGTGATGACGGCGCTGATGGCGATGCTGGGCTTGTTTCCTGCCGCGCTTTCCACTAGCGTTGGGTCTGAGACGGCGAAACCTTTTGCCGTGGTCATTATTGGGGGCTTGGTGACGGCGACTTTACTGACGCTGAGCATCCTTCCTCTCCTTTATCGCTACTTCGAGCGCAACGTGAGCAAGAATTCATGAAGGAAATTCGCGCATATCTTCAGCCCTTCGCTTTAGGGAAGGTGGTTCAGTCGCTGCTTGAGATCCCTGACTTTCCGGGCATGACCGTCATGGACTGTGACGGTTTTGGGTGCCGTCAAGTGGAATCAGGCCAATCCTTCAATCCTTTTCTGTCGAAGAAACGGCTGGAAATCATTGCAGAAGACCATATGGTCGACCAGATTGTGGAGATCATCATCAAGCGAGCCCATTCTGGTCGCCCTGGGGACGGCCGGGTGTTCCTCTTTGAGGTGCTGGAAGATGCAAAGATCAGGACCGGCGAGCGGCGGATCTTTCATTCCACCGATTGAGCCTCGGTGTCGGGCTGCATTGAGAGAGCGGAGTCAGCCGATAAGCCGGGTTCTGTCGAGAGCAGTCATTCATCTGGGACATTCCTCGCGGAACGCCTCGAGCAACCTACCCGGGAGCCGTGCGGACCACACGTGCCAGATAAATCTGGCGGCCCCCCTATTTGGTCTTGCTCCGGACGGGGTTTACCCTGCCACTTCCGTTGCCGGAAGCGCGGTGCGCTCTTACCGCACCATTTCACCCTTACCTTCACGGCAGCAGCCGGGCAGGCGGTATATTTTCTGTGGCACTTTCCGTAGGCTCACGCCCCCCAGGCGTTACCTGGCGTCCTGTCCTGTGGAGCCCGGACTTTCCTCCATTCCGGCCAAGCCGGAACAGCGACTGCCTGGCCAACTCCGCTACTCAGTCTAGAGTACTGGTCTCGCCTTGGCTAGCGTCAACCCTTTTAAAGAGGACGAGGAGCCAACGCCGAACAAAAAACCCATAAAAAGGGCCACATATGGCCCTTCTCTTCGTTGAGGAAGCATGACTTTTATGGTTTAATCGGGGTGTTTTTGCTGGAGCATGGGCGCGTGCCTTTGGTGGTGTTGGTTTGGTCCGATGCCCATGGCCATGTTCTCCTGTTTTTCGGTCTTTCGCATTCGGTGCGACGGTGTTCTGGCGAAACAAGATTTTACTGATCCCAAGGCTGGAGGAGCGGTGACATATGGTCATTTGCCCTATCTTGCGTTAGGACAACCAATGGTTTGTGCGTTCCACGGGCTCACTTATGCTAATCAACATTAAAAAAGGACTGGATCTGCCCATTTCGGGAGAACCAGAGCAGGTCATCTACAACAATGCAGGCGCTATCAAGTCAGTGGCCGTTCTGGGGCCAGACTATAGTGGTCTGAAGCCCACCATGAAGGTGGCAGAGGGTGACAAGGTCAGCCTGGGGGACCCTCTGTTTGTCGACAAGGAATGCCCAGAGATTGTCTACACGGCCCCGGGCGCCGGTGTGGTCAAGGCCGTCCATCGCGGTGAGCGCCGGGTTCTCAATTCGGTGGTGATCGAACTGAGCGGGAATGAATCGGTCAAGTTTGAAAGCTTTACGGCCGCCAAGTTGCCTGAGCTGACGCGGGAACAGGTTCGGCAAAACCTTCTGGTGTCGGGACTTTGGACCACGCTTCGGACCCGGCCCTACAGCCGCGTCCCTGCGCCCACCTCAGTGCCACACTCCATCTTCGTTAACGCCATGGACACCAATCCCTTGGCGGCGCGGCCTGAGGTGGTTATTGCCGACCGGCCGAACGATTTCAAAAATGGCTTAACGCTGATTGCGAAGTTGACCGAAGGTCGCGTGTTCGTTTGCAAGTCACCCGTCGCCAAGATTGACCTTCCGACGAATTCTCAAGTTGATGTAGCCACCTTTGAAGGACCGCATCCTGCAGGGCTCGTGGGCACTCATATCCATTTTCTCGACCCCGTGGGCCCCCATAAAACCGTGTGGCACCTTGACTATCAGGCGGTGATGGCCATTGGCAGTCTCTTTACCACGGGAAAACTGAATGTGGAGCGGGTCGTTGCTCTCTCAGGTTCTCAGGTGGTTAGTCCCCGTTTGGTTCGGACCCGGGTGGGTGCAAATCTCACCGATTTGACAAGAAACCAGTTAAAGGCTGGACCAGAGCCTCGGATCATTTCGGGGTCCGTCCTTTTTGGACGCGGCGCGGACGATTGGTCTGATTTCCTTGGGCGCTTCCATCATCAGGTCACTGTGATTCCTGAAAATCGGGTCCGTGAGTTTATGGGATGGGTCGTTCCGACCGGAAAGAAATACTCTTTTCTGAATATCTTATTGAGCAGCCTTCCCGAAGCGCGTGGTAGAAAATTTGCATTTACCACAACCAAATTTGGGAGTCCCCGAGCCATCGTGCCGGTGGGCGTTTTCGAGGATGTGATGCCGCTTGATATTCTTCCTACCCAACTACTTCGTTACCTGATTGTTGGCGACACGGACATGGCTCAAGCTCTGGGTGCCTTGGAGCTCGATGAAGAGGATTTGTCGCTTTGCACGTTTGTAGATCCTGGCAAGCATGATTTCGGTCCGGTGCTCAGGAAGAATCTTACCCAAATCGAGAAGGAGGGCTGATGTCTAGTACCCGCCAATTTTTAGATAAGCTTCACCCCCATTTTTCTAAAGGTGGGAGATTGGAGAAGCTTTATCCTGTTTATGAGATGGTCGATACCTTCCTCTATAGCCCCTCTGATGTCACCTCCGGGGCAACGCATGTCCGTGATGCCGTGGATCTCAAGCGGGTCATGACCTATGTTTGGATTGCGGCCCTGCCTTGCATGTTCATGGCGCTTCTGAATACCGGGTATCAAGCGAATCTTGCGATGGAAACGCTGGGGCTGCAGGAAGTTCCGGGCTGGCGTGGTTGGATTGTGAACCTCTTTGGCCACAATCCTTATAACCCCCTGTCGGATATCGTCCATGGGGCTATGTTCTTTTTCCCGGTTTACATCGTGACCCTGGTGGCCGGCGGCACCTGGGAGGTTCTCTTTGCTGTCGTTCGCAAGCACGATGTCAATGAAGGATTCTTCGTGTCGTCGATTCTCTTTGCGCTGACGTTGCCGCCGAGTACGCCCTTGTGGATGGTGGCCTTGGGCATTTCCTTTGGTGTTGTGATCGGCAAGGAAGTCTTTGGGGGTACCGGCAAGAACTTCTTGAACCCAGCGTTGACGGGACGCGCTTTCCTTTACTTCGCCTATCCTGCGGCCATGTCTGGGGATGCGGTATGGACCGCGGTTGACGGATTTGCTGGGGCAACAGCGTTGGGGCATGCCGCCATTGGTGGGGTGACCGCTATCAGAGAAGCCGGTATTTCCTGGTGGGCTACCTTTGTTGGCTTCGAGCCCGGCTCAATGGGTGAGACCTCGACGCTTGCTTGCCTTTTGGGCGCGGCCTTCCTCATCTACACCCGCATCGCCAACTGGCGAATCATGGTGGGCGTCCTGGTCGGGATGATTGCCACGGCGACCCTTTTTAACGTCGTCGGTAGCAGCACTGATGTGATGTATGCCATGCCTTGGTACTGGCATCTGACCCTTGGCGGCTTTGCTTTTGGTACCGTCTATATGGCGACCGACCCGGTCAGTGCGGCCCATACCAATGCGGGCCGATGGGTCTTTGGTGCCCTGGTCGGCTTTATGACGGTCCTGATTCGTGTCGTCAACCCAGCCTTTCCTGAGGGGATTATGCTGGCGATTCTTTTCTCCAACATTTTTGCGCCACTGATCGATTATGTGGTTATCAAGATCAACATTGCCAAGAGGGTGAAGCGCTATGCCTGATTCCATGGAAAAGAGCTCGGTTGAGCCGGGTTTCAAGGAAAAATTGGCCAGCTACGCAGCCGTCGTTCAGGCTTATGCAGAGCCTTATTTGGCCTTGCCAAACGACAGCTTCAAAAAAACGGTGGCTGTTGCCTTGGCGCTGTGTCTGGTCGGTGCGATCGTGGTGTCAGGATCGGCGGTGATTTTGAGGCCGCTTCAGGCGTGGAACAAATCCAAGGATGAAAAGGTCAATATCCTTGAAGTTGCTGATCTATATCAAAAAGGCATGGACGTCGAGCCGGTGTTCAAGAATATTGAAGTCCGTTTGGTCGATCTTGCGACTGGCGATTACGCTGAGGGAGTGGATGCCAAAAACTACGATCAGTGGAAGGCGGCAAAGGATCCGCTTCAGAGTGAAGCGATTCCAGCCACGAAGGACATTGCCAGCATCAAGCGCAAGCCAAAGTATGCCAAGATTTATCTGGTGAAAGAGGGCAATGAGCTCAAGACTCTGATATTGCCGGTGAATGGTTATGGTCTTTGGTCTACCATGTTTGGCTTTATTGCGCTGGAGGCCGATGCGCAAACGGTCGTGGGTATGAATCTTTACGATCAGGCAGAAACCCCGGGGCTTGGAGGTGAAGTGGTCAATCCGAAATGGAAAGCCCTATGGAAAGGCAAGAAGGTTTATAACTTCACCGGAAAAGAATTTCACGAGAGCAATCTCAGCGAAAAGGGTCAGACCATCGAAATCGGTGAAGTCGCCCTGGGTCTCGTGAAAGGGTTTGTAGACCCTGCCAAGTCAGGTTCAGAGTATCAGGTGGATGCATTGGCGGGAGCGACCCTAACCAGTCGTGGCGTCAGTAATTTGGTGCAGTACTGGATGGGTAAAGAAGGTTACGGCGTTTATCTTGCGAAGATTAGAAACCATAGAGGCTGAAGTTATGGAACTGACACAGGAAAATAAGAAAGTTCTGGTCGAACCACTGGTCGAGAACAATCCCATCACCCTGCAGGTTCTTGGAATCTGTTCGGCGCTGGCGGTGACCTCTCAGTTGTCGACGGCCTTGATCATGAGTCTTGCGCTCACCACAGTGACTGCGTTTTCAAGCGCAGGGATCGCCTTCATTCGTAACCATGTGCCGAGCAGCATCCGGATCATTGCCCAGATGGTGATCATTGCTTCTTTGGTGATTGTGGTCGATCAGCTTTTGAAGGCCTTTGCTTATGACGTCAGTAAGCAGCTGTCGGTGTTCGTCGGGTTGATTATCACCAACTGTATCGTGATGGGTCGGGCAGAAGCCTACGCCATGAAAAATCCGCCCTGGGAGAGCTTCCTTGATGGGATCGGCAACGGTCTCGGCTACAGCTTGATTCTGGTCGGTGTGGCCGTGGTGCGTGAATTGCTGGGATCTGGAAAGCTGCTTGGAATCGAGATGTTGCCTCTGGTTAAAGATGGCGGTTGGTATGTTCCAAACGGCCTCCTCTTATTGCCGCCGAGTGCGTTCTTTCTGATTGGTTTGATCATTTGGGGGATCAGGACCTGGAAGCCGAAGCAGGTTGAAAAGGCGGATTTTGAAATTCAGCCCGCACATGGTGTGGTTCATGGGGAGGCCCACTAGCATGGAAGCCTATATCAACTTATTCATTAAGTCCGTGTTCATCGAGAACATGGCGCTGTCCTTCTTTCTGGGCATGTGTACCTTTATCGCGGTGTCGAAAAAAATCGAAACGGCGGTGGGTCTTGGAATTGCCGTGATCATCGTTCAGACGTTGACGGTGCCTGCGAACAACCTCATTTATACCTATTTACTGAAGGAAAACGCCTTAACTTGGGCGGGTGTTCAGGATGTCGATCTCAGTTTCATTGCCTTGATGGCCTGTATCGGTGTTATCGCTGCTATCGTCCAGATTCTCGAGATGGTGTTGGACCGTTTTTTTCCGGCGCTCTACAACGCCCTTGGCATTTTCTTGCCACTGATTACGGTCAACTGCGCGATCTTGGCAGGTAGCCTGTTCATGATCGAACGCGATTATAACTTCGCAGAAAGCGTCGTTTATGGCGTTGGCAGTGGATTTGGTTGGGCTTTGGCCATCACCGCTATGGCGGGTGTTCGTGAAAAACTGAAGTACAGTGATGTGCCGCCTGGGCTACGTGGCCTTGGCATTACATTTATTACTGCGGGTCTCATGGCTCTGGGCTTCATGGCGTTCTCAGGTATTCAACTTTAAAGGGTTAGGGTAGAACAATGCTCGAAATCATTCTGGGTGTACTGTTTTTCACCTTTATTGTTGTCGCCCTGGTCTTCGTGATCTTGGGAGCCAAATCCAAGCTGGTCGCTGAAGGTAATGTGGATGTTCTCATTAATGATGAGAAAACCATTCATGTGCCCATTGGGTCCAAATTGTTGACGGCCCTTGCGGATCACAATCTCTTTGTGTCTTCGGCTTGCGGCGGTGGTGGCACCTGTGCGCAATGCCGGGTGCGGGTTGATGCAGGCGGTGGTGATATTCTGCCGACCGAATTGTCCCACATTACCAAGCGCGAGGCGGCTTGTGGAGATCGTCTGGCCTGTCAGGTCACGGTCAAGCAGAACATGAAGATCCACGTCGACGAGGAGGTCTTCGGCGTTAAGAAATGGGAGACCACCGTCCGTTCTAATCACAACGTGGCCACCTTCATCAAGGAATTGGTCTTGCAGCTTCCTAAAGGAGAAGCGGTTGATTTCAGGGCGGGTGGCTACATACAGATTGAATGCCCAGCCTATGACGCCAAGTTTCGTGAATTTTCCGTCGAAGAGAAATTCCAGGAAGATTGGGATAAATTCAATATCTGGCAGTATGAGTCGGTCGTTAAGGAGCCATCCATCAGGGCTTACTCGATGGCCAACTATCCTGAAGAAAATGACATCATCATGTTGAATGTCCGGATTGCGACCCCGCCGCCGGGAGAGAAGGGTATACCCCCGGGCATCATGTCGTCCTATATTTTCAATCTAAAGCCGGGCGATAAGGTCACGATTTCGGGTCCCTTTGGTGAGTTCTTTGCTCGCGAAACCAACCATGAAATGGTCTTCGTCGGTGGCGGAGCCGGTATGGCGCCGATGCGGTCCCATATTTTTGACCAGCTGCGCCGCTTGAAGAGTAAGCGGAAGATGACCTTCTGGTACGGTGCAAGAAGTCTTCGTGAAATGTTCTACGTGAATGACTTCGATATGCTGCAGAAAGAAAATTCGAACTTTAAGTGGCACATTGCGCTGTCGGAACCGAAGACGGAAGACAACTGGACAGGCTATACAGGTTTTATTCACAATGTGCTGTTTGAGAACTACCTCAAGGACCATCCTGCCCCAGAGGATTGTGAGTACTACCTTTGTGGGCCGCCGATGATGAATGTCGCGGTGATCAAGATGTTGCTGGATATCGGTGTTGAGCGTGAGAACATCTTGCTGGACGATTTCGGCGGTTGATGGAACGGCTCTTTTAGGGATGCCAGGGGCCTCAAGGCCCCTGCTTTCGTTTTGAGTGGCTTCAGGTTAAGATCCAAAAAAGCCCGGTCTTGATGTTTTTTTAAAGAGGTGGAACCTAGCATGTCACTGTTTATAACGACCTTTTTGATCATCGCTGCGGTCATCGCGATGATGGCGGTGGGTGTTATGTTTGGTCGTGGTGCTATTAAAGGGAGCTGCGGCGGGATTAATGGTGGGTCTTGCCCCTGCGCTGAGAAGTGCGAAAAGCGCAAAAAATACGAACTTGCTCAGGGTGAATCACGCTGAACTTCACTGAATAAGTGACGGGCTGCCGTCTGATGCTTTAAGGAGGCTCGCGGACCTTTGTGACGAGCAACTCGTTCTTCTGGTATGACTTTGAAACCTCTGGGCTTCATCCTGGATCAGATCGTCCCCTTCAGTTTGGCGGGATTCGAACCGATCTTCAGCTGAATCCTATCGACGATCCTGTGGTGCTCTTCGCACAACTGACTCCCGATGTACTCCCGCACCCTGATGCGTGCCTGATGACGGGGATTACCCCTGAAAGCATTGCCGACAGGAGCCTTCGTGAATGCGACTTCATCGATGGCATACAGCGCGAGTTTTCGCGGCCTCTAACCTGTGTTCTTGGCTACAACAGTCTTCGTTTTGATGACGAAGTCACGCGCTATACCCTGTTCCGTAATCTTATGGATCCTTATTCCAGGGAGTGGCGCCATGGGAATTCAAGGTGGGATATTATCCCCTTAGCAAGGATGACCAGAGCGCTTCGGCCTGAGGGTATAAATTGGCCCAAGGATCCCCTCGGTGTGCCCAGTCTCAGGTTAGATCAATTGACCCGTGCGAATCAGATTTCTCATGAGGCAGCTCATGATGCACTGAGTGATGTCTGGGCGACGATTGGTCTTGCTCGGTTGATCAGATCTCACCAGCCCCGCCTGTTCGACTATCTGTTGGCGCATCGGGGAAAACAGGCGGCCTTGAATCTTTTGGCGCCTGGTCAATGGAGGCCGATGCTCCACGCGTCCACGCGTTACCCCATGGCACAGTCGCAGCTTGGGTTGATCGCCGCTATCGCGCTCCATCCCCATCGATCTAATGTCGTGATCGCCTTTGACCTTTCGTTTCATCC
>QYQA01000031.1 GCA_007280285.1 Methylococcus sp. | reverse complement strand
GCGACAAGAAAGGCAAACGCCAGCTCACCTTGGAGAATGGCCGCTGATTCAGTGGAATGGATGAGCCCGAACAAGGGATAGCTCAACAGCAACAATAGAATAAATAAGGGAACCAGCAGTCTCTTTCGACCCCACCGGTCCGAACACCACGCGGCAAAGGGCAGCACGAACAGCATGAACAGCATCGCAAAGGTGTTCAGTTCGAGCGCTATCGATTCTGGTAATTGATCTATATTCCGGATATAGGTGACGGCATAGACGAAGGCCGTGTAAAAGACGACATTAGGCCCGATATTCATCAGGGCCACAGATAAAACTGTCGACCCATAACGGCCGAAGACCTCCTTGACCGGGGCCTCTGAACGTTCTTTCTGCGGCGCCAAAGGAATGCTCCTCCGGATCCACCATCCGGTGAGAGCAACCAGCCCGCCGAAGCCAAAAGGAACTCGCCAACCCCAGGCCATAAGATCAGCTTCACTTAACAGCGATTGCGAGAGCCAACCGACCCCAGACCCGAGAAGTATCCCCGCTACGCCGCCCCAACTTCCCCAGACAGCGGTTAGTGCGCGGCGGTTATTGGGTGCTCTTTCAACTAAAAAGATCAGCGAACTGCTATATTCACCGCCCACCGAGAGGCCTTGAATCATCCTCAGCAGCACCAAGATAATCGGCGCCACCATGCCCACCGAATCATAGGTCGGCAAGGAGGCCATCAAGAGGGTTGGAACCGCCATAGCGACCACTGAGAGGCTCATCGCCTTCTCACGGCCGACCAAGTCTCCGATCCGGCCAAACACTAACCCGCCAAGTGGACGCATCAGGAATCCGGCCGCAAACGCACCAAAAGATGCGATCAGTGAAACCGCGGGATCCTCCGATGGAAAAAAAAGCCGACCGATGACGGATGCAAAGTAGCCATAAACAGCAAAGTCATACCATTCAACGATATTTCCAATCAGTCCGACCAGAATGATGTTGATCAATGAAGGATCTTTGATCTTTGAAGAAGTCATCCGCGAGGTGGCCTTAAATGAAGAGTGAACGCGAGTGGGGTCTTAATAGCAGTCATCCTTAGGGGTCAAGGCTTGACAGGCACCATCGGAGGTTGTGTAGGTTGTGGCCCTATTTTCAAAATAAACCGTGAACGCCAAGACCACACCGAGAATGGCGAAAAGCCAGTAAATAACATCACGCATATCGACTCCCTCCCAAAAAGATGAATGACAGGATAACGGAAATAAAGGGATCTCTCAGAAAAAGACGCTGCCACCCCCTTCTGTGGCTATGGTCTCTTGGGACCCTTTGTCTCATGGGGGGCTGTGCGTCAAACAGCCTTTTACCCGAAACTGAGCATCGCTCGCTTGAAACCGAGATGCTTCGGCTCGAGGTTGAACTTTTAAGTCATAACAGTGCGACCCTGGTCCTTCAAGACTGGTGTAGGTCTCACGGCATCAGCGTCCCTTCAAGCCTCGTGGCCGAACCCCTAGAGAAATCCTTAAAGCCGCCATCCAAAGAGGTCTTAGCATGGCTTCGGGCCACACCAGAAACCGACATTCACCATCGGCGCGTCGCACTCCGCTGTGGACCTGTCGTGCTCTCCATAGCTGATAACTGGTTCCGAGCGGATGCCCTCTCGCCCGCCATGCTGAACACTTTAGCGACCACCCGAGAGCCCTTTGGTACAGTCGTCAAGCCTTTAGGATTTCAGCGACAACTTCTTCATTTACGGCCTTTGTGGATCCCCGATCGGAACCTCAATGTGCCAACGTATCCCCTGCCCGCTTTCCTTTTTGAAATCAGCGCGGTTCTAAAAAACCAGGCGGGAGATCCTTTTAGTGTGGTGATCGAGCGGTATACCCGTGACGTCCTTCCTCTCGGGGCGGATCCATCGAAAAAGTCCTGGTAAGAATCAATGGCTTCACCAAGGCTTGGACGAGGGTTAATCGTTGCCGCTATAACGGCTGCAGGGTATAATTGGAAGTTAACTGAAGTGAACGTTTATTGACCTACTTAGGCCATGGGCGCTACTGGCTGGCTCCAGGGGAGCACGCTCACCATTTAAACGCACTGCTTCTGTCTTTTCATCTTGACCGCAACCCTTCAATACAATGACATGACTGATCTATCGCACTACCGGAACATCGGCATCTTCGCCCACGTAGACGCCGGCAAGACGACGACCACTGAACGTATCCTGAAGCTCACCGGCAAGATCCACAAGATCGGTGAAGTCCATGATGGTGCGGCAACCACCGACTTTATGGAACAAGAGCAAGAGCGCGGCATCACAATTCAGTCCGCAGCGACCACCTGCTTCTGGAATGATTACCGCTTCAACATCATCGATACCCCGGGGCACGTTGACTTTACTATCGAAGTCTACCGCTCCCTGAAGGTTCTCGATGGCGGCATCGGTGTCTTCTGTGGTTCCGGCGGCGTCGAACCCCAGTCGGAAACCAACTGGCGGTACGCGAATGAATCGAAGGTCTCCCGGGTCATCTACATCAATAAGCTCGACCGAATTGGCGCCGACTTCTACCGCGTCATCAAGCAGGTCCAGGAAGTCCTTGCGGCCTATCCTTTGGTTATGGTCCTGCCGATTGGCCGCGAAGATACCTTCGTGGGCATGGTCGACCTGCTGACTCGGAAATCCTGGATCTGGGATGATTCTGGCGATCCTTTGAATTTCACCATCGGCGATGTCCCTGCCGATATGGTTGATATTGTCGAAAAGTTCCGTGCAGACATGATCGAAAAGATCGTTGAGCAGGATGACGATGTCATGGAGAAATACCTTGAAGGTGAAGAGCCTGATATCGACACCATCAAGCTTCTGGTTAGGAAAGGCACCATCAAAATGGACTTCTTCCCGACTTACTGTGGCTCCTCTTTCAAAAACAAAGGGGTTCAGCTGGTCCTCGACGCGGTGATCGACTACCTCCCGAACCCGACCGAAGTCAACCCACAGCCTGAAGTCGACCTTGAAGGAGAGGCAACCGGCAACTTCGCGATCGTTGATCCAGAGCGTCCCTTGCGCGCCCTGGCCTTTAAGATCATGGACGATCGATTTGGCGCCCTGACCTTCCTGCGCATTTACTCCGGTAAAATTCAAAAGGGTGACACCGTCCTCAACACGGCCACCGGCAAAACCGAAAGAATCGGTCGTATTGTTGAAATGCATGCGAACAACCGGATAGAACTTGATTTTTGCCAAGCCGGCGACATCGTCGCAGTGCTTGGCATGAAGAACGTTCAGACAGGGCATACCCTGTGTGACCCAAACAAGCCGGCGACCCTTGAGCCGATGGTGTTCCCCGATCCAGTCATCTCGGTTGCAATTGCACCAAAGGACAAGGCCGGCAACGAAAAGATGGGTATTGCCCTCGGTAAGATGGTGGCAGAAGATCCTTCCTTCCACGTGTCGACCGATGAAGACTCTGGAGAAACGATCCTCAAGGGGATGGGCGAACTCCACCTCGACATCAAGGTCGACATCCTCAAGCGGACCCATGGCGTAGAAGTGATTGTCGGGAAGCCACAGGTGGCCTACCGTGAAACCATCACCCGGACCGTAGAAGATGACTACACGCACAAGAAGCAGTCAGGCGGCTCAGGACAGTACGCCAAAATCAACTACATCATTTCACCCAATGATCCGGGTACAGGCTATAGCTTTGAATCATCCGTCACCGGCGGCAACGTTCCTCGTGAATTCTGGACTGCGGTTGATAAAGGCTTCAAGAGCATGCTCGACAAAGGAACGATGGCGGGCTTCCCATTGGTCGACATCAAGGTCAATTTGACGGATGGTGGCTTCCACGCGGTGGATTCCTCCTCAATCGCCTTTGAAATTGCTGCGAAAGCGGCGTTCCGTCAGACTGTACCAAAGTGTGCACCGCAGCTGATGGAACCCATCATGAATGTCGACACGTTCACCCCTGACGCTCATGTTGGTGATGTGATCGGTGACCTTAACCGTCGCCGCGGGATGATCAAGTCCCAAGAAGCCGGTGCAACCGGTGTCCGCATCAAGTCAGAAGTCCCCCTCTCTGAAATGTTTGGCTACATCGGGGATCTTCGGACCATGACGTCTGGTCGCGGCCAATTCTCCATGGAATTCTCGCATTACCTCCCCTGCCCGAAGAGCGTGGCGGAAGCGGTGATCAAAGAAGTTCAGGAAAGGAACGCTCAGAAGGATTAATCCTTGTTTTGGGGGGTTATCCCTCTGATAGATCAACGGCTCACACCTGTGAGCCGTTTTTTTTGGGTTGCCGTCACGAAAGATGCGCACCATCCAGCGATGATGCAAATGAAAACACCCTGATGGATGGCCGTTGCAGCCGATCAACCAGCATCACGAAGAGTATCAAAAGTAAGCAGCCATCAGGACCTCAGATCTTCATTGGCTCTATAGCAACGACCCAAGAGATGGGATGGCTTTCAACCTAATAGAGAATAAAAGTCCATAGCCCTTAAGGCGCCAGAGCGTTAAATGAGGAGATAAATCGAAAGAACCCGGTATCCAGAAGGTCTGGTGACCTCCTCGATACCGGGGAGTCGGTCAGAAACTTAGGGCCGCATCGACGGCCTTTGCTGTTCCGTAAGCCTGAACCCCATAGATAACATTAGGAATCACTCCATTGGAGTTATTCGGACTGCAAGGGGATGTCGCTTTGCCCGTGGTCGGGTAGATCAATGTACAGTCGGATCCCGTCAAATACTGAGGGGGTGGGCTGTAACTATAAGACCTTTGGGCAACATGCGAGGGGCTATCCCAGGCAAAGATCTGAGGCACACCTGGGTTTCCGACATACCCCGTTTCAAGGAACAGTGGGGTATTGGAACCTGGAAACGGCTGGTAGGTATCCATCAAAGGTCCTGGTGGCGTTGATTTTGGGGAGGACGCTGAGTGGGCGGCATGAGGAGCCATCACACTATCCTTCAAAAAACTATTCACATTCCAGACCTGCACAACACCCGCCGTACTGCCCGCTTCAGCCGTGGTTACAACATTCGGGAGATAGCTTGGCACCGTCAGTGGATGAACATAGCCCACCGCCAGTTGGACACCGGCATTCTTATCGGCCGCGGCCCTAAATTGTAAAAGCCATTGTGGTTTCAGTCTTGAGACAATGTCGCGACCACTTAAGGCGGTGACCAGCGGCTCTTGACCCCGGCCAGCACCGATGACTAAGTCATCAAAGTTATCACCATTGACGTCGCCTGCAGCAACGTTGATCCCCGTGGGATAAATGCCATCGAGGATATTCACGTATTCACGGATCAGCCGGCCACGAATATTAAAGATCCTAACAACCGCAGGTCCCGGAGCACGGCTACCCACCATCACTTCAGGCTCCCCATCACCGGTGACATCACCGAGTGCGATGCTGACCCCATCCTTACTAGCCCCAAATGCCCTAAATCGGGCTACTTCGCGCTGTTTTGGGCCATCAAAAACGACGACCTCAGAACCCCCCGAAGCCTGACCGGCCGCATAAGTCTCAAAGTACTTGGCTGCACCAAGCCCAGAGGCACTGACAATACCGCCGCTGAAATTGGGTCCAAATGGCTGTTTTTGAGCGATTAGGCCACCGCTCCCATCAATGACATTAAGCGGCGTTGCGGGGACCCCTAAAGGGGCGCCAAATGCCGCACGCAAGCCTTCAACAGGACCAAAAGCAAGCACCGGAACCATCATCCCTTGATCTTCATGCTTGAGGATATGGCAATGAAAAACGTACTTCCCAGGGAAATCAGTCACTTTGAACTTGACTTTGATGGATGCATCCAAAGGTGTGGGCAAATTAGGATTCGCGGGTTGTGGAATATTGACCGTATCCCGAGGTGAGATGTAATTCAGGGAGTCTTGGTCTGGGTTGGTGACATTGGGGTCCACTTTCTGACCATTGACTTCGGTGACGATAAAGTTTCCCTGGTGAATATGGAAGGGATGATTGGCCGTGTTTGAATTCACCAGAGCTGTCGGCTTACCCGCACTGTCCAGTCGGGGTCCATTAATCGTCTTACGATTGATCAGCTTCCATTCCTCGATGGAATTGATTTGCATCTGCTCCAGTGGGCCGTTCCCAAAGGTCGCTTCGTTAATCTGAAATACAGCTGCATTCGCTGACGGCGAAGCCACTGAAAAGCGGAATTCACGTGCCTTATCGACCTGGGCATTGAACAGGGCATAGTCTTGCCCCTTCACATCGAAGACCGGTGCAGGTTCACGAACCTCCTTGCCTTCAACCACGATGGTGGCCAGAACGTAGTAAAGCGGTTGAGGACTCACTGGGCAGGATCCAGACGTCGTTGGACTATTACAGCCACCCCATCCATCAATCAGATAGTAAAGACCGGGTTTAGTGGGGGCTGTCAGAGCCATCGTCAACCGGTTACCAGGCATCAGGAGCGTATTGGCGACCAAATCATTCATCCGTTTTGGATCGGCAGTGAGCTTGATAGGCAATGGCTTGATATCGATCCCCTGCGAGGAGGCATTCGTAGCTGCATTCCCATCTTGAACCAATAACGTGGCCGACCAAGGTGATGAGAGCTGGCCATCCGTGACGGCGATATTGAACGAACCAAACGCTCCGATCGCGGCCATGTTGAACACTTGAGTTTCACCTGGCCGAAACGTGATCACTGGGTTTAACTGGCCATTGACGCGTTTCTGCCAAGAATCAACCGAAGGGGGTGACGTCGTCGAGGCTGGAAGAGTATTGGTCGCTTTGTAAAAGAGAAGATGGTTCGGCCCATTCTGAATAATCGAAGCGCCCGCCTCATCGGTTCTCTCAATGTTCACTTCAGAGAAGGTCAGGAAACGCTGCTTCAGAGGCTCTGCACCGCCCGCTTTATATTTTGGCCAAGGATCAAGGGGATCACCGATCATCAAGATCCCAGCAAGACCGCCATACACCTGCGGATGGGTTTGCATGTGGCGATGAGGATGAAACCAGTTATAGCCTGATTCTTGGTTCAAAGGGATAGGGATCCGCACGCGCATTTCCCGAGGGCTGATGGCTGAGCCTGGATCATTGATGATGGGGTAAATATTATCCCCCATGGACAAAGGACTTACATGGAGGCCGTGCCCATGAAAGTTCGTCTCAAAGAGAGTCCCAGCGCCACTGGATGTCTCGATGTTTCGGTGGAGATCATCGGTGATATCAAGGTCCAAATTCTCGCCACGCTTTAACTGGAGGATCGGTGGCGGAAAACTGGCCGCATAATCTTTGCCATAAGCCTTCATCTCATAGGCAAATGCACCCGTGTAGGTCTGACTCCCTCCGTCCTCTGTGGCATTAGGAAAACTAGAATTAGTGCTATAAAGAGGCTCACCCCCATAAAGGATCGGATTGCTGCTGACCCCAGCGGCGACCATCCTGACTTTCGCCCTTAGGCTCCCACCCCGGCTTTTCACGATGGGTATGTCCAACAGCGGCTCACCAGACGTCAATGTGGACGTCGGCTGTGGCGATTGAAATTTGAGATTAGGCGAAAGACCGTCATCGGCCTGAGCCATCGGGACCATCGTTGCAACGATAAAAGTGACTGCAACGAGGGGCTTACCTTTGTTCATAATTTACCTCTCTGGCGACTGAATCTGCTGGCGAATCGTCGATTTTTGTAATGAGACCGTGAAACGTTTTGGGATCCTTCTTGGTGAGTATCCTTAAATACAAGGTCAATCATAGTCCCATTCAATGAGCTTCCCTTCATTTTTCGCCCACCAAGGGTAACGTAAAATGGACGTTATCAAGATGGAGGAGAGGAATGAAAATCCCAAAGCAAGCGTACACGTTGGAGTTCAAGCAGCTCGCTATTGAAAGGGTTAAATCGGGGCAG
>QYQA01000033.1 GCA_007280285.1 Methylococcus sp. | reverse complement strand
CGACCCGCTCCTTGAGGGTGAAGAGGATGCGCTGACATCCTTGTCCTCCATAAGGGGCAGAACGTTAAGGCTGGAACCGGGTGACCTGTTGCCCGTCGATGCCCAGATCCTTTCTGGTGAGATTTTGGTTCAAGATGCCCTTCGGGATTTTGGCCCTTTTAGAACCACCCGAAAATCGGCCGGTGATGTCCTTGAAAGTGGCTACCGCCTCTTAGCCGGAGAAGCCATCGCAAGACCTCTTCATCTCAGTGGTTCCTCCCGTCTCGATTATGTGACCGAAGTGATCAGGACGTTACCAGAACGGATATCCCACGATCCTAGGCTCCGCATCGAAGCACGGCGTCTCGCGGATAAGTCCGTCGCCCCGAACCTCGTCATTGCGGGCGCTGCTTTTGCAACCGGTGGTCTTCATATGGCCAGTGCGGTGCTTCATCAGGATTGGATTAATGCCCCTTTTATTGCCGCTCCCACTGAGTTTTTTGATGATCTTCGCTCCGCTCTTCGGGAGGGAGCGCTCATAAAATCACCCGCTGCGCTTCTAGCCCTAGCCGAATGCGACTTGTTGATCCTTGATCCACGACTGCCGTTTCTTGGTCAACAAGGCCTTGAAGTCGTTTCGATTGATACGCATCTGATTAACCCTAAAGAAGTCCTGACGCTCGCTGCGGCGGCTGCCGAGTTTCTCGGTGACCATCGTTCCGATGCGCTTCGCAACGCGGCGCGTGCGGCTGAAATCCACGTGACCCCGGCCTCACTGATCGATTTTGATCAAGATGTGATTGCAACCCGCATTGGACAGCAGACGGTGATTCTTAGGAACGTTGATGGCCTTCATCAGCATCTTTCACCGGATCTTGAGGTGGAGGTGGATGGTCAAAGGCCATACTTTGTTCGGTTTGGCGCGACCCCTGGGAGCGCCGCTCACCCCGTCCTTGCCCATCTTGCAGCGGCCGGACTGCGGCCAGTCCTCTATGGTACAAACGACCCTGAAACCCTCGCACTTGCAGAAAAACTGGGCGTTGAAGTGATGGCACCGTCCCTTGAAGGTGAAACCCTCGGCCACTGCATGAGGAAACTTGATCAGGCAGGATATCAATGCGCCTTCTTGACCACGCCTGAGGCTGAGAAGCCGTTGACCACCTTAGCCCACGTCGTCCTTACCGCAGGGGGGCCTAAAGGAGACCATGAAGACAGTCAGCTTCTGCTGCTTGATGAATCCCTTCAGGCTTTACCGTGTTTGTTGGCGCTTGGGAGAAGCCACTCCGGCAAAGTCCTGAAGGCCACTTCAAAGACAATACCCGCCAATCTCCTCTGTATCGCGGGGGCCTTTACCGGAACGCTTAACGGCACAACGGCGACTATGTTGGCCCATTCGGGGGTCATGGCCGTGACCGCGTCTCAGAAGCGACTGCTGGCCCGCGGCAGGAATGCTTAACAGAGGAGAAGAGGAGCGCCCTTCAATGATTCAATGGGCCTACTTCACGTGAATGGATGGGTGAAGACGGCTTTGATTGAATTGCCGCAGAAGGCCGACCAGATCCGGCCGCTCCTCTCTGGCTATTTTTTCGAGAATGTTAGCGACCATGGGCCCATGATCTGCGCTGACAGCAAACAACCTTTCACGACTTTCTATGGTGCTTAATGAGGTGTCTTCAGGGTCTTCAAAAAGGCCCAGGAAACGCGCTTTGAGGGTCTCTTTTAGAAAATCATGTTGCTCCGGGGTCAGGGCATCTTTTATCTTTTCCTGCTCCTTCTCAATGAGTTGATTGATCAACTGATCAGCGGCTTTTGGCGATTGATGAACCGCTGCGCGAAGGGCGTCTGACCATCCTTCGCCATGATCAAGCGCTGCCTCATAAACCGCCATAAATTCCTTGGCGAGGGGAATTCCGAGGGTATTCAATTCTTTCAATCCATTAAGAAACGGGGCTCCGACCGTGTCATAGCTCCAAGCAGCCGGTGATTTATCGAGGTCAGCCTCATCCTGAAGTCGCTGAAGGATCAGCGATCGTTGATTCTCATGGAGGGGGGCACTCATGGCCTCCTGTTGATGGTTGACGTGGGCGAGGCCTTGATCATTTGACTGACGAATGGCCTCTTGGCCATGGTCTATGAGGCCATGGAGTTGATCGATATGCTGCTTGACTTCTCCTCGTTCAAAATGCTTGTTTTCTCCATCGATGTGCCGTTGATCCACTGCCGCTTCAATAGAACCATAGGCCATCTCTGTGTCAGCAAGATCCTTGTGGTGTCCTTGATGGCCCGCTCGAGGTTCAATAGGCGCCCTGAAGGTGTTGCCTAAGATGATATCGCCGAGGCGTTTTGCGAGTTGCCCCTGTTCTTCATCAAGAGGGTGGTAATAGGCGGGACTGTAGCCTGATAAGAGGGATAGACCGGCGGCGGCATAACTCTCTTTATCGTCATTCATCAGACGTTGCTGTTGCCATTCATTCCCCAAGCGCGTCGCATCTCCCCGAAGGCCCAAGGTTCCAAGCGCTTTGTCGAGCGCGGCCATTGAATCTGGGTTTAAGGCCAACCGGTGACCGACCTCTCCCGCACCAATGGCCATATGGGTTCCATGACGCTCTGTATTCGCGATACTCTCGGTATAAGTCCTTTGAGCGTCCATCACATCACTGGCGGCGGATCCGAGATGGCTTAATTCTTCTTGGCTGACACCGAGGGATGCGACTTCGCGGACCCCTTGCTGGATATCTTTGGTCATTGATTCAGCAAATTGGGACTGCCAACCCCGGTCTGAACCCACCCTTGATTGAATATCCGATGCAATTTCGTCAGCTCTCGCGGAGCCAACATGAAAACGATTCTGGAGTTCACCTGAAAGGCCAGATTGGACGGAAGCGCCAAAATGCCCCCCCTGAAGACTGCCCTTAGCCGCTGCACTGACGAGCGAGGCATAATCATCGCCACTGATTCCGGTTTCGCGGTAACGTTCCGCATAACTTTCTCCGGTTTGGGCCATGAATTGATCTGTCGCGCTCTGGGTGGTTGACATCTTTTGGGAGATGGCGCCGCTGTCAAAGCCTTCCTCCCGCACCCCTTTCGTATGACTGACTTGTTGCTGCACTTGTTGCATGAAGCTTTTTGCTGACCTTTCAGCCGTCGCATCCGCTGATTGTATGCTTTGGCTTTGATCTTGACTGATCTCGAAGGTCGGCAGCACGGCGGCCGCCCCGGTTCCCATGACGCCTGTTTGGGGGGTATGCTGAAATCCGGGTGACATGTTAATGAGGCCTGAGGAGGTGATGACCGCGGGTGATCCAATTTTTTCATCGATAAAATCACCCGACTGCATGCGCCCTAGAAAATGAGTGGCGGTGATGGATCCCCCATAGACCAGCATCAAGGCGATGGCCGGGGTGGAACTTGCCAGCATCCCACCTACTGCGAGCCAGTTTTCAAGCGTCCTGTCGAGTTGGTATAGACCCATGATTGAAGGCAGCTCAAAGGCTGCGCGCTGAAGGGCATCAATGCTTTGGGTGGCCGAGAGCGTGATATAGAGATTGATAATGGCGAGGATCGGCATCCACAGCTGAATCCACACCAGCATCAGGCAGTATTGGCCCATCATCTGGATACCACGACCACCCAGGAGAAGCGTAAAGGCCATGATGGGCGTAATAGCAAAACTAAATCCTTCGATCCACGCCATCATCGGACGAACGATCCTTCTAAAGAGGGTTTCTTCTGCTGCCCACTGGGTATTTCGTTGCAGTATGGCGGTTTCTATCATGGCCGCTTGGCTGGCATGCAGACTGTCCTCATGGCGACGAATGACCCCCGCTTCAAACATCGGGAGGAGGGCGGCCGAGATCATATAATCGCGAGCCGCCAGTTGCCCCCGGGTCAGCGCATCAAGGGCAGACTGCAGGCGGTCCAGGGTCGGTGATGTCCTCCCTAGCGTCGCATCGAGACGTTGCTCAAGGGCATTCAGGCCTATTTGATTGAGATAGGCTTCAATCTTTGGCCAGGCGGTGCTGCAGGTGACTATTTCTTGGCGTTGATTGAGGTGAAGGGCCGTCGTATAGAGGTCGGAGTCAAAGCGGATGGCATCGAGAACCTTTGGTGTTCTTAAGATCTGATCCATGGGCGTGATCCCAAGGTCGACCCCGGTGAGGGTGCAGTCCCTCACATAGTCTGCGAAGGTCTCTTCAAGGTCGGTCCCAGGATGTGGGCTATTAGCCCCCCCGAGATCCATCCGTGATTTTAGATTGCGGCGGACGGCGGTGATGATTTCAAGGGTGGTCGCAAATCCGTGTTGGGTCATGCTGGGAGTGCTGAAGCCCTGTTCAAACAGTACGGTGAGTCGATAGCCGAGCGCTGACAGAATCGCGCCACTCACCGCAGGGCCCAGGGGGACATGATCGACCATCCGCATCTCGCCGGTATAGGCGTCCTCAATAGCGACCTTCGCGGTGGGAACGAAGAGGGCGAGATAGAGAAGGATCGCGGTGATCATGTTCTGATAGCTCAAACCCCGCCCTTCGTTCTGCATCAATCCCCGAACCATCATAAAGAGGACACCGATCAAGGCGCCAATACCAGCGGCCATGTTGAAGTCGGCGGTGGCGGTGACCATGGCGAGACTGTTGAGAATCGCCGTCAAAAAGGCGGCATCACCAATCGAATAGAGGGTATAAGTCATGGGGTTTTGGCGGTCACTGCGCCCGTAGCGTGTTCTAGCCCCCCATAATGCTTCGGTTTGAGAGTTAACCTGAGATCTTGATAAAACCTCAGAAGGGATTGGGTATTGCCGAATCGGCCGCCCAGATCATGGCTGACTTCATCGACCTCATGCGCCACTTGACCCAGGAGTTCCTTTAGTTTTGCAGCGTAAGCATGATCAAGGTTGAGAGTGCTGAGACGGCCAGCATAAAGAAGATCATCGATGAGACTTTTTGACATCTCAAAAGCGATCAACGGTGACGCTTCTTCAGCAAAGAGACGGGCGAGTCCTTGATCCTCCCGAGACAGATTCCTGAGCATCGCCCCCATAGCGCCGGGAGCGGCGGTCATGAATGCTTCATCCTCCTTCCCAAGAGGTCCCTGATTAGTGGAAAATTTAGCAACCAGACCGCCATATCCATCTTCGCCCAGTAAGATCTGTCGAACTCTGCCATGAAGCCCCATCAGCGCGTGGGTTTCAATGACGGGGTGCAGGCACCCATCCATCCCGCCTGTGTCACAGCGATACCTCTTCGCCGTTGACGATGCATTGTCCGATCCCATCAGTACATCCTTAAGGCCGATCAATGGGGGTAATACCGTCACCGGAAGATTCATCCCTTTACCATCAGGACTTTGACCCGGTGCTTCAAGAATCAAGGAACCTGTCACCGATAGAATATCCTCCAACAGTCCATCATCGCCCGACGTAAACCACGCTGCGACGTGTGCTTCATGGAGCGCGCGCCAAGTGAGGTTACCTTGAATCTCATGGGCGAACTGCCCTGGTGCTGCCTTTAGTGCCTGCTCTAATGGATCGCCAAGGGCCAAGTTGCCGGCCATGCTTCCGAACACATCACTGACGCCTCTCGATAAGGAAAGCGTCGACATCTTCGATTTATTTTGGGTGTCAAAGGCAGCAACACCATCATTAACAAGGCCTTGAGCAAGTTGGCAGGAACTTGAAAAAAGTTGGTTGAACTGCTGAACCTTTCGCTGTAAATCAGTCATCACACTCCCGCAATCAGGGCACATCGCATTGATAGCCAACTGAAAGGCATAACCTCCAGCATTACCGGCAATACTTCTCATGAGGGTCACAAACTGATCAGAATTGATGAATGAGAATGAGCCGCCATAAAGATCAATGCCGCCGCAACCGCCGCCAAATGAAGGGGGTACCAAGGTGATGGGCTGCGTGTGTAGGGTCCGGTTTCTTATTGACACGGAACCACCACTTAAGACCCCCCGTCGTTGTGACATCACCAGGTCTGGCCGTGAGGTATTGGTCATACTGTTCATCATCAGATCCATCTCTTGCTGAAGCCCCCCTTCACTGTCGCCATAAGCGATCAAGGCGATAATGAGGAGGGTTCCACGACCTTTCTTTGTCATGGCGCGGTGGACGGCCCTTGATGCGGTAGGGCGAGTGCATCGCCAAGGCTCGGCGTTGCAACCGGAAGTTCACCTTGGGTTTTAGTCCATAGATCGTCACTCAGATAGCCATCCCGATGCGCCATCGTGAGAATGCGCTGGGTGAGCTCTTCAAGGGCGACCAAGCCTTCAGCGATGGGGACAATTCGATGAGGCGGTTCTAGTAAAAAGACGGCGGGGGTCGTACGAATACCTAAAGATTCTGCTTCGCCATGGTCGCTTCTGAAGGAAGGATAATGGCCCAAAGGCAATGGTTTTCCATCCAACGATAGGGGGATCACCTTGATCTGATGCCGAATCTCCAATCCTCTGATGAGAGGCGCCTCAAGATCGCAGTACCGACAGTCAGAGCGGAAGGCAAAGAGGATTCCACAGCGCAAAGCAATGATCTGAAGGGCCTCTTCAGTAGCCTCACGCGCCATTCGATTCGCTTCATGAGCGCCGAAGGTGGTGATCGGGCGGCGCCTATTTTCATCCAATGTTGGATCCGATAAGACAACCTCATGGGCCGCTTCGGTAAATCGATGGGCCTTGTCCATGAGTATTCGCTGCAAGGCAAAATAATGGTGGATGTTTTGTGGGGTTGGGTCATCGATGGCCCGATCGCGGTAATTCGGAAGTTCTGATCGAAACCACGCCGTCGACAGAGGCGTGGGTGGTGTGTTTGATTCTGCAGATGGCTTGCTATCTGAGGGCGACTTTATGGGTTCGGGAGTTGTTTTTTTGAGTTCTGGCGGAGACGTTGGGATGATTTCTCGCCAGAACCAGCCGCGTGCCTTGTCACTGTAAAAGGGTTTTTCAACCCCATGCGCGTTGACAGTGGCCAGCAGCAGAAGGGCTATTGAAATGATCATGACGGCATGAGGAATAGGATTCGACAGGCCGGTCATTGTGAACGGAAGGGCATCTAGCCCTGTTCTTGAACATCAAGAAATCAAGCAGTAACCTCAGAGAGGACGCATCATGAGATGCCCTCTCGTGCCATCAAGGCTTATCGAGCAGGCTTTTAGGAAACCGGCAGCTCACCGCATAAGGTCCAGAGTAGGGTTCATGACTGTTATAGACGAATCCTGGACTAATGTTGGGGCGACCGATCCTGCAGTCCATGGCGAACGTCGCCAGCGTGTAGGCGTCACCTTGAGAAATCCTGAGGGGTCCTGAGGCCGTTTCGATGAGACTGTAAGCTGCATTCTTCATTGCCGTCATGAGATCGGTCGGGTGTGTACGATAACTCACCCAATACTTGACGGTATCATGCGTCATGACCTCTGGCGCACGAGGTCCCCTGAGCTTTTTCGGAAGCAGACAGTAGGTTCCATTCACTTCATCGACCACCTCTGAGATGGGACAATCCCAATGTTTCAGAAGATAGGCGGTGGCCGCGGCGTCATCAAGACCATATTTGGCCATGATGAAGCGGTGACTCTCCGCCAGCAGATTCTGCATGGCGGTATTCATGTTGAGATCATAGCCGACTGTCGCCCAGTTCTTTTTGGTTTCAATGACCGGCCATTGTCCAAATTCGGGACGATCGCGAGTATGCACCAGATCAATGGTGACATTGAGTTCTGGGTAGGCGGTTTCAAGCGCATCGAGATCAATTTCCCCATTACCCTGAGCGGCGTGTGAATCGCCGGTCCAGATGCTTGCACCATCTCGGAAGACCGGAAGATAGGTGGTTGAACCGACAGTCATTTCTGGAATATCGAGATTACCGCCCCATGGACCCGGTTGCTTGGTGTCACAGCCCGGAGCGCTGGTGTATTGAATGCCTGGAATGTGGTAACAATAGGTCCCCGGATTCTTGGGGTTTTCGTCAGGACGCGCGACGGCCAGAACACCTGGAAAGGGTTTCAAGGGGATGGTGATGTGGTCATTGAATTTGGCTGTCATCGTTTCATTATCAAGATAATAAGTGTCGATGAAGGCCTTTCTCGGATTGGGCCATATTTTTTGAGCGATCGTGTTAACGGTTGTGGACCCATCAAAGAGAGGATATTCAGGGAATAACCCGGCTGAATCACCACTGTTGTTGCTGGCATAACTCAGCATTCTGATTTTATTGATGTGGACGGCTACAAAATCAATCGGGGCTTGACCCCACTGAGGGGCTCTCGCCCCAAGGACGTTGATCGGTCCCGTCATCGTGTGCGGGCCACGGATGACCGTCTTGGGATCACCGGATTCAACGATAGCGCTATTGATGTAGCTCAGTTGTTCTATGGTGATGCCGGGAACCACCTGGCCGCCACCCGCCACCACGGTTTCGATCGCTACGGTATCACCCGGACTGATTTCAAGGGCAACAGGTTGGTCGGGATATTCAAAATATCCCCAGGTCGTGGTTGCTGGCGAGGCCGGCAGAATCCAGGTCCTGTTCATGCCCGCCTTGCTGGAGCGGACTTCCATATTGGGTTGAAAAAGAGGGCCCTTAAACATCACGGGCGGAAAGGGGATCGGTGTAGGCTGGGGATAGCACGGGGTGTTGTTCGACGATTGACCGGTTTTTTGATCACAGGTAGCCACCGGAACCCATTGGGGGAGTCCATCATTCTCAGCGGTTAGGGGTATCGCCGAGTGGGCCAGACCGCTCCTGATCGTGATCAGTACAATCATCGCAACAAGGAAACGCTCTTTTTTTATTGATTGACGGGCCATGGATTGGTGTCTCGCTGGTTAAGCCTGTTGAAGAGGAAATTCCCTCAACCATCGTGGTTTTTTCATAGATCGATGACCACGCGAAGGGAAGGTCGCCCGTTCCTGACTGGATTCTATCATAGATCATCGGATGTCGGCTCATGATGATCAATGACCGCGGCGGCAAGACTATTCCCCAGCACATTGGTGGCACTCCGCCCCATATCGAGCAAGGGATCAATCCCAAGAATTAATAGCAAACCCGCCTCTGGGATTTGAAAATGGGTCAAGGTCGCCGATATCACCAGCAACGAGGCTCTCGGAACACCGGCGACTCCCTTGCTGGTGATGAGCAGCATGAGGAGCATGACCCACTGATCGCTGAGGGGCATATCGATGCCATAGGCTTCGGCGATAAAGAGGGTTGCAAAGGTCATGTACATCATGCTGCCATCAAGATTGAAGGAGTACCCCAAAGGCAGGACCATCCCAACCACCCGCTCCCTGCAGCCAAAAACTTCAAGCTGGCGCAGGAGAAGAGGATAGGCCGCTTCACTGCTCGCGGTCCCAAAGGCAAGCAGCATGGGATCTTTGATGAGACCCAGAAGGTGTTTGACAGAGACGCCCATGAGAAGTCGACCGATCAGGATCAAAACGCTCCAAAGGATAAATAGCCCACAATAAAATTCGATCATCAAAAGCCCATAGGTCCCAAGGATGCCGATGCCCTGAACAGCGATGACACTGGCAATGGCTGAAAAGACCGCAACGGGTGCCATCATCATGATCATGCTGGTGAGACGAAACATGACCAGCGCGAGGGATTCAAGGAGCATGAAGACGGGTTTAGCCGGGGCGCCAATGGCGCCGCCTGCGAGACCAAACAACACCGAAAAGACCACAATCTGAAGGATTTCATTATGGGCCAAGGCGTCGGTGATGCTGGCTGGGACGAGATGCTCTAGGAAGATTTCGAAGGAGAGGGATTCTGCAGCGCCCTTGATGGAGGTGGCCGCGTCTGGTAGGGGCAGATGAAGGGCTGTGCCTGGATGCAGCAGGTTGACTAACAGCATCCCAAGACAGAGGCTTAGGAGCGAGGCAGAGATAAACCAGGTCATCGCCCGAAGGCCGATCCGGCCCACCGCGGCCCCTGATCCCATCTGCCCGACTCCAACTGTTAAGGTGGCGAGGACCAATGGGCCAATCAGTAGCTTGATGAGCCTTAGAAAAAGGTCGGTCAGGGCTTTGAGTCCCCGAACCACAAGATCTATCGTTTGTGGATCTATGTCGGTTTTAAAAAAGCTTAGGAAAGATCCCACCAGGATGCCTAAGAAAACAGCCAAAAGTACCCGTCGGGTGATGAGCCGGCTGGCTTTTGAACTGTCGATGGATGGCTTATTCAATGTCATGGGGTGATCACGTTCTGGCCGTAATGGTGGAGGGCATTCATCGCGATCATCTGATCTTCAAGCTCCCGGCAGCGCTCTTCCCAGTAGGCCGTGGTGCCGAACCAGGGAAAGGCTTTTGGAAAGGCAGGATCGTTCCACCGTCTTGCAATCCATGCGGCATAGTGGATGAGCCTTAAGGTTCTTAGGGCCTCCACCAGATGCAGCTCCCGACTATTGAAGGATCTAAACGTCTCATAACCTTCAATGAGGAGTTCAAGATCCAGTCGTTGTTCGTGGCGATTACCGGTGAGCAGCATCCAAAGATCCTGAACGGCTGGCCCCATGCGACTGTCATCGAAATCAACCAGTAAAGGGCCATCATGAGACCACAGCACGTTTCCTGGGTAGGCATCACCATGGAGCCTCAAGTGCTCAATGGGCCCTGCTTGCTGATAGGCGTTCTCTATTGCAGTCAAAGCCTCGGTGGAGATCGCTTCGTAATGTTTGAGGGTTTCGTTGCCCATAAGGCCCAGCGCCAAGATAGCATTTCGGGGTTCGATACCAAAAGATTCGATATCGAGGGTAGGCCGATGGCTGAAGGCTTTCTGGCCGCCGATCAGATGGACTCTGGCCATGAGACGGCCCATGCGCTCAACATCATCTGGATCATTTAATTCAGGGGCATAGCCGCCCCGCCTTGGGAACGATGCAAAACGAAACCCGCCATAGTGGTGGAGTAGGTCACCGGCTGGATTGGACAGCGCGGCGACGATAGGTAATTCATCAAAGGAGAGTTCTTCTAGAAATTGAAGTTCTTCTAAAATCGCTGCATCAGACCATCGGTCAGGGCGATAAAACTTGGTGATGATAAAGTCCCCATCATCAAGGCCGACCTGAAAGACACGATTTTCGTAGCTATTTAGAGCAAGAAGACGACCATCAGGTTCAAAGCCACTGGCTTCGAGCGCGCTCAGAATGACGTCAGGAGTGAGTCCATCAAAGGGAACCAGAGTGCCATCCTTGTCGTCGCTCACATGCGCGTCATCCAATCGATTAAAGGGCATGAGAAGAGGGTCCGCCGGGTGGTTGATCAGCGTTGATTGAGCACGTGCTCAATCAACGCTAGAAGATCGGGGCCAAAACGTGGGGAAAGATGGGCTTCAACCGGGAGATACCAATAATTGTCTCGGGCAAGATGAAAACACTTGACCGCATCTTTCTCTGTCATTAAAAGGGCCTCATCGCCAGCAAATTCAAGATCATGTTGCGTGTAGCGATAGTGGTCGGGGTAAGTCTTCGTCTTCATGCTCACGCCCTGCGCTTCTAAAAGCGCATAAAAACGTTCCGGGTTACCAATCCCAGCCATGGCATGAAGCGGCGCTCCGATGAATCCAGTCAGTTGTTTACGCTGGCAGACGTTCTTAAGGTTGGTGGCCAAACTGCCTTTGAGCTCCATCGTGTACTCCGCCTCTGGATGACCGCTATGATAGACGACCATGTCGACCTGTTCGAGTCGTTCGACGGGTTCTCTTAAAGGGCCTGCTGGAAGCAGATGTCCATTACCGAAACCGCGTTGGCCATCAATGACGGCAATTTCGATATCCCTCATCAATTCATGGTGTTGGAGACCATCATCGGTAATCAGGATATCCACATCATGCGCCTTTAGCAGCGCTTCACCGGCAAGCACCCGTTGTGGGTGGACATAGACAGGGCATCCGGTTCGTCGGGCGATGATCACGGGTTCATCTCCTCCCTGAGAGGCAGGTGTCTGAAAAGTGACCCCCAGGGGTTGCCGCGAAACATTCCCACCATAACCGCGACTTATAATCCCGGGTCTAAAGCCCCGCGACTTCAGAAATTGTGCAAGCCAGATGGTCAGTGGTGTCTTACCGGTTCCACCGACGGTCAAATTGCCGACGACGATGACAGGGACGGGCAATTTTTTTGAAGCAATTCTGCCACTCTGATAGGCTTCCCTCATCAGACTAGCGCTATGCCGGTAGACCTGTTCGATGGGAAGCAGCAATAGATTTGCTTTTTTTTGGCCGTACCACAGATGATGGGTTAGGCGATGAAAAACATTCGATAAAGGCATAAAAGGGGTGTTGTTGGTAGCGTTTTTCTTCTACCATCGCTCCTAGATAGGCGTTTTGTCAATCTTCACGGTTTTTCCCTTAAGCGACATGATCGTGTGCAGATGTTTCATAGTGCCCTTCGCATCTTTTTCTTGGGACGTTTTTCGCTCATCAGCGGAACTTTGGCCTTGCTGTTGCTCGGTCAGTTCCTTTCGGAGTCTGTCCTAGGGTCAGACGCCCAGCCGGATGAAATTCAGCCGACGGCTGATACCCTTGACATCACCAACCCAGGCTCTGATTTGGCTAATTTTCCAAATAGCGCGTTCACCCTCCCTGCCGGCGGCTTTTACCTTGAGATGACCCCCGTCAACCTCACCTCCTCCTCGAAGCGCAGTTCCCCGCAATACAATGCAGAATACCTCTTGCGCTATGGTTTATTGGATGACGTTGAGATTCGGCTCTATTCCCAAGGTTTTACCGTCCAAGGTAATCCTAATCAAGCCGTCGGATTCAGTCCCTTGACCTTTGACAGTAAGATTCATTTTTGGGACGAATGGAAAGAGTATTATTTACCCGCGGCGGGTCTTGAAGTCCTCGTGCAGACAGATCTCTTGGGTTCGTCAGCATTCAATGCGGGCCTTCAGCCCGCGTTCAGCATTAATTTTGATCAGACACTCCCTTATGATTTTGAAATCGAGTACAACCTCGGGGCCGCTCCTTTTCCTGATCCTCAAAACCTCGATACGAATGTCTGGGACGCGACCTTCGCTTGGGCGATTCAGCGGTCGTTGACCGAAGATATCGACCTCTTTATCAATGGCTACTATAACTCTTCAAGCCTTCCAAGAATGACCACACGCACTGATAAATATCAACCCGTCTGCCCGACGGATGGCCCTTGTCAGGAGCTTGAAAAAGTGCGGCGGGCGATAGACTCGGGTGCTAATGTAAAAATGCAGGCTGTGGGTGTAGGAGGCATCTGGACCATGGATGAACATACGGTCTTTTTCACTAATCTTGCTGCAGGCGCCTCCAGTTCAACGCCAAACTTCACTGGTTATTTAGGGTTTGCCTGGACGCCTTAACGGCTAAAAAGAGCGCGCGCCGGCATCGATTGCCGGCTGCGGTGTTCAAGGGTTTTAACCCGGCCAACGCCACGCGTTGATCTCCGGGCTGTCAATGCCATGCTCATAGGCGTATTCACGACATGCAATCTGCTCATTACGATAGCGTTCTTTGGCATGAGCGCCAGCGGATCTTAAGGCAGGGACACGATCGATCACATCTATGGCGAGACTGAATCGGTCAATCTGGTTTTGAATGGCTAATTCTAACGGCGTATTGATATTGCCTTTTTCTTTGTAGCCACGCACATGGAAATTGGAATGATTGGTCCTACGGTAGGCCAGGCGATGGATCAAATAAGGATAGCCGTGAAAGTTGAAAATGACAGGCTTGTCGATGGTGAAGAGGCTATCAAAATCTAGGGTTGATAGTCCGTGTGGATGTTCGTAGTCAGGTTGCAACTTAAAAAGATCCACCACATTGATGAAGCGGATTTTGAGCGCGGGAAAGTCTTTCCGCAGCATGGCGGTCGCAGCGAGGGCTTCCTTGGTGGGAATGTCGCCTGCGGAAGCCATCACAACGTCAGGCTCTTGACCCTGGTCGTTGCTCGCCCAATCCCAGATGCCGATACCCTTGGTGCAGTGTGCTATCGCCGCGTCCATGTCAAGATACTGGAGGTGTGCTTGCTTGTCCGCAACAATCACGTTGATGTAGTTTTCGCTACGAAGACAATGATTGGCAATCGAGAGCAGGCAATTGACATCCGGAGGGAGGTAAATGCGCGTCACTTCGGCGCTTTTATTGACCACAATATCAAGGAATCCAGG
This sequence comes from Methylococcus sp., assembly GCA_007280285.1. Taxonomy (GTDB): domain Bacteria; phylum Pseudomonadota; class Gammaproteobacteria; order Methylococcales; family Methylococcaceae; genus UBA6136. Next base: position 9,350 of record QYQA01000033.1, on the reverse strand, counting down.
ATCTTGATGGGTGAACCCATTGTGATCTTGGCGCCAGACCGTCGATGTAATTAAGAGGTTCAGTGACGCGACACTGCTCCGCCAGGAGAGATGGTTAGAGATGGCCAACCATTTTGCGTGTTGATTGAACATGGAGTCGATGACGTGGACGAAGGATTCGTAGGTTGAAAAGAATCCGTGTCGACCTGATAGGAGATAGCCCTCAAGCATCCCTTCGAGGGTGTGTTCGCTGAGCATTTCAATCACCCGCCCATCAACGGCGAGTTCGCCGCCATCGGCATCCTCAGGGAAGATCGCTTCAATCCAAAACTTCTTCGACACCTCGTAGATGTCATGAAGTTTGTTGGACGTATTCTCATCTGGACCAAAGACTCTGAAATTAGTCATGTTGGCGGCCATGATGTCCCTAAGGAACTGGCCTAATGGGCGGGTGTTTGCAGCTTCCATAGCGCCCGGCGCCGGTAATTCAGCCCCATAATCTCTAAAGTTGGGCATCTTGAGCGCGCGTTTTAGGCGCCCGCCGTTGGCATGCGGATTAGCCCCCATGCGGCGCTCACCTTGTGGGCAAAAGGCGCGAATGTCAGCATTCGGGGCCCCCTTGGAATCAAACAGATCGTCTGGTTTGTAGCTCTTAAGCCAGGTTTCTAATAAGGTCAGATGTTCTGGATTTTTGACAACATCGGTCATCGGGACCTGATGCGCGCGCCAGAAACCTTCAACTTGGTGATGATCAATCGTCTTCGGCGCGGTCCATCCTTTTGGGCTTCGGAGCACAATCATCGGCCAACGAGGACGTGTGATAGTTCCCCCGGACCGTGCATTTTTCTGGATCTCTCTGATCATGTTGATACAGTGATCGAGGGTGGCCGCCATGGCTTGGTGCATAGACCCAGGTTCTGATCCTTCTACAAAGAAGGGTGTCCAACCCGTGCCTTCAAAAAACTTCTCTAACTCTTCATGAGTGATTCTGGCTAGGATGGTTGGGTTATTGATCTTGTAACCGTTCAGATTAAGAATCGGCAGCACCGCACCATCACGCGCCGGATTGAGAAATTTATTGATATGCCAGGAGGTGGCAAGGGGGCCGGTTTCTGCTTCACCATCGCCCACTACGGCTGCAACAATCAGGTCTGGATTGTCGAAGGCGGCGCCACACGCATGGGAGAGTACATAACCTAATTCACCGCCTTCATGAATGGATCCTGGGGTTTCTGGGGTGCAGTGGCTTCCTATTCCCCCTGGAAAAGAGAATTGACGGAAAAAGGCCATCAAGCCTTCTTCATCCAGCGACTTGTCAGGATAGATCTCAGAATAACTGCCTTCAAGGTAGACGGGGCCCAAAACACCCGGGGCACCGTGGCCGGGTCCTGCGAGAAAAATAACATCAAGGTCATAGGCCTTAATCGCCCGGTTGAGATGGGTCCAGGTGAAGGAGAGGGCAGGGCTTGCACCCCAGTGCCCCAAAAGACGGTTTTTGATGTGTTCCGGCTTCAAGGGATCTTTTAAAAGCGCGTTTTCACGCAGGTAGATCATCCCCAGGGCGAGATAATTACAAGCACGCCAAAAGGCGTCGACCTGAGCGAGAAGGTTCGCATCAAGTGGGGTCCCAGAAATACTAGAACGTGCCGGACCAAAGCTGCTGATGTTTTTGGGGTTCGTGTGGCTTTGACTGTCGTTCATTTGGGTGGAGTTCCTCTTGAATTGGGGGAGATAGGAAGATGCGTCGTGTGGTTCATTAAGATCACTATAAACCCTGATAAGGTGAATCGTGTGACGATTGACCCATGCCATGAGCGAATCCTTGATTAAGCGATGCGATGCGGTAGCGGTTACAAGGAAGAGGAACTCAGCGTAGGATGTCGATGACGTCCGATTAACCCAGATGAGGGATCAAGCGATGCAGGTACACTGTTTTAAGATTTTTTTAGGGTCTCTCGGGCTGATGGCTCTGACCGCTTGTCAGACCCTACCGCTGCAAAATTTTGACAATTCTCCCATTCATCTGGCTAATAGCCATGAAACGCTGAGTGATGTCGAAAAGGCGATGGTTCGAGCGGGTACCCGCCTCGGCTGGCAAATAAGGACCATCAAGCCAGGTCAAATCAACGCGAAGCTTTATGAAGAAGATCAGATGGCTGAAGTCACGATTGATTACAGTTTGAGCCTTTACAGTATTCATTATCTCAATAGTGAAAACCTTCGCTATAGCGCCGAATCTGGGAGTCCTAAGATGATCTACAAGGACTATAACGATTGGGTTCAAGCGCTTGATCGGGCGATCCGACAGGAGCCACTCAACCGTCCTTCTTAAATCATCAGCGTCGGTCCTCTTCGAGGTTTCGGCGCTGTTGAATTTCATTCCCCGATGTCATGGAGGAAGCCTCATTGGGCCACCCAGTCCCCCCTCGCCGAACCAGTCTGAGTCAGTTGGAGGCGGCTGGCCGGCTGGCTCGTCAACGGTTACCTAGGAAAAATCTGTCTGTCTGGGATAAAGAATCCTCCCGGCGCGATCCTCTCCTGTTGCTAGAACAACAGGAATCCACCCGGGTTCCTGAGCTGATTCCTCTCAGGCATCACCGAATGGCGGTGAGTCCCTTTGCCTTTTTTCGAGGCTCTGCCATTGTCATGGCGCATGATCTTGGCCATGATCGACCCGATTCGGGGCTCCATGTCCAGCTGTCTGGGGATGCTCATCTTGCTAACTTTGGACTGTTCGCAGCACCCGATCGATCGGTGGTCTTTGATATTAACGATTTTGATGAAACCCATCAGGGTCCCTTTGAGTGGGATGTCTTGAGATTATCGACGTCCTTTTTGCTGGCGAGTGGCGGCAATGGGCTGTCGGAGCGGATATCGAAAGAGTTGGCTTTCATCGCCGCGAGGACTTATCGCCACGCAATGCTCCAATATGCAACGATGCATGAGATTGACATCTGGTATCAGCGGTTTGATGAGGCCTGGCTTGAAAATTTGATCGCTACGCTGCATGGCAAGGCCGCGGTTGAGCGGATTCGGCGGTATGTGGCGAAAGCGCGGGCTAGCCATCGTTGGTCCGCCGTTGAAAGATTGACAGAGACCTTGAATGGCCATCCAAGGTTCTTGGATCTGCCGCCCCTGCTGACACGGATTCCCCTTCATCACGAGGCCCAACAGGCGCTGAGTGATCTCTTTGATCGCTATGCCGACACCTTATCTGGTGGGGGCCGCGCGCTCCTCTCTCGCTACCAATTGGTGGATGCCGCGCATAAGGTTGTAGGCGTGGGTAGCGTCGGATTGTTAGCTTATGTCTATCTCCTCAAGGGGTATCACTCCGATGACCTTTTGGTGCTTCAAGCTAAAGAGGCTGTTGCATCCGTCATAGCCCCTTTTAGTGCCACACCGTATGCGGATGAAGCGGGGAAGCGGGTGGTCCAGGGGCAGCGTCTCATGCAGGCTCAAACCGACCTCTTTTTGGGTTGGTTGAAGGGCCCTGCGGGCCGAATGTTTTATGTTCGGCAACTTCGAGATATGAAATGGTCCCCGGATTTTGATCAGATGGATGAAGAGGAGCTGATCTCCTATGCCCATCTTTGTGGGCGGACGCTCGCAAGAGCGCATGCGCGCTCAGGTCAGTCCGTATCGATTGCGGCCTACCTCGGGAAAAGTGACAAGTTTGAAGAGGCGGTCGCTGACTTTTCAGAACGCTATGGCCGACAGGTAAAGACCGATCATGAGGCCTTCAGAATGGCCATCAAGCTGGGCACTTTGCCAGAATCCGGCGGCCATTTTGGTCTGCCAAATTTTAAAGTATCCGCGCGCGGCATTGAGCCAGTGATTCAGCAGAAGACACCCAACCGCTGAAGGATGAAGGCCTTCATCAAGCCTCAGGTCCCCAGAAAAAAGTCAGGGTCCGATTAACCTGATCGGACGATCCAGCGTTTTTGGACTTCGTCAATGAAGGCTTCCACAAAACGATGGTCATGGAATCGCTCAGCGTAACTTTCGATGAGGTCTGAGTCCCAGCGGATATTTAATGCGCAGTCACAAGTCCTTGGATCGTGCCAATCACGGTCCTGACTCACCACCAGAACCTCACAGCCCGAGATGACCGCTTCTCGCAAGACATTGCTGTAGTGATCATAGGAATAGAGTGTCTTGCAGCGCCTTAGATTGTCCCCCAACCCCTTCATATTTTTGGCCACTTTTTCAAGGGGAATCGTATGAATACCTGTTGGAAGAGGGAACTTTTTTTGGAGGGCTTGTCCTTTGTGCGTGAACGATAATGAACGTGTTTTAGGGATAGATGGATCCGGATAGATAGCCTCCGGATCGATCAGGCCGAACCAAATCACCCGCTCAGGGCCCAGTGTTTCTCCAGCCGCGATGCTTGCAATGGGGAGCTTTTGGTCATCGTAGACGAACACCATCTCCTCCAACGGATACACGGTATCCCCCCCCAAAAGCCCAGGATCATTCATCACCCACCGGATGATTTTCTGGGCCTTGAGTGGATTTCCCATCACTACCTCTGGGTAAATGACCACACTTTGTGACGCGGCACCCTCATAGAAGGGAGTTTGCCAGCCTTTTGGTGGCTGACCGCTCCCTTTGATTGCGGCTGAAAAACCGTGGGCATTGAGATGATGACATAGGCGAAAGAGGGCCCTTACCCCAGAACTTCGATGGGTATATCGAGGCGCCCAAATCAAAAAGGTGGGAGGGCGCTGCGTTCTTATAAGCGGAAGGAAATGAGGCCGCATCTGACTATTTTGGGGCGCGATAGGCGGGGAAATAGCGCGGGTGCGTCCCGCGTTCTCTACACAGACCCTGATAGGTAGAAGGCGCGTTAATCCGCCTCAAAAGATAAACCGGCTCCAGTCGATTGGCCCAGCGGGCTTTGAACAGGCGCAATCCTTCGCTAGCGCCAGCGGGCATGCCGCCAGTCATTAATCGTAACCGATGCGCTAGCGCATAGTCTTGAAGTCCCTTCATAAGGAGATAAGATGCATTCCAGCGAAGCCCTGCGGGGGTAAACACCATATGGAGAATCTGGAGGACATCTCCAAAAACAACGCCACAAGCCATCGCGCCGATGCTGACATCATCGCGCACTCTGAAGAAGATGCCATGGTTTAATGCGGCGATACTTTCAAAGTGCTCCACACTAAAATCAAGATAGGTTTCGCTTAGACTGCGTCGTTGAATAAGATCTCGATATAGTGGCGTGAAGGCGAGCTGGTCTTCTGGTTCAATCACCTCCTCGAAGAGGGCCCGTTGCTCTACGGTCGCTAAGCGCTTCCTCGCTCGGGTACTGAGGGTCGGGATCGGGCGACTTGGATCAAACACATAGTGTTCTTTCAAAAAAATCGGAGCAAGACCGGTTACTCTCGGAATGAAGCCAGGTTGAGTGACCACTGTCAGCGTGACTAAATCCTGAAAATCATCTCTAAGTGCGTCCAACATTCGGTCATGTTCTACGTAAAGATAAGGCCATGGACCGACGCCATCGTAATAAGGCGTACCCTCAATAGGGCGTTTAAGTATGTAAAAGTGACCTGACCGATGGGCGGCTGGTGTGCCTATCGTTGAGAGTCCCTTGACGTAGGTGTCCGCATGAAAGGGGCAAAGGCTCTCCATAGGCTTTCGGTTCTAAGGAAGTGAACGATTGGCTGAAGCGAGGGCTTTTCTATTGCTTTTTAACAGGGCTTGAGCTCCCTTTAGGGAATAGCTGGGGGTCATCATAGGGGCCCAACCGTGTTCGTTCTTGATCCATGAGATGGATGTTTTTTTATTAAGAGGAGCGGGGGGGCGATAAGCGGGCGGTGGGCGTTGGGATAAGCACAAGCAACATGGAGCCGCGACGAACGTGAGGGCAAGGGAGATGACCGCCTGAGTGGCTCAGGCGGTGATTTTAAGAAAGTCGTGAGACAGGCTGAATTAGCTGCCACCGCCAAACTTTGGTCCGCCGGACTTCTTCATGTCACGCATGGACTCTTCAACCAGTTGGGTCGCTGCTGGAAGATCACCTGACTTAGCGGCTTCAACGGCGCGCTTCAGTTTGCCGGTGATGCGTTGCTGAGCGGCTGAATCGAGCTTCGATCTGGCTTCAGTGAGTGCCGCTTCGGCTTCAGTTTGAAAAACAGCAGCATTGCCCGCCTTGCCGGCATCAATGGCCTTTTGCGCAGGGATAGCCAGCGATGTCAGGTCTTCATTCATCGGGCCGCCAGCAGCAAGAGTCACACCACTGAAGGCGACAGACAGGATCAAGGCTGACAGAGCAATTGGTAGTTTCATTAGAAAGTTCCTAGTGATGAGCTCGCTATCATGACGAGCTGAAACATGGTCGAGACAGGTTTTAGGCAATAAAAAAACAGCCATTTGGCCGCTTGCCCTACGTCCGAGTATTTTACTATGAAATAGTTCTCGTCTTTAAAAAAAAAAGAAATACATCGGGATCGATTGTCCAAGCTTCGCTCGATCAGTGCTTCAAGGTGAAATTATTAACCCCCTCTTCAAGCGTATTAATGGCAGTTTCAAGGCTTTCTGTCACCAAAGCGCTCTCTTCGAGCGCTTCTGCTGAAATCCGGACACTTTCCTTGAGGACAGTCATCGAATCTCGGATGTCCTTGGCCCCTGCAGACTGCGAGCGCATGCCCTCGTAAACCACATCGAAGGCTGGAATGAGGTTTTGGATCTGTGCGATGATCTGATTGAACTGATCGGAGATGGTTTCGGTATCGGCAACACTCACCTGGACCTGTTGAGTAAATTGGTCCATTTCGCGAACCCCAGTGGTCACCGAGTCCTGCATCTCATCGACCATTTGTTCGATATCGAGCGTCGCCTGCGCCGTCTGATCGGCGAGGCGGCGAATTTCGCGCGCAAGAACTGCAAACCCTAAACCATAATCTCCCGCCTTTTCAGCTTCAATGGAGGCATTGAGTGACAAAAGATTGGTCTGGTCGGCAATACGGGTAATGGTGGTGGTCACACCACTGATCGTATTTGCCTTTTCTGTGATGAGAGACAAGCGATGGGAAATGCTTTGAGTGGCACTTCCAAGGCTCCGCATCACCGCTTCAAGACTTTCAAGCGATGCCTGGCCGGTATTGGCGAGTTGGGCTGTGACATCTGCACCGGATGAAATGTTACCCATCGTCTTCAACAGTTCTTCAGACGTGGCGGTGATCTCTTGAGTCGCTGCGGCGATCTGTAGGGTGGTCGTACCGAGCTGTTTGATTTCCTGACGTTGGCTATGCGTCATCCTCGACAGTCGGTCGCCGGTCTGAAGAAGGGTCTCCGTGGACGTTCTCACTTGGCCGATTAACTTATTGAGGTAGTCGACCATGCGGGCTAAGGCAGACAGAAGCTTTCCTGTTTCACCGTGGTCATCAGAGGATAATTGAACTGAAAGATCACCTGATGCAACTTGCTCAGTCGCTTTCACTGCTTCATCAATCGGTTTGACAATACGCCTGGTGAGGCCAGCCACCAAAAGAGCGCCAAATAATAACGAGAGACCACCGGTGATCATGGCAATGGTTGATTCTTGATCAAGCAGATCATTCATGAGCTCGGTTGACATATGAATCAAGATGGCACCCGATGCCACGGGAGCGCGAATGAAAGGATCCTTGCTCCCGCTGTTTTTCCCAATCGTATGATTGTCGGTGTTGACAATGGCAGTGAGGGGAGCCGCTATGGCGATATGTCGGGGATCTAGGCGGGTGCTGGGACGATTTTGGCTGATCGCCTCCTTCAGCAGAAGGCGATCGGCTGGTTCGATCTCAGCCATCAAAGGATCGTTGTTTTCATCCACGAAGCTCTGGGTTTCAAGGCTCTGGTTGACCACCCACACGCGGTCAATTGAATCTTCAAGGACGACATTCTCGAGGAGAGCTTGGACGCCCATCGTATTTTGAAGCTCCTTGAGGTCATCCCCAGCCATACTGACCTGCACAATCCTCGGGCGATCAACGCCTGGGACACCAACATATTTGAAAAGCCGTCCGTCACGGTTTCGTCGTTTTAAAGGCTGCGTGATCGACATATCCTTGGATGCCTTCAGAAGTGGCCAGAACTCCTCTGCCTCGTGATCTTTTAGAGGGTCTATCTGATTTTTCAAACGGTCTTCTGGGAGGTTACTGAAGGTCGTCTTACCGAGTTGATCTGAAATCAGCACTTCCCCAAGTAGATCAGGATTCACCATGTTTCTAAGTCGATCATTGATGGTGGTGGCTGGTATCTTGCAAGATTCAGCCACTGCGACATAGTTCGAAAGAATGCGTGCCGAAACAATGAGATGTTTCGCGGCCATTTCCTCGGTCCCTACTTCTACAGTTTGGCTGACCTCAATGGTCCTCAGCAGCACGTTGGCTAAAATTTGGCCATCCTGGCTCGCTTGCTGGAGCGCCGTGCGTTTGGCAAAGTGGCTGAGCCCGTAGACCGAGACAACGACCGATAAAGTCAGGAGTGGGAGGACGACCGATAAGAGGCGTTGCTTAAGGTTCATCTATGGTGATGAGGATGGCATCAAAACAGAGACAGTTTCTCATGGCTTCACGCCACCCGCCATCCCAAGGGTTGAACCTTCATGGATGACCTTCTTTCTTGGGAACCCATAAGGGGGTGTTGGAGTCTTAAAAAAAACCTTGTGGGGCTGACAACGTCTCTTCTTACCACGTAAAAAATAATCACGGGAGTCACCCAGATGAACATTGGCTATATCCTCTTAATGTGCTTGGCGCTCGCTGTTATAGGGGATGCTTTCCTTCTCAGCCATAACAGGAATGGTGAAGATGATTGGGCGGACTTCCGTGACGCCCATCACTGCACCCCCTTGATGGAAACCGACGGAAGTAATCGGGCGGGGTATCGTTGTGATGATGGCAAGGTGCATTATCGTTGGCGGCAAATGCGTTGATGGCGAGACGTTTTTTTGCAAAGAAACTATCCGTTGTTTGAGGCGGCTAATGGCCTTTGAGCCTCCTTCCTCCTCAGGGCCTATGGTCTAAATGGCTTCCTTAAGGATACTATGAGGGTGTCCTCATCTTCTGGAGTCCTTCGATGAAAAGACAATGCTATTGGGCCAGTTTGGTCCTCTCGATCGCATCGAGTCACTCCTTCGCAGCCTGCCGAGATATCACTTTTGAAAGCCTGAATGCTGCAGTTCAAAAGGCCGCTGCACAAGGGAAATCGTCAGGGGGATACGGGCTTCCACTGTGGGCCACCGTCGTCGATGAAACCGGCGCAGTGTGTTGGCTGACCACCAGCGGGACGCCTGGAGCGACCGCCGGTAACATGGCATGGTTGGGTGGCCGCTTGAGTTCAGTTCAAAAGGCCAATACGGCCAATGCCTTCAGCCTTGATGG